>JBPCTQ010000247.1:0-11378 GCA_051011595.1 Acidimicrobiales bacterium
CCAGACCTGCAAGGTGGTGAAGCCCACCGTCTACATCGCAGCTGGCATCTCGGGCGCCACCCAGCATCTGGTGGGCATGAAGGGCTCGAAGAACATCATCGCCATCAACAAGGACCCCGAAGCCCCCATTTTCGGGGTCGCCGACCTCGGTGTGGTGGGCGATGTCCACAAGGTGCTGCCCAAGCTCATCGAGGCGCTCCAGAACAAGTAGGGGACCCCGCCATGGGTGCGGTCGTGAACACAGTGGCGCTCATGATGATCGTGATGGCCACCTGGTTGGTCACCCGGTGGACGATCGACCGCTCCGATTCCCCGTTCCCGCCGCTGGAGTGTCACGAATGCCACGAATGTGAAGGGGTCGGGGCCCTGGTCGGTTCGGGGCCTCTTCGCCCCTGCCCCGTCTGTGGTGGCACCGGGGTCTGACCCCGGAGAAGAATCCCACCGCAAAAATCCCACTGCAAAAGCAGAAATCGCTTCGGGCGGCAGAGCCGGCTCCGAAGCGATGCGGTAAGGACCAACATAACACACCTGGGATTTCGCCGCCAGTCAGACGGCGGATTTTCTCAGATTTTCTCCGATTTCTCGGTTCTGTCCCCAGAAACGGCGGATTTTCCACAGAAAACGGGCCAGTGGAGACCTATCTGTGGATAACTCCCCGAGGGGGTCAGATCATCGGCCACGGGTAACGATGGCCGGTGGGGTCGATGGGGAACGTTCCCGAGCTGATCAGGGCCCGGGCCCGGGTCGACAAGGCATCGATCTCCAGGCCGGACAGGGCGCGGACCACCCCTTCGGGCAGGGGGTCGTCGAGCAGTCGGCCGATGTCGTCGAGAATGTCGACCGGGACGGGGTCACCCCCGAATTCCCAGATGACCGTGCGCAGCTTGAACTCGGTGTGGAACGACAGGCCGTTGTCGATGGCCCAGATCCGACCGTCGTGGTCGATGAGGCAGTGGCCGCCCTTTCGGTCGGTGTTGTTGGTGATGTAGTCGAACACACACATCTGCTGCAGCGCCCCGTGGTGGGTGGGGTCCTCCACCAGGTCGAAGTAGTGCAGCTCGAAATCGGCGGGAATGAACAGCTGGATCGACCCTTCACCCAATGGGCCGTCGCGGACGATCGTGGGTGGCACCAGGTCCCATCCGAGGTGATCGCTCAGCACGAACGCGGCGGCCTCACGCTGGTACAGCCCGTCGGGGAAGTCCCACAGCGGCCGTTCTCCTCGTCCCGGCTTGTAGATGCCCTGGACCACTGCCAACTCGTGGTCGACGTCGACCAGATACGTCGCATTCGAGCTGTACGGCATCCGACCGAGCACCTCCAGCTCACCCTCGGTGAGCACGGTGATCGCATCGGCGGTGGCGATGGGACCTCGTTCGCGAAACGGGCTCTCGCTCATTGCATCAGTTGTGGCACGGACACCAGGTACCGCCCGGTTGCAGTGGGCGCCCGCAGTACGGACACGGGTCGCGTCCCCCCGCCATCAGGTCCCGAGCCTGCTCGATGAAGGCAGCGGCCTGCGCCCGGCTGATGCCGAACCGTGCCGTCGCCGCATCGTGGCTGTCGTCGTCGTCGACCAATTCCTCGGCCACCACCACGACCTTGTCGGCCGACTCGTCGTAGGCCACCCCCAGCGGGCCGACGGTCCACTCGGCCGAGACCGGTTCTTCGATGTTCGTGGTGTCGACGGCTTCGGCCACCTCGGGTACGTCGTCGAGCAGCCGGTGGAGGTATTCGGCCAGCGCGGCCACTTGTTGTTTCTCGACCTTCAGCGAGATCTTCTCGCCGGCCGCATCGGCCTGGAGATAGAAGACCCGTTCTCCTTTGGGTCCGACGGCGCCGGCCAGGAAGTGATCGAGGTCGTCGAAGTGGAACGAAGCGGTCATGACAACGACAAGCCGCTGAGCGAATCCCCGGTGGAGTTCACGGTGAGGACGGCGGGCCCGTCGACGCCGTACCAGATGGCCGAGATCGAGCAGGGCGAGATCACGATGCGCTGGAACAGGTCGAGGTGGGTGCCCATGGCGTCGGCGACGGCTGCCTTGATGGGGTCGGCGTGGGAAACGGCCACGATGGTGTCGCCCGGGTGGCGTTCGACCAGCCGGTGGAGCGCGTCGGCCATACGGGCCTGCATCTCGGGGAACGACTCGCCTCGGGGGAAACGAAAACTGCTGGGGTATCGCTGCACGGCCCGCCACTCGGGTTTCTTGCGCAGGGCCGAGAGTTTCTGGCCGGTCCAGCGTCCGAAGTCGCATTCGATGAGACCCGGTTCGGTGCGCACCCGCTTGCCGGTGGCCTTGGCAATGGGGGCGGCGGTCTCCTGGGTTCGTTCCATCGGCGAGGCGTAGACGGCGCTCACGCGGTCGAGGGACCCGATGCGGGCACCGGCCTGTTGGGCCTGGTCGCGCCCCAGATCACTCAGGTGAAGCCCCGGTGCGCGCCCAGGCAACATGTCGCCGGTGGTCGGGGTCTTGCCGTGGCGCACCAGCAGCACCAAGGTTGGTTTGAGGGTCTTGGCCATCACGATTGACGCTATAGGGTCCGGCCCGATGGACACCCTTCGGGACCTCAACCAACAGATCAGCAACTGTCGGCAGTGCCCTCGCCTGGTCGAGTGGCGCGAACAGGTGGCCCGCGAGAAGCGGGCGGCCTTCCGAGACGACGACTATTGGGGCCGACCGGTTCCGGGGTTCGGAGATCCTCGGGCCCGTCTGTTGGTGGTGGGCCTCGCCCCGGCCGCCCACGGGGCCAACCGTACGGGCCGTATGTTCACCGGCGATCGTTCGGGTGACTGGTTGTACCGGGCCCTGCATCGGGCCGGGTATGCCAACCAACCCACCAGCACCCACATTGGCGACGGGCTCGAGCTGACCGACGCCTACATCACCTCGCCGGTGCACTGTGCTCCGCCGGCCAACAAACCCACGGCCGACGAACGAACCAACTGTCGCCGATGGTTCACCGCCGAGGTCGAGATGCTCGACCGGGTACAGGTGGTGGTGGTGCTCGGCCAGATCGGCTATCAGGCGGCGTGTGTCGACTTCGGGATCTCACCGCGCCCCAAGTTCGGTCACGGCGTGGAGGTGCCGATCGACGATCGACGGACGATCGTGTGCTCGTACCACGTCAGCCAGCAGAACACGTTCACGGGGCGCCTGACCGAACCCATGCTCGACGCGGTTTTCGACCGGGCTCGGGTCCTGTCTCGATAGCCTGAGCCGCTATGACCGCCACCCGTACGCGCCTCACCGTGCTGCTCGCCGCCATCGTCATCGTGTTGACGGCGTGTGGCAGCAGCGGCGCGCCCAACGCCTACACCGAGCAGCCGGTCGCCTTCGAGTCGATCAACGGCGAGGAGTCCGAGGTACCGCTGGTTGAGGCCAACTACCGCGAAGCATGCGAACGCTCCGATCCCGGAGCGTTCGACTCCGATGACCGCACCGTGCAGTACTGCGAGTGCACGTACAACAAGTACGTCGAGCTGGTGCCCTACGACGTCTTCGTGGCCTTCAACGACGAGATCGCCGACAACGCCGACGACATCAACAGCGGCCAGGCCCTCCAGCGGGCCTACCGATCGGCCGTCGAGAAGGTCGAAGAGGAGACCGGCGAACCGGTGGAGACGGTGGCCAACATCCTCGACGTGATCGAGATCCCCTGTACCTAGTCAGCGCACGCTGACTTCGGCCCACTCGGGCCAGCGGCTGCGGCTTTTGGCGGCCAACTTGTGCATGAGGGCGATGGCGCCGGGATCATCGTCGCCGGGCCGGGTGTCGATGACCCCGTCTTCGACCATGGCCGAGATGATGGCCCGGCCGAGATCGGTGCGCACGATGGTGAGGGTCCAGTCGGTGAGCTCACCGATGCCACCGGTGGAGATGTCGGCATGTTCGGCGGCGAAGTCGGGACAGTGGTTGCAGCCCTCACGGGTCCAGGCGTGGCACTCCTTGAGGTTGATCTCGTGGTAGTCGCCGTTCTTCATCCACACCTGGAAGACACCTTTGATGTTCATCTTGGCGATGTCGTCTTTGTGCAGGCCGTATTTCACCCAGAACAACTCGTCGAACATGGCGTCGTCGAAGCTCTTCGAGCACAACAACCCGATGTTGAGTTTGATCGGCTTGGACACCTTGCCCACCTTGCGATGCCACATCACCGGGGCGATCGAGGTCTGGCAGCTCATGCCGACCAGCGCCAGGCTGGCCAGGTCGCGCTCGACGGCTTCGTCGTAGGCAATCGTGTTGGCTGAGTAGGTGTAGCGGCTGCCGGCACCGGCCAGCACCTCGTCGCGGTTGGTGGCCACCATGGGGACCGCCTTCCAGCCGCCCCCTTCGGTTCCGCCTTCGAGCCCGGAGACGAGTGCGCCGTCGATGACGCCGTTCTCGAGGCACCAGATCAAGATGGCCGACACCAGGCCGCCGTCCTGGCCGGTCTCGTAGACGAAGTCGTCGCTGGCCCGGGTGAGCAGGATGTCGCCGACGATGCCGGCCTGCTCGTCGGGGTTGCGTTCGCGGCCGAACAGGTGCATGTCGGCTTCGGGTTCCCACATCCGGAACCGGGGACAGGCCCGGGTGCAACTGGTGCAGCCCTTCTGTCCGTGGACACAGTCGTCGAGGCCGAGCTCTTCTTCGAGGTGGAACGGGGTGTACTGACCGGGTTCGTGTTTGTACCCGATGACGTCGTGGGGACAGCTGATCACGCAACCGGCACAACCGGTGCACAGGCCCGAGGTGATCACCTCGTCGTAGAGCTCCTTCCACTGGAAGCTCCATCGTTCTTTCTTGGGGGCGTCGACGGACATGTCGGCAGGGTAGTTTGCGGCAATGGACCTGACCTACCCGCCAGCAGCTGAGGCGTTCCGCATCGAGGTGCGGGCTTGGTTGGAAGAGAACCTGCCCGATGGCTGGTTCGACGACGACTTCGACATGACCGACGACGAGCGATCGGCCTTCAACCGCTCGTGGCCCGAGAAGATGGTGGAGGGAGGCTGGTACTGCGCCAGCTGGCCCACCGAATACGGCGGGCGGGGCCTGGGCACCGAGGAGTCGGTGGTGATGGCCGAGGAGTTCCACCGGGCCGGGGCCGGGATGCGGGGCGACTTCTTCGGCGACACGCTGGTGGGGCCCACCATCCTGCAGTGGGGGAGCGAAGAGCAGAAGCAGGAGTTCATCCCCAAGATCCTTCGTGGTGAGATGGCATGGTGCCAGGGTTTCTCCGAGCCCGACGCCGGCTCCGACCTGGCTTCGCTGAAGGCCACCGCGGTGCTCGACGGCGACGAGTGGGTCATCAACGGCCAGAAGATCTGGACCACACAGGGGTTCGAGGCCGACTACATCTTCGTGTTGTGTCGCACCGATCCCGACGCGTCCAAACACAAGGGCATCTCGTACCTGTTGTGCCCCATGAAACAAGACGGCATCGAGGTCCGTCGTATCGACCAGATCGATGGCGGGGCCGAGTTCTGCGAGGTGTTCTTCACCGACGCCCGGTGCCCCAAGGACAACGTGGTCGGCGGGCTGCACAACGGCTGGAAGGTGGCCATGACCACCCTCGGTTTCGAGCGGGGGACATCGGCCACCACCGGCTACCGCCGCTTCGAGAAGGAGCTGGAGATGGTGATCGACGCGGCTCGCGACAACGGTGCACTGGAGAACCCCACGGTGCGCCAGGAGCTCATGAAGGCCTACAGCCGGGTGCAGATCATGCGGGTCAACGGCTTGCGCAGCTTGTCCGCCATCGTGCAGGGAAAGAAGGACCCGGGGGTGGCCGCCCTGGGTGCCATGAACAAGATGAACTGGAGTGAGTACCACCGGTCGGTCATGGAGACGTACATCGACATCTCGGGTATGGCCGGCCAGATCCTCACCGGCGAAGGAGAGGAGATGGTGCCGGGCTACGGGCGGCGGATGACCAACCCCGACTACCCGGCCGACGCCATGCAGAGCTCGTTCTTCTTCTCCCGCTCCGAGACCATCTGGGGTGGTACTGCCGAGATCCAGCGCAACATCGTGGGCGAGCGGGTCCTGGGTCTTCCCAAGGAACCCCGACCCCAGACCTAGGGGCGGTTGAGCAGCTCCACCACCGAGACCCGCTCGACATCGACCTCGGTGGCGCCGGGGTACTGGATGACCAGGGGTCGTTCGCTGTCGACCTCGAGCAGCCGGAACTTCAGGTTGTGGCGGCCGCCGTCGAGCTCCTCGATCTTTCGCATCGTCTTGCCGTTGCGTTTGGGAATGAGCACATGGAGCTGGTCGGCGTCGGTGACGGCTCGTACCTGGAGGATGACGCCCCGCCCTTCGAGGCCATCGGCCAGCCGTACCTCGAAACGGGCGGCCGACTCGTCGTCGGCCCGTTCGATGACGACATCGTCGCGTTGGTGACGGAGGTCGAGCTCGGACCGGGGTTTGACCTCGGCGTTGTTCTTGAGGCCGGCCACGTCGAAGTTGCGGCTCGACACGAACCCGCCCTCGGTGGCCTTGAACACCGGGTAGGGGTTGCCGCGGCGGGCGTAGTTGGGGCGTGACGATCGGGGGGCGTAGTGCACGACCACGCTGTGCCGGGTGCTGTCGCGTGCGGTGATGGGGGTGCCACCGTGGGCCAGATCGGCGTGCCAGATGAGGGCGTCGCCGCACGCCGGTAGGAATCGTTCGGCCTCGACGCCGTGCTGTTCGGCGTTGGTCTTGATGGAGGCGATGAAGTCGTCGTGTTCGTTCTCGCCGTCGCGACCGCGGTTCCACGACCGGAATCGGCCCGAGAACAGATACGGGTCGTGGCGGTGGCTGCCCGGGTAGTACTGCAGCTCACCGGTGCCGGGCTCGATGTCTTCGAGGGAGATCCAGGCGGCCGCGATGCGCAGTGGTTCGTCGGTGACCACGTAGGCAGTGTCGAGGTGCATCGACTGTTGTGACCCGCTCTCGAAGTAGAGGCTCTGGAAGGCCACCACATCGTCGTCGAAGAGGGTGTGCAGGAAGTCGAGGATGGCGGGGGCAAAGGCGGCATCACGGATGGCTTCGCTGTTCATGTGGGCATCGATGAGGCGGCCCTGGCCCCGGCCGAGGTGAGCCGGCATCAACCCGGTGAGGTTGTTGCGGGCCAGGTAGCCCGACTCGGGCAACCAGGCCCCCTCCAGGTCGAGGTGCACTCGATCGATGACATCGTCGTCGACCGCACCGGTGAGGACCACCCGACCGTCGCGCTCGAAGGTGGTGAGATGCTCGGCCAGCGTGGTGTCGACTTCGCCCGCATCGACGCGTCGCGCCAGTTCGACACCGAAGGTGTCGGTGTCGATCCAGTTGCCGCCGAACGTGCTGAATGTGGGGTCGGACGGCGCCGAGATCCGCCCCAGCACCCCGAGGTGGGTCAGGCGTTTGGTGGGTTCGGCGGCATCGTCGTACGACGGGATCTCGGGCAGGGTGCGCCAGCCGGGCAACGGGCGGTCGAGGAGCTCTTCGGCGGCGATCACCACGTGCGGGAAGTGCCGGCCGGTGAGGAGCTCGGCTTCGTCGATGTCGAGTGAGCGGGTCCAGGTCTGTTGCTGCGCTTGGACCTCGGCCAGGCGCTCCGCAGAGGGGTCGAGCTCGACCTTCACCAACCGGTTCCGGCTGCAGAACACCAGGGCATCGGCCCGCACGGTGAGGTCGCCGACCGTGTCGCCGGCCCGAAGGTGTTGCCAGCGGGGGAAGACACCCTGGTTGCTCCACGGTGCGTCGACCGCAACCGGGGGAAGGTCGAGATGGGCGCACACCTTCTGGTACCCGATGAGCGGGTCGGGCGCGATGTCGTCTTCGTAGACGAGGATGAGCCCCCGGTCGCCGAAGGCGGCCTGGAACCCCTCGATGACCGGCACCGGGTCGACCCCGGGCAGCGGTTTGGTGAGGTTCTCGGCGAAGGAGCCATCGGCTGCGTCGTGGCAGAGCTGATGCACGTAGTGCGACCACGCCCGCACCAGCGGGTGCCGCACCACCAACAGGCCCATGACGTCGGGGCCGAGGGTGTCGTGTATGCGGTCGTAGGCCTGGGGATGGCGGAAGTACGACGGGGTGATGTCGCCCACCATCGGCTCGCCGTCCCAGGTCGAATAGCGGTCGGCGTACCATTCCGGGCCTTCGTCGAAGGACCGATTGAAGTAGAAGTGTTCCTTGAATCGGCCCAGATAGACGTCGGGCCGTTGATCGAGGAGGGCATGGAGGGTGGTGGTGCCGCATTTCTCGATGCCGACACAGACGAAGCGTGGTGTGGGGCCGGCGGTCATGGTGCGAGCTTATTGGCCCGGAGCGCGCCTGAGGGGCGCCCCCGAAGGAGCGCCCCTCAGACTGATCGGCCGTGGGGCGGGTAGGGAAATGGGTGCCGCGGCCGACGTTCGATGCAGAATCTGCTCGTGGTACTGACGCAGCAGCGGGTCGGTTGGTCGCGGATTTCTTTTTCGCGTCTTCTTCGCGACTTGTTGCGCCGCCCGGGCGTCGGGAACGACATGACGGTGGCAGCGTGGCCACGCACCCGCCGGTGGGAGGTACTGCTGACAACGGCTGATGCTGTTGATCCCCCCCACTCGCCGCCGTCGTCACCTGGGCTGGGGTCCCGCTTCCCGGCCCAGGTGACAACTTCTGATGCTGACCTGCTGGCCATGGAGCCCTCCGAGGCCCTGGCCGAGCTGACCCGGCGCCATGCCGATGCGGTGTACAGGGTGGCCCTGTCGGTGAATCGCGACCACGGGCTGGCCGAGGCCGTGGCTCAGGATGCCCTGCTGAAGGCATGGCAGGCGCTTCCGACGTTCCGGGGCCAGGCGCCGTTGAAGAACTGGCTGCTCCGGATCACCCACAACACCGCCATCTCTGCGTTGCGGCGTCGTCGGGATGTACACGTCGATCCGGCCGAGATGCCCGAGGCCCCCAAAGCGGGGCAGGCATCAGTCGAGCAGCGGGTCGAGTCGCGCGTCTCGATCGATGCGTTCGAGGAAGCCCTCGGCCAGCTCGATGAGTTGAGCCGTTCGGTCGTGGTGCTGCGTGAGGTCGAGGGGATGTCCTACGACGAGATCGCCGAAGTGCTCGAGGTGCCCCTGCCGACAGTGAAGACCCGGCTACTGCGGGCCCGTCGATTGCTCACCACGGCGTTGGAAGGGTGGCGGCCATGAAGTGGATCCACCCGTCCAATCGCAAGCTGGCCGCCTGGCTGGTCGATGGTGAGCCGGACAAGGTCGACGCTCACGTGGCAACCTGTAGCCGCTGCGCCAACCGGCTCGAGGAGCTGGCTGCTCCGGCTCCCGAACTGTCGGCAGCGCTGGCGGCATCCCTGCAGGCGCCCGACGATCTGGTCGAGCGGTTGGGGGTACGGATGACGCAGTCGATGCGCAATCGTGAGGACCTGCAGATGTTCCTCGCCCTGATGGGCATCTCGTGGCCTACGGTTCGGAACCTGATGACGGAGGAAGAGTCATGAACGAGTGGGTGGCAGCAGCCATCGCGGTGGCGGCGGCGATCGTGATCGGGTCGATCCTGGCCCGCATCGTGCGGTCGGTGCTGTCGAAGGAGAACCGTCCCGAGGCCCTCCAGCAGGCGTCGCCGGCGCTGGCCAGCCTGGTGTTCTCGATTGCCCTGATCATCGGGCTCATCGTGGCCCTGGGGTTCGTCAACCAAGAAGCCCTGGATCAGCTGCCCCAGGACTTGGTCGACTACATCCCCCGAGCCTTGTCGGCCGCCATCGTGTTGATCATGGCCAACATCGCCGCCACCGTGCTGGTGGCGGCGGCCGATCGATCACTGGGCCATGTGTCCGAAGGGGTGCGGAGCCGGGTGCCGGGCATCATCAAGGGCACCATCTTCTTCGCCGCCGGGCTGATTGCCGCCAACCAGCTGGGTGTCGACACCACCATCCTCACCCTGGCCGCGGCCGCGGTGTTGTTCGGGGCCGCGCTCACCGCCGCCCTGGTGGCGTTCTCGGGCAGTGGTGCGGTGAGCTCGGAGATGGCGGCGTCACGGGCGCTGCGTCCGGTGATCTCGGTGGGGGATCGGGTCGACAGCGAAGTGGTCAGCGGCACGGTCACCGAGATGTTCGGGGTCAAGCTCGAGGTCGAGACCGACGACGGCAACCGTGTTCTGGTGCCGTACTCGGAGCTGCTGGCCGCGGTGGTGGGTATCGAACGAGCGACCCAGAGCGACGACTGACTCAGCCGTCGAAGGATTCGAGCGGTTCCATACCGAGCGCGGCCCGGTAGGCATCGTGCACGTGATGAAGGGCCGGTTCGTTCCGCCCGAACACGAAGTGGTCAACGGCGCCACTCTCGGCCGCCCGTTGGGCGGTTTCGGCCGTGGCGTAGTCCTCTTGTTCGATGGTGGTGTCGAAGACCTCGGTCACCACGTCGAGGGCCCCGCCGTAGTGGCTGACCCGCGTCCGTGATCGACCCGGATCGTGGGGGTCGGGGTAGATCTTGATGAGCGACACGGCGGCGGGGTTGACATTGAGCTCGATGTTCGGGAACAGGAAGTAGATCACGTTCGCGTGACCATCGATGGTCCACTCCGATTCGGGCCGGTCGCGGAGCGACTCGATACCGCGGAGGGCGAAAGCCATGCGATGGTTGCGACCGAACGGCTGGTGGGTGAGGGTGTCGCTGTGCACCAAGGCGGCGATGGTGTCGCGGTGGAGACGGTCGACGTGGTACGTCTCGCCGAAGGTGTCGACCGCCAGCTTCCAGTTGAGGTCGCGCTCCATGAGGCTCTCGCCGGCAAAGGCCAGCTGGCCGAGCCCCCATTCGTCGAGCTCGGGCCCCAGGCCCTGGAGGAGGGCGTCGACATCGAGCTCGCCGTCGGCCCGTGGATGCACCCAGATCAGGCCGTGTTGTTCAGCAGCGGGCAACTCGAGCAGTCCCCGGCATGTGCGGTCGAACGGGCCGAAGTCGTCGCTGCGGGGCAGGCCCACCAGCGCGCCGTCGTTGGCGTAGGTCCAGTGGTGGAAGGGGCACACGAACGTGCGGCTGGTGCCGCGGGGACCCTCGGCCACTCTGGTACCGCGATGGCGGCAGCTGTTCACGAAGGCCCGCACCACACCGTCGTCGGCGCGAGTGAGCAGCATGGGCACTCCGAGGTCGTCGACGGTGAGGTGGGTGCCGTGCCCGGGTAGGTCGCCGGTCAAAGCGACCAGCTGGGGGTGGTTGTCGAAGAACTCGGTCCACTCACGGTGGGCCAGCTCGGGGCTGGTGTAGCTGGCGGCCGGGTTCTGGACCTGTCGACCGGCGTCGGCATTGCGCTGGGTGCGTAGCTGGTCGAGCAGTTCGCCCAGGATCGAGACCTCGAGGTCGTGGTTCATGGTGTCGGCAGCCCCAGTCCGGGAACGAGATGGCGATAGAGGAAGGCGCGGGTCTCGTCGGTGTGACGGACCGGCGA
>JBPCTQ010000248.1:0-13558 GCA_051011595.1 Acidimicrobiales bacterium
CCATCGAGCAACACGGTGACGGTGCAATGGGAGACGATCGTCGTGCCCGAGCTCGACTCGGCCCTGCAGGCCGAGCCGGGCGCGGACTACGTCGCCGACAGCGGCGAGGTGACCTTCGTGCCCGACGACGTGGACGAGATGGTTTCGATCGATGTGGCCGGCGACGCCATCGGCGAGAATGACGAGCTGATCCTCGTGCGGTTCCACTCGCCGACCAACGCCGAGGTCGGTGGGTTCTACGGCCTGGGTGTTGTTGTCATCGTCGACGACGACGAGCGGGTGCTCACGGTGACGCCCAACACCGATCTCGACGGCGGCGATCTCGTCACGCTCGCCGGCTCCGGCTGGGCGCCAGGATCGACGGTCGCGGCATGCCAGGCCGACGCCCAGCCGACCGAACCGGCGGTGAACGCCTGCCTCAGCGGCCAGTTCGGGGCCGTCACCACGACGGTGGCCCCCGACGGCACCATCTCGGTTCCCTACCGCGTCCGCCGCCAGGGTTTTGTGGCCGCTCGAGGAGAGTTCATCGACTGCACCGATGGTGCGACGCCCTGCGTGATCGGAGCGGGCGAGATCGTGGGCGCAACTCCGGTCGGTCAGATCGCGACGGTGCCGCTGGCCTTCGCGGTACCACCGACCCCGCCGGCCACCCGGGGCCAGATCACGGTGACTCCATCGGTCGATGTGATCGACGGCGAGACGTTGACCGTGACCGGCACCGGCTTCCGGCCCGGGGCGGCCATCGAGATCTACCTCTGCCTGGCTCCGGTGACCGGCCCGTCGAACTGTGATTGGACCACACGAGTCGACGTCGACGCTGACGGCGCCGGAGACTTCGCCACCACGATGCCAGCCGACCAGTTCCTGTTCGGTAGCAACAACTGCGCCACCAGGCCGTGTGATGTCACCGCCGCCGAAGCGGTCGACTTCGTCGGCACGTTCACCACCACACCGATCGCCTTCGCGCCGGCCCCGCCGTAGAGGTCAGGCGAAGCCGACCAGGGGGTCGTAGTACCCCTCCAGTTCGGTGCGCACACTGGGTGACCCATCCTCCTTGGTGAAGGTGGCCACCCGTCGGTACAGCAGCCAGTCGCCTTTGAACAGCTGGTGGTCGCTGGGTCCGCACGCCAAGTGGGTGCGGGGTCCGCCGGTGAAGCTGGGGACGAATCGCATCCGCTCGAGCCCGGCCAACAAGCCTGGCCCGGTGAACGTCTCGGTGCGCGCCCGGTACAACCCCTCACAGAACACCCGGGCCGAGTCGTAGGCCAGGACGGGCACCGTGTTGGGATTGTGGGGTCGGTAGCCGTAGTGCGCCTCGAAGTCGTCGAGGAAGCGGCCATAGAGCGGGTTCTCCTCACAGACCTGGTCGAGGCCGACCCACCCCTCGAGCGCCTCCATCCATTCCTTGAACGCATAACAGAACTGGAACGCCGTGGTCATGATGCGCGGCGGATCCCAGTTGAGCCGGTCGAACATGGGACGCATCAACGTGGTGGGCCAACCGAACCCCATGTACGCGAGCCCCTCGGCGCCGCTGTCGCGTAGCCGCTCGAGGCGATCCTCGAGGTCGGTCGGTGTCTGGGTGATGGTTTCGATTCCCACAATGCGCAGATCGAACTCGTCGGCCGCATGTCGGAAGGAGTCGAAGTACTCCTTGCCGTTGGGGCTCATCTCGTTGAGCACCCCCACGGCCTCGATGCCCCGACCCTTGAACCACGACCCCATGAGCTGGCCTTCTTCGGTGCAGCCGCCGTTGCCCAACCGCAGGCAGTAGTCGCCGTGCCATTCCGATGTGCCCGACCAGGTCAGGCACGGAAGTTTCAACTCATGGTTGACGAAGTCGCGCAGCACCCGGGCGTTGTCGGAGATCATGGGACCGATCACCCCGATGCAGCCTTGATCCTTGAGCCACTGCAGACCCACCTTGGCGTTGTCGGGGTGATGGTGCGGGAGTGCGTAGTGGCGGCTCACGATCAGCTCGAGCGGTCGGTTGACCAGACCCTGCTGCACGGCCTGTTCGAAGGCCAGCATGATCGGTTCGATGTACATCGGGCCCAGATAGCTGTCGGGCATCTCGAGGTCGGAGATGTAGCCGATCTTGATGGGATCGAACTGCATACCCGTGAGGCCGAGGTTCTGCTCGGGTTCTGAGGTGGTGACCAGGTTGTCGAAGATGTCGCTCATGGGATGGGAACCACCCGAATTCGGCTCAGCCGCAGATCGGCGATCCGCCACCGGCCATCGTCGCCCTTGCGGTAGGTCTCGTGGTAGTGCCCGTACCCTTCGAATTCGAGCGCCGGGTCGCCGGGTACACGGACCCGGTCGTACATGGCCCAGGTGCCCCTGGCTTCGTCGGGGGTAACCAGCTCGATCTCGGGCATGTGGCCGTGGTGCACCGTCTCGGCCGGATCGACCCATTGACGCATGTAGGCCACCAGATCGGCCCGGCCATCGATGATGCCGAGTGACCCGTCGAGACCGTTGCGTTCCATCTCGACCGCGGTGTCGAAGTGACAGTCGCGGGTGAAGCACTCACCCCAGTCGTCCCACTGTTTGGTGTCCATGAGGCGAAAGTAGCGAGCCTTCAGCTGTTTGATCGACTCGATCTCGTGGTCGCTCACCCGGCCCTCCGTGGCGCTGGCGTCGGGGTGACAGTAGGGCCGACCGCAAGGAGTGGCCAGCTCCGTCGCCGAGGCCTCTTCACGGCCGTTGCCGTGCGTCGTACACTTCAGGTGTGCACGAGACGGCCGAGATCGAATGGCTGGAACCGTCGCCGCTGGGGTCGATCGACCATCACTCGGTGGTGGTGCAGTTCGGTCAGGACGAACCCGCCGAGGCCCGACCACCGTCGGCCCGATCGCTGGCCGCCGCCAAGTGGCGGGGCCGGTGGCGAGACCGCTACCGGAGATGGCATCAGCTCACTGTTTCGGCGCCGTCGCCCCGAGTGGACTCGGTGGTGCGGCGGGTTCTGCGTTGCGACCCCGACCAGGCGTTGGTCATGGTCGAACAACGATTGGCGTCGGTGCCGGGTCTGGCTCTGGAAGGGCCTTTGAGCGATCGTGGCCACACCAGCCTGCAGCGGGCCCCCGGCCGGCTCTGTATCCCGTTCTGCCGGCCTCGGGTCCCGATCTGGTTGGCGGTCGAACCGTGGTGGCGCGACCAGACCCTCGTGACCCTGTCGTTACGCACATCGCGGCGGTGGCGGTATCCGCTCCGGTACTTCGGCACCGCCCACACCGTTCTCGATCAGCTCACCCGGATCGAGTCGATCAAGGGATCGTCGGCGGCCGGCGCCTGACGCCACCAGCCGGCCAGGAACGCCGCGCCGGCGAGGTAGAGCCGCTGGTGGTCGGGATCGAGTGCGGCTGCATCGAGGCAGGCGACCGTGTACTTCACCAGGTGGGCGTCGTGGCTGCACGCGGCGTTGTCGATCAGCGCCGACTCCACCTCCGCAACGGCGGGGTGATGCCACGCTGCCGCGCCGGCCTGGTCGGCGCCGTCGTCGATTGCCTCGGGCCAGCGGGCGTTGGCCGCCGGAGGGTCGTAGTCGGTGGAGGGGCCCGCTCCGTGGGCCATACGAAAGCCGCACCACTCGGTGAGGGCGGCATCGAGGGCCAGCGTGGGGTCGGCCAGGGATGGGGCAAGCTGACCCAAGGCCAACGGCATGGTGAGGGCATGGCTCCATCCGTAGGGTGCGGCGTGAGGGTCGTCGGTGAGCATGGCGGTGGCCGCCCGGCGCATGATGAGGCGGAACGCCCCCGGCACGGCGGCGGCGTCGACACTGGGAAATCGGGCCAGGGCCTGGTGCTGTTCGGCCTGGTCGATCAACAAGAAGACGCCGAACCCGGGATCACCGACCGGTGAGACGGCGGCCAACGCCGACTCGAGCTCGGCCCGCGACCCCACGGCCCGGTCGCGGTTGGGGTGATCGAAGCGGAATCGCAGCTGGGATGAGCCGGCCAGGTCTCTGACCATGTGGCGGATCATGTGGTGATCGAGGGGAGTGGTGGGCTGTACCACCGGCCAGTTGCTCAACAGGATGGGAAGATGACCGGCCGCCCCGAGGAGCGGGACCAGGGCGTCGGATCCGGTGGCCAGCCGAAGTGGATCGTCCAGCCCGTCGACCGCCCGGTCGGCCTGGTCGACGTCGCCGGTTTCGATGGCGCTGCCGAGCATGGCCATGGCCGCCTCGAACGAGTCGGGGCTCGGACCGGGTGGATGGTCGATCGGCTCACCGCTGCTGTCGTAGATGGCGGCCAGGGCCACCAGACGGAGCCGGGCCGTGTGGCGCTGGTCGGCGCCGACTCGGTCGAGGAGACGGATCCGGGCCAGCAGCTCGAGCGGGGCGTGCAGGGTGAACGACGTATCGGCGGTGCGCGGCCGAGCCAGCACCCGACTGACGCTTTCGGCCAAGGTGGCGTCGCTCAGCCTGTCGAGATCGCGGTCGCGGTAGACGTCGACGCTGTGCGGCGGGTCGATGTCGAAGAGGTTCATGGTTGCCACGCTAGAACTTCAAGTAAGGTTGAAGTCAAGCAGTCGACGAAGGTCCCAGGAGTTCGATGACCGACGCCACCCTGACCATCGGCGAGGTGGCGGCCCGCACGGGGGTGGCCTCATCGGCGCTGCGTTTCTACGAATCGCGCCGGCTGATTGCGGCGACGAGAACAGCCGGTGGTCAACGTCGGTTCGGGCGGGATGTGATCCGGCGGGTCTCGTTCATCCGTGCCGCCCAACGGGTGGGGCTCACGCTCGACGAGATTGCCGCCGCGCTCGACGGGCTTCCGGGAGGGCGCACACCGACCCGCCGCGATTGGGAACGAATGTCGTCGCGTTGGCGCCCCTGGCTCGACGCCCGCATTCGGGCCATGGAGGCCCTTCGCGATCAGGTCGATTCCTGTATCGGATGTGGGTGCCTGTCCCTCGACACCTGCGCGCTCTACAACCCCGGTGATGCCGCGGCCGGTCTGGGTGACGGTCCTCGTTATCTGTTGGGAGACTCGTTCGGCGACCTGTGACCGCTGGTCAGCGAGTTGAGGTGGTCACTCAACCGGGCGCTGCGGCGGGTGGCTGCGGAGGGTCGCCGGCCGGTGGAACCGCGGAGATCGATCTCTGCGGTTGTGGTGGCTGTCTCCTCCAGGTGCCGGTGTTGGCGCTCGACGTCACCGCCGGGGTCGATCTCGATCGACATCTGTTCGGGGCCGTCGTCGGTCGTCCACCGTTGTTGCCACCAACGGCCGGTGCCGCTGTCCCACCAGATGAGGTGGCCCCCGGGGACCACCTGGCGGGCTTGCTCGATGTGGCCGCTGATGTCGAAGGGCCCCACGACACCCTGGTAGAAGGCCGGGAACACGAAGCCGCTGACCGGATACCCCTGGATGTCGTACTGGAACCGTTGATCCCCGACAGCCGCCACCGCGGCCACATATTCCACCGCACCTGTCTCGTCGGGAGCGGGCCCCACCAGTCGTCGCCGGCCGTCGGGGTTCACCAACAAGTCGAGGACCACCCGACTGACCGAGAGCGTCCAGTCGCCGGCGGCCGGGCTGACGCCAACCGGCGTGCCCTCGAAGCGATGGATACCGGCCGTCGTGGGGCCGACGTCGTCGCGTATCACCACCGGCCAATGTCCGAGTGGTACATCCTCGAGCCGAAAGAACGGGTTCACCGGGGCGGAGGTGTTCCAAGACGGCCAGAGGTCACGGACCACCTGGGTTTGCACGGCCGCCACACCCCGGTTCAGCTCCCGCAAGCTGATGGACGGGGTCTGCGACACGATGGCGATTCCTTCGACCACTTCGTTTCGCTCCGCTCGGGCCGCTCCGGTCCGTTGAGGTTCCGTCGGCGCTGACCGCACTCTGGCAACCGAGCGAGGCTCGCGTCTGCGCGGGCGTACTCACTCCGCTGACGGCGACATCAGCCGGCACCGTCGGAAATGCTTGGCGTGGCCGGGTCCGGCGGGCGACACTGGCACGGTGACCGACACCACTGGAACACCCGTCCACCTCACGACCGCCGAGCTCGACGCCGGACTCGACCACATCCGGCGCTCGCCGGCCGACCGCGGCGAGCTCACCATGGTGGTGCGGCGTCCCGCCGTGGACGAGCGCGAGGTGCTGGACCGGGCCGAGCTAGACACCGAGGTCGGTGTGGTGGGCGACTCCTGGAACCAACGGGGATCACGGCGCACCGATGACGGCGGGCCCCATCCCGAGATGCAGCTCAACATCATGAACGCCCGCACCATCGAGCTGTTGTGCCCGGATCCGGATCGTCGGGCCTTGGCCGGCGACCAGCTCTACATCGACATGGATCTCAGCGACGCCAACCTGCCGCCCGGCACCCGGCTCAACATCGGCACCGCCGTCATCGAGGTGACGGCCCAACCACACACCGGCTGCAAGAAGTTCGGCGAGCGGTTCGGCCTGGACGCGGCCCGTTGGGTGAATAGTGAGGCCGGCAAGGAACTGCATCTTCGGGGTATCAACGCCAAGGTGGTGCAGTCGGGCTCCATCTCGGCCGGTGACACGGTCACCAAGGCCTGAGCGTCAGCCGTCGGCGAGGTACGCGATCACCGGAGCGGCGGCCGGGTCCGCAGAGGTGATCTCGACCGACACTGTCTGGTCGCTGTCGGTCACCTCCAACGTGAGGAAGGCGCACCAGGTGGCTTCGCGGCGGGCGAGATCGTGTACGTGTTCGCGGAAACGAGATGGAAACACCAGGCGGCGGCCATCGGGAACCTCAGACGCCTCGATCAGGTGGGTACGGAGCTCGGCCCACTCGCCGGCCTGGGCGGCGGCCCCGTCGGGTGTGAGGGTGCAGGCGATGGGAATCGAGGGTCGGCGGCTCATGCCCGCACCGTAGAACCCCAACTGCGGTTGAGGTCAAGGAAAGATCCGGAGTCATCCGCCAGGAGTCACGGCCCGCGGCTGTCGGGGCTAGGTTCACGATCATGAGTGCCGAGCCGGCGGCCACCGTCGACGACTTGATGAGCGGTGCACTCTTCGAACGCCTGGTCGAGGCGTGGCAGCGGCTGGGTCGGCTGGCGTACGGCGACAGCGGCCCGCCCGACGACTCGTTGATGCGAGCCCACGCCATCAAGTACATGACCCGCTATCTCACCGCCGGCTCTGTGTTGGCCGTGGAGTTGGGTGATCCCGACTACCCCTACTTCGAACGCTGGGCTGACCGGGCGTGGTCGTGGGGTATCGACAATCCCGATGGCATCTACCAGTTCGCCACCGTCGGCGGAGCCCACACCTACCGCATCACGGGCACCCGGGGTACGGCTCGGCAGTTCGACGTGCAGGTTCATGCGCCCCACTTCTGCCACTCGCCCGACTACGAGATCGTGGCCAACATCAACTTCGAGACACTCGACGTGGCCGACGACGGCACGGTGGAGATCATCCTCAGCCCGGACCCGCACGACGGCAACTGGCTCCAGAGCACCCCCGAGGTGGGGTCGTTGTGTGTCCGCCAGTTCTTCTACGACTGGGAGAACGAGCAGCCGGCCGATCTCCACATCGAGCGGGTGGGGGCCAGCTACCCACCGCCGCCCGAACGGCCCGAACGCACCGTCGAGCAGATCGAGCTGTTGATGACATGGCTCGACCAGGCCGGAACGTTCTGGGACCGCATGGCTCACTGGTGTCTGGACAATCCGCCCAACTCGTCACCGTTCCTGGCGCCCGATCTGAGCGAGTGGGGTGGCCATCGGGGTCTCTCGTACGGCATGGGGAACTATCGCTGCCAACCCGACGAGGCGGTGATCCTCGAGGTGACACCGCCTGAGTGTCACTACTGGGGTTTTCAGCTGGGAACCTGGTTCTGGGAGTCGATGGACTGGTGGCGGCGCCAGACCTCACTCAACGGACATCAGGCCATGCTCGACGACGACGGTGTGTTCCGGTGTGTGATCGCCCACCACGATCCTGGTGTCCCCAATTGGCTCGACTGCGCCGGGTACACCTGGGGCACGCTCAACGGGCGGTGGCTCATCACCGCCGAGTGGCCCGAACCCACCATGACGGTGGTGCCCTTCGCCGAGGTCACCGACCATCTGCCGGACTCCACGGCACGGGTCAGCCCGGCCGAACGCAGCGAGGGGTTACGACGACGGGAGCGTGCGGCCCAACGTCTGTGCGGCTTCTGACGGCAGGGGAGCGGGGGAGGCCGTCCGAATCCTGGCCGGGGTCGTCGGTGGTGGGAGGCCCGTCAGGGTACGGCGGTGGTGCTCTCGCAGGTGAGGGCGCCGTCGAAACCGGGTCCGCCGAAACACTCGTCGAACGAGAGCCCGCCGATCAAGATGTCGGGTCCACGCTCGCCGCGGAGGACATCGCGCCCGGGTCCGCCGATGAGGAGATCGCCGTCGGCTCGGCCTCGCAGCTCGTCGTCTCCGGACCCGCCGAAGATCACGTCGGCCCCTGTCCCGCCGCGGATGTCGTCGTTGCCGAAGCCGCCGACCACGACGTCGTCGCCGCCCCGAGCACAGACGATGTCGTCACCTGCCCCGGCTGAGATGATGTCGTCTCCAGTGGTGCCCAGGATGATGTCGTCGCCGGGGGTGGGTTCGTCGCCCGAGGCCAGGTCGACCGTGGGCACCAACCCCATGCAGAGCGGACCCGACGGTGGCGGGGTGATGGTGACGATGTGGACCGCCTCGTCTCCGGCCACCATGACCCGGTCGGCGTCGGCCACGAGCGGTCGGCGGACGTCGGGTACGGCCCCGGGCAGGACGATGTCCGCGCCCGCCACCCAACCCGAGGGTGTGTCGAGCAGCGTGCTCAGCGCGGCGGCGCCGTCGTCGAGATGCACGATGACTCCCGGCACCACGCCAACGGCACGAATCGAGGCCGTCAGCGGCACCTGGTCGTCCAACCCGAACACTCCGTTACCGCCGTCGCGCCTGATCTCCAGTTCTTGGGCCTGGCTGCAACAGTTGGCGATGGCGAGCACGTCGCCGCTGAGATCGACGTGGCGGAAGTCGTCGCTGGTTTGCACGAACTCGCAGTCGGGTCGGGGCACGAGCTCGTCGACCAGCACCGCAGGCGGGTTGGTGGAGGTGTCGCCCACCACCAGGGTCGAGTCGGAGATGAAACAACCGTCGAAGGGATCGATCACCGCGGGGGCGCCGACGGCGAACCGGTTCTCGTCGATGCCGATGCTGGCGTCGATCCCCGGGCGGGCGGGTGGTGAGGTCGGCACGGCGGTGGCGACGTAGGGCCCGGAGCCCGAGCGTTGGTACAGCCGCCACGGCCAGAAGCCACAGCTCCCGTCGCAGAAGCGGCTGCCGGCCACGATGAGACCGGTGTCGGTGAGCCCGACGGACTGCACGAAGGCGTTGAAGTTGCCTGTGTCGGCCAGCGTCTGTGTCTCGGTCCAGCCGTTGGCGGTGAGGTCGAACACATGCACTCGCCCGAAGTTGTTGGTGTTCGGAGGTGCATAGCTGGGGTCGGCGATGGCGACCGTGTCGCCGTTCACGGCGATCGAGCGCGCCCAGGCCGACGTGCCACCGGGTGAGCGCTTGATGGTGGCCGTGTGGGTCCATGTGCCGCCGACGTGGTCGAACACATACACACGCGGTCGATTGTTGGCGAAGCCGTACACCACGGCTCGATCGCCCTCGATGTCGAACGCCTCGCCGAACCGGGTGGCCCCGGGTTCGGGGGTGGTGAGCGTGGTCTGCGATGTGGAGGGTTCGGTCGGTGCTTGCGCTCCCGCCGGCCCGGTGAGCAGCAGCGATGCCACCAGCGCCACGATTGCGCCGCTGGAGAGTCCGATCCGGCTTCGCATCACTCTTCCCCGCTCCCGCTTGACGACAAGGCAGACGGTAGTGAAGGACCCAGCCCTTGGACAGCCCTAGGGGCAACCGGCCGTCAGGTACTCGTTTGTCGGGACGGGGAGATTTGAACTCCCGACCCCCTGCTCCCAAAGCAGGTGCGCTACCTGGCTGCGCCACGTCCCGTGTGGACCACCGAAGGTGAATCCTCGTCCGAGCGTATCCGGATCGGTCCGAGCCGGATCGGCGCAATCTCAGATCAGGGCGATCCCGGTCAGCACACCGAGATAGATGAAGGGACTGAACGGCACCGATTCGTCGGCCAGCGGGCGGTCACGCATCAACAGCGCGGCCGAGAACAATCCGAACGATCCGAACATGGCCAACAGGCCAATGGTGGCGGCGTGCCAGTCGAGCCAGGCCAGGTGAAAGGCCGCGCCGACCAACAGGACCCAGGCCCGGCCGGAGATGCCGGCGGGATACGCCAGCCGGATGATCGCCAAACCGGCGCCCACCAGGCCGGCGGCGACAAGACCTCTGGTCGAGCGGGAGGCGTCGTTGGCGGCCACGTCCATGGCTATGAGCACCGCGGCTCCGGGGAGCGCGGCCAGTAGCCGCAGCACCAGACCGGATGGTTGCTGCTCGACCCCGCGTAACGCGAGCGTGAGGCTGCCCAGCGCCAGCCACATCATGGCGACGGTGGTCCACCCCGGTTCGACGGCCGCCGCCACCAACAGCGTGGTTAGCGCATAGAGCGCCACCTTGGCCATCGGCGAGATCTCGGTTGTCCCCGCCCGCGGCCCGGCCGGGCCGACAGCGGGGCGACTCACTCCCGCACCAGGATGTCGTCGACCAGCAGCTCCGAGACGAACCCGCCTCGGGGGTCGACGCGGCGGTGGGCGTAGTCCCGGTTGAATTCGAGATCGACGCCGGCTTGGCCTCGACGGTTCTTCTCCACCGACAACAGCACCTGGTTGCGGAAGGTGTCGGCCCGCAGCGAGTCGTAGGCCGAGTGGGCCCGTGACACGGCGGGGAGTTTGTCGTTGAGCATCAATACCAGGTCGGCTTCGTGGCCCACCGGGGCTGCTTCTTCGAGGTGGGACATACGCAATCGGCGGGCCGCCACCGACGATGTGTCGAGCATGGCCGCGGCCAGCACCGTGATGCCCCGCTCGACGGCGAGGCGTTTCAGTCCTTCGATGACGGTGACGGCCGAAGCACGGTGGGGATCGACCTTGTGGAGGTGGTCCACCACCAACACGTTGGCTCCACTGTCACCCTCGACCGAGTCGATGAGCGGCTGCATGCCGCCCCGGAGCCCCTCGGCACTGAGCACCTGGACCCGAGGGGCGTAGTCGGCCAAGGCCTCGGCCGCCGTCGACAGCAGTTCGTCGGGTGCAACGACGTCGGCCCACGTGGCCCGACCGGCCAGAATCTCCGCGATGGCGTTGCGGGCAGCGATGCTCCCTGACGAGTCGCTGACTCGTTCGCCGACCTCGATCAACATCAACTGGCACAACAGGGCCAGTTCGCTGTGTTCGTAGTGGGCCAGCACGACGTTGGTGCCGGACTGAGCCATGTGGCGAGCCCACTGCACCAAGGTGATGGTCTTGCCGACACCGGGGCGGCCCCCCAGCACGACCAGCTCCTCGGGGCGGAATCCGCCCTCGAGTACGTCGTCGAGCGGGTCGAACCCGGTGGCCATCGATGGTGCCGGGCTGGTGAGCTCGTGCAGTGTGGTGGGCTCCAGCAGCTCGTCGAGCCGCTCGAGGTATCGGGGTACGTGTGTGTTGGACATCAGAGCCTCGGGAAGTTGTCGATGAGTTCGAAGATCGCTGGGCCCAGGACCACCGCGATCAGGGCGGGCAGAATGCAGAAGATCAGCGGGAAGATCATCTTCACCGGGAGCTTCTGGGCGTTCTCCTCGGCTCGTTGACGACGGATGACCCGCATCTCCGATGCCTGAACCCGCATCACCTCGGCCACCGGAACACCGAGTCGCTCGGCCTGTTCGAGCGACACCACGAAGTGACGCAGTTCCTCGACGTCGGAGCGCTGGGCCATCGAGGTGAAGGCCTCGTCGCGACTCCGTCCGATACGGATGTCGTGCAGCGCTCGCCTGAACGCCTCGCCCACCGGACCATCGGTGTGGGTGGCCACGTGGGCCAGGGCGGCCTCGAAGCCGAGCCCGGCCTCGACGCTGATGGTGATCTGATCGAGCACGTCGGGGAGCTCGCGTCGGATGGCCTCATTGCGTGAGCTGGCCTGGGCGTTGAGGGCCATGTCGGGCAACAAGAAGCCGATGGCCCCGAACGCGGCCGCGAAGAACAGCATGCGGACGTTGGTGGTGTCGCCGAGCCAGAAGACAAACCCCAGTCCGCCGAACAACACCGCCAGCAACAGTTTGAATCCGAGGACCCGTTCCACCGGCCAGGCGGCGGGACTTCCGGCCTGGTCCAGCTTCTCCTCGATGCGTTCGGCGGCGCCGGTCGGGGTGATTGCTCGAGCCAGCTCGCCCACCTTCTGCATGCCGGGCTCAGCCACTCGTTCGCCGCCACCACGGGCCAGCACCATCTCGCGCAGGTCGGTGGTCTGGGTGGCCAGGTGCTCGCTGGCGCTGCTGCGACGAGCGCTGGCGGCCGACCACCACAACAACATGACGCTGGCGATGACGAGGATCGCTCCGATCCAGACCTCGATAGGCATGACGATGTCCTTTCCTGCCCGTCAGAACCGCGCCGAGACCAGTTTCCGGAGCCAGAGGGCCCCGAGGCAGATGCTGATCATGGCGGTGATGGCGATGGCTTGACCGCGTGTCTCCTGGTAGAGCACGTCGGTGTATTCGGGGTTGGTGAGGCTGAGGAAGCCGAACACGATGAAGGGGAGCGCCACCAGCAGATAGGCCGAGAATCGACCTTCGGCCGAGAGGGCCTTGTACTGGCGGCGGATGTAGTTGCGATCACGCACGGTGGCGTTCACGTTGTCGAGCACCTCTGACAGGTCGCCACCGACATCGCGGTGGATGCCGATGGCCTGGACCACCCAGTGGAAGTCCTCGCTGTCGACCCGGTCGGCCAGGCTGCGCAGCGCGTCGTCGAAGTCGCGACCGAGCCGGACTTCGGTGACCAAGCGGTGGAACTCGTCTCCGGTCGGTGACGGTGCCTCCTCGGCGACCGTCTCGGCGGCCTGGGGCAGGGCGTAGCCGGCCCGCAACGATCCGGCCAGCAGTTGGATCGTGCCCGGCAGCTGATCGGCGAAGGCCGCCGACCGTTTGGCGGCCTTGTAGCTGAGCCAGCCCCGGATGATCAGGATCACCAGCCCGGCCAGCAGCAAGCCAACCCAGAACCCGCTGATCAGGATGCCGACCATCCAGGACACGATGCCGGCGCACAGCGCGATCAGCACGAACTCGGCCGGGCGCAAGGCGATGCCGGCTCGTTCGAGGGAGAGCGAGACGACTCGCCCACGGCCCTTGTGTTCGAGCATTCGGTCGGTCAAAGACGTGAGTCGGTCGGTGGTACCGCCCACCATGCTCGACACCGTGTCGGCTGAAGGCGCGTTCATGGCCAGCTGCACTTCCTGGCGGTCGCCTGTGAAGAGCAGCATCCCGCCGGCGAACAAGGCAACGGCGAGTGATGCCAGGCCGAGGAGCAACAGCGACTCATTTGATTCCCACGTGGGTTCGACGACCGATGTGCGGATCGGCGTCGCCTGTGCGGGAATGAGCGGCTGGCCCTCGGCCTGGCCAGACGTCGAGAGCGTTGCCGCTCCCGAGTCGAA
>JBPCTQ010000249.1:0-6338 GCA_051011595.1 Acidimicrobiales bacterium
CTGCGAGATCGACGGCGCCTCCTCCCCTGCCACGTAGGGCACCCCGAGGCCCCCACCCACCGAGAGCTCGGCCAGACCGGTGGGGTTGATGATGCCGGCCAGGATGGCGGCCGACCGGCGGAAGGAGTCGATGGCGAACACCTGCGACCCGATGTGGGCGTGCAGGCCATGCAGCTCTACCGCCAGGCTGGCGTTGGCCCGTTCGATCGCCCGGGCGGCCAGGCCGGTGGACACGGTGAACCCGAACTTCGAGTCGTCCTGCCCGGTGGCCACGAACTCGTGAGTGTGGGCTTCGACACCAGGGGTGAGACGCAGCCAGATGGGTGCCACCTGGGTGGTCTCGGCGTGAATGGCCTCGATGCGGTCGAGCTCGTCGAAGGAGTCGACCACGATGCGCCACACCCCGGCGTCGAGCGCCTGGCGCAGCTCGGAATCGGACTTGTTGTTGCCGTGCAGCACCAGGTGTCGGGCGGGGACACCGGCGGCCAGGGCCACATGGACCTCGCCGCCGGTGGCCACGTCGAGATACAGACCCTCTTCGTGGGCCAGTTGGGCCATGGCGGTGCAGAGAAAAGCCTTGGTGGCATAGGCGACACCCTCACCGAATGCTTCCCGCGCCTCGCGGCACCGGACTCGCAGGTGGGATTCGTCGTACACGAACAGCGGGGTCCCGAACTCTTCGGCCAGGGCGGCGACGTCGCATCCGCCAACCAGCAGCTGTCCCTCCGGTCCGACCTCGGCGGTGTCGGGGAGCAGCTGGCGGGGCAGGGCGCTCACATCGACTCGGGGGCCGACACCCCGAGCAGATCGAGGCCGATGGCCAAACCGATCCGGGCCGCCTCCACCAGGGCCAGCCGGGCCTGGGTGAGCTCGGGGCTGATGTCGTCACCCACCACATAACAGTCGTGGTGGAAGCCGTGCACGGTGGCCGCGAACTCGCGCAACCAGGTGCTGATCTTGTGCGGAGCCCGGTCGTGGGCAGCCAACACCACCTGCTCGGGCAGCTCCGACAGCGAGCGGAGTACGGCCAGTTCGCGTTCGTGGGTGAGCAGGGTGAGGTCGACCGTTTGCCCGTCGGGAGAATCGAAGCCGGCTTCGGCCGCCTTGCGCTGGATGGAACACAACCGGGCATGGGCCATCTGCACGTAGAAGACCGGGTTCTCCATCACCTGCGCGGCGACCAGGTCGAGGTCGAGGGTCTGGCGGCTGTCGGCCGACTGGATGAGGTAGGTGAACCGGGCGGCGTCGCCGCCGACCTCGTCGATGATCTCATCGAAGGTGATCATGTCGCCGGCCCGGCCCGACATACGCACCATCTCGCCGTCCCGTTCGAGGTCGACGAGCTGGGTGATGATGATGTCGAGCTCGGAGGGGTCGTGCCCGAGGGCCTGCATGGCCGCCTTCATCCGGAGGACGTACCCGTGGTGATCGGCTCCCCAGATGTTGATGAGCGTGTCGGCCCGGCTGAACTTGTCGCGGTGATAGGCGATGTCGGGGGCCAGGTAGGTGAAGTCGCCGTCGCTCTTGACCAGCACCCGGTCCTTGTCGTCGCCGTAGTCGGTGGTGCGCAGCCAGGTGGCGTCGTCGTCTTCGAAGACCACGTCGTGGGACCGGAGGTCGTCGAGGGCGGCTTCGATCTTGCCGTCGGCCACCATCGACCGTTCGCTGAACCACACGTCGAAGTGCACGTTGACCCGTTCGAGGGTTTCGCGATGACTCTGGAGCGCCCGTTCGTACCCCCAGTCGAGGGGATCGGCATCGGCCGGCATCTCGGCCGCCCAGTCGATGAGGTAGTCACCGTGGTAGCCGTCCTCGGGTGGCTCCTCGCCTCGGGCGCGCGCCGCCAGCGACTCGGCGAACAGGCCCATCTGCACCCCGCGATCGTTGAGATACGTCTCGCGGGTGACGGTGTGCCCGCACCGCTCCAGCAACCGGGCCACCGAGTCGCCCAGGCACGCTCCTCGGGCGTGTCCGCCGTGTAGGGGTTTGTTGGGGTTGGCGCTCACGAACTCGACGTTGACGGTGCCACCATCGCCGGTGTGGCGGGCGTAGCCGTCGGCGCCTTCGGCCACCACCTGACGCAACAAGTCGTGGAGCCAGCTGTCGTCGAAGTGGAAGTTGACGAAGCCGGGACCGGCCACGTCGACACTCTCGACGTGTGGGGGGGTGTGGGCATTGAGATGATCGGCCAGCTCGGTGGCCAGCTCACGCGGGTTGCGGCCCGCGTGCTTGGCCGAAGCCAGGGCGATGTTGGTGGACCAGTCTCCGTGTTCGCGTCGGGCCGGCCGCTCGAGATGGATGTCGTCGGGTAGCGGGTCCACCCCGAGCGCACCGAGGGCGCTCCGAATGGCGTCGGCCAAGAGGTCTCTGATCACAGAGCGATGCTACCGGTGCACCGTTCTGCTCAACCCGGCATTCAATGGGTCGAAGGACAGATGTGGTGCGCTACGATCAGCGCCGCAGCCCTCGTAGCTCAGTGGATAGAGCATCGCCCTCCGGAGGCGTGAGCGCAGGTTCGAATCCTGCCGAGGGCGCTCTAGTCACCTGTTCCGAGCGGCGGGCGATCGTCGGCCCAGGGCCGGACCGCTTCGATCTGAGCCGCCAGGGCGAGAAGGGTTGCTTCATCGTGGGGCCGCCCGGCGAATTGCACCGACAGCGGCAGCCCGGCGTCATCGAACCCGGCGGGCACCGAGATGGCCGGCTGCCCGATCGCGTTCCAGGGGGCGAAGTTGGGAATCTTGCGGCCCGAGGCGTACAGCGTGCGCACTGCGCCTCGTCCGGCCAGCTCCCCCACCCGCAGCGGTGCCTCCACCGAGCCGGGCGTGAGCACCACGTCGAAGTCGTCGAACACCGTGTTGACCCGGGAGGCCAGGCCGGTCTCGGCTCGTAGCGCCCACCGCAGCAGAGGCCCGGGTATCCATCGGCCCATCATGGCCATGTGGCGAGTGCGGGTCGAGAGAACGTCGGGGTACGCCTGGGATTCCTCGGCGACCCCGGCCAGGTAGCGGAAGAGATAGGTGGACGACAGGGTGAACGGGTAGTCGACCTCACGCTCGACGACGGTGTGGCCCAGGTCGCGTAGGACCCCGACCATGACGTTCACGGCGTCCCGCTGCTGGGTACCCAACCGAGCGGCCAGTGGATACAACGCCGGCGACTTCCACGAGACGGCGATGCGCAGCGGCCGGGCACCCCGGTCCAGCGCACCGGCGAACCCGCCCGGCGGCAGGTCGCTTGCGGTGGCATCGAGGAAAAGCGCGGCATCGACGACCCTTCGACACAGAGGCCCGTTGACCGAGAGGCCGTTCCAGCCGGCCGGGTCGTGCCACACCCGACCTCGCTGGGGTTTGATGCCGAACACGCCGGTGAAACCGGCCGGGACGCGTATGGACCCCAGCCCGTCTGACCCGAGAGCCAGCCCGCACAGCCCGGCGGCCACCGCCGCACCCGACCCGCCGCTCGATCCCCCGGGGCTGAAATCGGTGTTCCACGGATTGCGGGTGTCGCCCCACGCCGCCGTCTCGGTGAACGGCCACACGGCGAGCTCCGAGCACGTGGTCTTTCCGACGATGACAGCCCCGGCGGCTCGCAGTGCGGCCACCACCGGTGCGTCGGCCGCGGCCGGGCTGTCGCCCGCATCGACGCCGTGGGAGGTGCTCACCCCGGCCACGTCGACGTTGTCCTTGATGGCCACCGGAACGCCCAGCAACGGCGCCGTTTCACCCCGAGCGGTCAGCTCGTCGGCTTCGGCCGCGGCGGCCATGGCCTGATCGCCGAGCACCACTCGGTAGCTGTTGAGCTGCGGATCGACAGCCTCGATGCGGGACAGCGTCGCCGCAGTCAGCTCGCGGGTCGACACCTCACAAGCCCGGACCAGCCGCGCCTGCTCGGACGCACCGGCGAAGCAGAGATCGGTCCCGTCCACGAGTGGCGACCTTACTCCTCGCTCCGTTTGACGCGACTTTTTGCCCTTCTCGTGCGTCTGGGTCACTGGAAGGGAGAACGGTCGATGAGAGACACCATCCGTTCATTGGGAATGCTCGTGATCGGCGGCGCCATCGCGCTGTTCGTGGCCGCCACCGGAATCGTGCAGTTCGGCTGGCCCTGGGATGTCGATGAGGTGGCCAGCATCGACACCACCGTGGTGGTGGAAGAACCGGCCCAGGTGTTCGAGATCGAGGCCGTTCGTCTCGACTGTCGAGCCCGAGTGCATGCCGAGGTTCCCCTGGAAGGCCGCCGCGAGCACCGCCTGTTCGGGCAGGTCTATCGCACCGACACCATCGAGATGACCGCCATCGGCGACGTCGACACCTGCGTCGACCCCGATCTGGTGCAGATCGCCGAAGGCCCCGACGGCAAGTTCTCGGTGACCGTGCCGGCCGAAGCCATCGAGTTCGTGCGACCCCGGGTCGACATGGAACGCACCAGCGGTTCGGTGTCGGTCAACAAGGGTCTGGTCGGCAAGGTCACCGACGTGTTCCCCTGGGTCGGCGAGAACAACGGCCTCACCACCGAGGCCTACACCTACGCACAACGGGTGATCGGCGGCAGCGAGTGCATGGAGGCGGCCTACCGGACCACCTCACGGATGCTCACTGACGCCTACCGGGCCCAGATGCGGGCCCAGGGCGGCGACCCGGCCGCCATCGAGGTGACCATCGACGGCTCCCCCCAGTTCGGTGGGCGCGCCGAGACCACGTCCGAAGACATCGACCTCGAAGTCACCGCGGCCGGCACCACCTGCACGGTGGCCGCCGACGCGGTGGGTGCACCGAGGGTCAGCTCTTCTTGATGAGCTCGCCGAGGGCGACACCGTCTTCGGCCAACAAGGCATCGATACCGGCCTGGTCGACCTCGGCCACGATGATCTCACCCACCTCGTCGTTCACCGACTCGAACATACCCAGGTCTTTCATGCTCTCGGTCTGACGCTGGTTGTCGGCGGTGGGTGTGAGGTAGTGCACCGACGCGATGTCGTAACGATGGATCAAGAACAGGTGCAGCAGGGTCATCAGCCGCTTGCGGCGCAGCCCCTCGTCGGTGTTCTGATCGCGCACGGACAGGATCGAAGTGCCCCGGCGATCGTGGATCTGGGTGAACACCACGTCGGCCACCGACGTGCCCGAACCGTCGAGCACGGCGAGGTCGAGGATCTCCGAACCCGGCGTGTGGGGCCGCAGCGACACCGACAGCTTGTCGTCGATGCCCCAGTTGGTGGCCCACTCGGCCAGCCACCCTTCGAGCAGCTTGGGCGGAACCTCGGTCTGCACCAGGTGCTGGAACTGGGTGGATCCTTTGCCCATGGCCTTGGTGGTGGCGGTGCGACCCGACGACCCCATGAGGGCGGCATCGAGACGAGGGCCACCGACCAGGCTCTGCGGGGTCTTGTAAGGGGAATCGACGAGGCGGAACTTCCGTTGCAGGCGAGCCAACGCGACCATGCCGTCTTCTTGCAGTGAGGCGGCGAACTCCTCGCTGGCCATGCCGTCGACCTGGTGGCCGCCGTAGGTGATGAAGTTGAAGACCGCACCCAGCTTGCCCAGCTCGGCGGGGAAGTCGCGCATCTCGTCCTCGGTCATACCCGTGGTGTCCCAGTTGAACGAAGGCGACAGGTTGTAGGCCAACATCTTGTCGGGGTAGACGGCGTGGATGGCGTCGGCGAACTCCTTGGCGTCGGCCAGATCGGCGGTCTTGGTCTCCATCCACAACAGATCGGCGTAGGGGGCGGCGGCCAACGACTTGGCGATGGCGTAGGGGATGCCACCCTGGATCTGGTAGTAGCCCTCGGGTGTGCGGGGCAGCCCGGCGTCCCAGGTGATGTCGAGGCCCATCTCGGCGGCTTTGGCCCGGGCGTCGTACTCCGAGGCGGTGGCGGCGAACGCCGTCCACTCGTCGGCGGTCATCGAGAGGTCGGCACCCTCTTCGGCCCGGAAGGCCATGGCCTCGGCCACGGCGGCACCAATGGTCATCAGCCCGGCCGCTTCCTGCCAGGCGTCGACGAAAGCGTCACCGGCGGTGTCGAGGGCCTGTTCGGGGGTGACGCTGCCGGCCTTGACGGCCGCGGCCGCGTCGGCGATGACCGTGTTGATGCCGTTGTCGGCCAGCCAGGCCATGGCCACGGCCGTCTGCGGCTCGGGGATGGCATAGAGCAGGTGCCCGTTGAGCGCGTCGATGCCGGCTTCGTGGAAGCTCTGGATGATGGCCAGGTACACGTGTTTGTACGGCGGCACCGAGGTGTTGGTGGCGCCGAGAATGAACGGCTGATCGCGTTCGTCGCTGGCACTCTCGAGCAGTGAGGCGGCCTCGGCATCGGTGCGGGCCACGATGAGGCCGGCCAC
>JBPCTQ010000250.1:0-2659 GCA_051011595.1 Acidimicrobiales bacterium
GCCTTGGTGCCGTTGAGCACCCACTCGTCGGTGGCCTCGTCGTAGACGGCCCGGGTGCGGTAGCCACCCACGTCGGAGCCGGCGTCGGGCTCGCTGGCCGCGAAGGCACCGGTCTTCATGTCATCGGGGGTGCCATAACACTGGGGCACCCACTCCATGACCTGCTCGGGCGTGCCCGACGCAGCAATACCGGCCGCAGCCAGCCCGGTGCCCATGATGGCCATGCCGATGCCGGCATCGCCCCAGAACATCTCCTCGATGGCGACCGGCAGTGTCAGCCCGGTGGGATCGTTCATCATGCCCTCGGCCATGAACTCCCAGCCGTACAGGCCGATCTTGGCCGCCTCGGTCACGACGGGCCACGGGAACTCTTCCCGCTCGTCCCACTCCTCGGCGTTGGGTCGGATCACCTCTTCGGCGAACTCGTGCACCCACTTCTGCAACTGCAGCTGATCCTCGTTGAGCTCGAGGGAGAACTCAGCCATCTCGGCCTCCTTGGGTTCATCGTCGAACCCCGCGACGACCCGGCCGCGCGCCGGGCTACTGGTGAGTAACTTACCGACAACAGCAAACTTCGGCAAGCATTCGCTTGCAAGAGTTAGCGGCTTGCACTCCGGCCCGGGACCAGGGCCAGGGCGATGGCCGTGAGCACCGCACCCACGAGGTAGGGCCACGCCAGCCCCACCGAGAACAAGGCCCCGCCGACGATGGGACCGACCACCCGGCCGACCCCGACCGAAGCCTGGTTGACACCCATGGCCGAGCCCCGCACCTGGGCGCCGACGGTGTTCGACACCAACGCCGACTGGGGGCCGGTCTGTAGGGCCTGACCCAGGATCAGGGCCATGGTGGAGGGCACGATGGTCACCCACACGGCATCGGGCCCCAGCAGCACCAGCCCCACCATGTTCAGGAACAGGCCGACCCGCACCACGCCGGTGCTGCCGAACATCTCCACCGCCGGGCCCACCGCGAAGGTGCTGGCCAGCATGATGCCCACGCCAACGCAGGCGAAGACGATGCCCACGCCACCCTCGTCGAGACCGGCCCGCCGCTCGAGCAGCAGCGGGATGGTCGTGGTGAACATGGCGAACGCGGTCGAGGCGACGAGCGCCACACCGAACAGCTGCACCAGGCGGCGATGCCATTCGATGCGGGGCCGGGGGCCTTCGCCCGCCGAGGCGGGCCGGGCCGAGATGCGCTTGTCGGCGGGAAGCGTCTCGGGCAGGCGGAACCACGCCACCACCGCGTTGGTGGCGGCCAGGGCAGCGGCCACGAAGAACGGGGCTCGGGGGCCGGCCACACTGGCCGACAGGCCGCCGATGGCCGGGCCCAGCGCGAACCCGAAGCCGAACGCGGCGGCCAACAGGCCCAGCAACCGGGCCCGATCCTCGGGCGCCCCGATGTCGGTCACCGCCGCCTGGCTCACCACCACGCTGGCCCCACTCAACCCGTCGACGGCACGCCCCAAGAAGAGCACCCAGACGGCGCCGGCGAACCCGGTGATCAGGCTGCCCACGGCCGTGCCCAACAGCGAAAACAGGATGATCGGCTTGCGGCCGAACCGATCCGACAACCGCCCACCGATGGGGGCGGTGATCAGCTGGGCCAGGGCAAACGTGGCGACGAGGAAGCCGATGGTGGTCGGTGACGCGCCGAAGTCCTCGGCGTACAACGCCAGGACCGGGATGAGGATGCCGAAACCGACCTGATCGATGGCCACCGTCGACCAGATGACCGCGAAGCCGGGCGGGGTCGACGGCTTGGCGGCAGTCTCGGTCACCGGCCAAGACAACGCGCGCCGGCGCCGACCGTCAAGTCATCGAATTTGGGAGCGATCAGTCATCGAGGGTGCCGATCAGCGCATCGATCGACCGCCGCACAGCGGATCGTGATCTCGCCGGCAACACACCGATCACCACCAGTCGCTCGAGGTTGTCGATCATCAACATGGTCGACGTGGCCACCGCCTTGCGGTCAGCGGTCGCAGCATCGGGGTGTTCGACGGCGAGCTGCCGGTCGATCACGTCCGCCAATCGCGTCATCGCGTGCCGCACCCGATCGGCGACCCGCGCATCACGCGGGGCGAGCGTCAGCATCTCGTCGAACAGCACCATCGCCTCGGGGCGAACCGACCGGCGTCGGGACGCCGCGCCGACCAGCCGATCGAGGATTTCAGCCACTGGCAGCTGTTCGATCGAGTCGATGAGCTCCTCGTAGTACTGCGTCGAGCGCTCGAGCGCAGCCTCGACGACCTTGTCGCGCGTGCCGATGAAGTGGTTGATGGCACTCGGCTGCATGCCGGCCCGCGCCGCGATGCGAGCCATGGTCGTCCCGGCCAACCCGTGCTCGACCACGCACGCCTGCACGGCATCGAGGATCTCCTCGATCCGCTCCTCCTTGACGCTCGGTCGACCCACGCGCTCCTCCTCGACGGGCACTTGACGTCCACCCTAGATGTACTTAGATTGACACATCAATCAATCAACCGACGAGGGAAGCGGGTAGGGCGATGGCTCGACGGGTGCTCTTCATCACCGACGACATGCAGCGGTGGGACACCATCGGCGCGTGGAACGGACCCCACGCGCAATACGCACAGACGCCGGTCCTCGACGGTCTGGCCCGTGACGGCATCCAGTACTGGCGGGCCTACAAC
>JBPCTQ010000251.1:0-3272 GCA_051011595.1 Acidimicrobiales bacterium
ACGAGGTTCGTGACTACGTGTCGAGCATCACCCCGGCTCTGGCCGAACGGGTGGAGCTCTACGACAACTCAGCCGAACCGCTCCCGCTGTTCGAACGCCATCACATCCGCGAGCAGCTGCGCCGCGCTGTCGACAGCAAGGTGTGGTTGCCGTCGGGTGGTTCGCTCATCATCGAACACACCGAAGCGCTCACCGTGATCGACGTGAACACCGGCAAGAACGTCGGTTCGAGGTCGCTCGAGGAGACCGTCTACCGCAACAACCTCGAGGCGGCCGAGGAGGTTGCCCGCCAGCTTCGGCTGCGCGACATCGGCGGCATCATCGTGATCGACTTCGTCGACATGGAGGTCAAGGCCAACCGCGAGGACGTGATCAAGGTCTTCCGCGACGCACTCAGCCGCGACAAGACCCGTACCCAGGTGTACGACATCTCCGAGTTGGGCCTGGTGGAGATGACCCGCAAGCGGGTGGGGGAGGGTCTGCTCGACTCGTTGTCCGAACCGTGTGACGACTGCGACGGGCACGGGCACCTGCTCGACGAGAAGCTGCTCAACTACTGACCGTCGAGAGTCGCAACCCGGCCGCCAACCGCTAGCCTGAACCAGCTATGTACGCAGTCATCCGCACCGGCGGAAAGCAATATCGAGTCACCGAAGGCCAACGGGTCGAGGTCGAGCGCGTCGGCGACGTCGGCACCGAGCTCGAACTGCCGGCCGTGCTGGTCGTCGACGGCGACACCGTCCTGGCCACCCCGGACCAACTGGCCAAGGCGTCGGTCTCGGCCACCGTGGTCGACGATGTCAAGGGTCCCAAGATCGACGGTTTCACCTACAAGAACAAGACCAACCAGCGGCGTCGGTGGGGCCATCGACAGTCGCTGTCGGCCATCGAGATCACCGGCATCAGCGCCGGCTGACCCAGGAGCACCCAGATGTCGAAGACCAAAGGTGGCGGGTCCACCAGGAACGGCCGTGACTCCAACGCCCAGCGTCTGGGTGTGAAGGTCTACAGCGGAACCCGGGTGAACGCCGGGTCCATCATCGTGCGCCAGCGGGGCACGCGTTTCCACCCCGGCGACAACGTCGGTCGTGGCGGCGACGACACCTTGTTCGCCACCGCCGACGGAGTGGTCTCCTTCGGCAGCCGGAACGGGCGCAAGCTCGTCCACGTACTCGCCGACTGAGCGAACCACCGCGCGGCCGGCCCGAGGGCTGAAACCGGCCCCGGCCGATCGGCTGGGCTGAACGGCCCAGATCACTGGGTCGTTCGAAAGATATCGGTCAACTCCGGTGCTTCTCCTGTCGATGGACAGAGATGATGAGGATCGCCCCGAAGTCGCTGCGTGCGTCCGCGGACACGGACCAAGACGACGAGAGGGGCGCGGCCCTGATCGAGGCGGCGATCATCATGCCGGTCCTGCTGCTCATCGTCTTCGGCGTTTTCGAGTTCGGACTGTTGTTCCGAGACGAGCTCACCCTCGCCCAGTCGACCCGTGATGGTGCTCGCGCCGGTTCGGCCTACGGCAACGACTACGACGCCGACTTCAAGCTGCTACGCACCATTGAGAACGCCTCCACCGCGGTGCCGCCCGAGCTGATCACCCGCATCGTCGTCTTCGATCCGGGAACGGCCGAAGAGAACGGCGCGCCCACCCAGGACTGCAAGGACGGCATTGCCGTCGTCGATGTGTGCAACGTGTACACCCCGGCGAACTGGGCCGATACGGCCCGGTTCGGCTGCAACGACTCCAACGATCTCGACAAGTTCTGGTGCCCGGCCGATCGGCGGGTCCAGCTCGGCAACGTGGGCTACATCGGCGTGTGGGTCGAGTTCTTGCACCCCTTCGTGACCGGTTTCTTCGGTGAGGACATCACCCTCACTGACCAGACGATCATGCGGATCGAACCGAAAGAGTACTGACACGCGCGCCGACCGGCGCGCGGATTTCAACCAGAGGAGCAGTCGTGAGACCGGTTTTGGGCCGTCGGCGACACAACCAGAACGAGCGTGGGGCCAACATGGTGGAATTCGCCATCGTTGTGCCCCTGATGGCTCTTTTCGTGTTCGGTCTCATCGAGCTGGGCATGGCTTGGCGCGACACACTCACCGTCAACACCGCGGCCCGATCAGGGGCCCGTATTGCCAGCAACCTGGGCAACGAACGCCTGGCCGACTGGGAGACCATCTCGGCGGTGAAGGCGGCGCTGGGCGACATCGACAACGCCGACATCGAAGCCGTCATCATCTACGACGCTCAGGCCGCCAATGGTGAGATCCCCAGCTCGTGCCTGTCCGGAGGTGGCACCTCGGTGATCGGCTTCTGCAACCACTACACCCCGGCCCAGCTGCAGACCCTGGCCGAAACTGACTTCGGCACGACCGGATCGGCGTGCAGCGTCAGTTCTCCCGACCGGTTCTGGTGTCCCATCGGCCGTAGCACCCAGCAGGGTGGACTCGATCACGTGGGTATCTATATCCGCATCGAGTACGACGCCCAGACCGACATCTTGCCCTTCGACACTCTGACCATCGAAGACAGCGCCGTGATGCGCGTCGAACCCCGACTGGAGACCTCGATCTGATGCGGCCCACGACTCACTCCCAGTTGTCCACCCGGCGCCACCGCCGCGGCGAGCGGGGCTACGTCCTCGGGCTCATCGGTCTGCTCATCGTGCCCATGGTCGGTTTCGTGGCGTTGGCCACCGATGTCGGCGCTTGGTACGGCGAAGCAACGTCGGTCCAACGTGCCGCTGACGCCGCCGCCCTGGCTGGTGTGGTGTGGATGCCCGATACCACCAAGGCCACCGAAGTGGCCCTCGCGGTGGCCGAACGTAATGGCTACGACGACGACGATGCCGACATCGAGGTGATCGTCGAACCGGTTCCCGGCAACGAGGAGCAGCTTCGGGTGATCATCCGGAACCTCGACCCGCCGATCTTCTTCGCCGGCGCGTTCCTCGACGACTTCAGCATCTCCCGCCAGGCCATCGCCGAATACGTGCTTCCCGTGCCGCTGGGGAGCCCGAGGAACCACCTCGGCACTGGTGACCTTCTGAGCTCCAACGAAGAGGGTTTCTGGCTCGCCATCAACGGCTTCTGTGCCCCGATGGAGCAGGGCGATCACCGGGCCGCCCGGTTCGCCGGCAACTGGTCCAATGGCGGCAGCGGCAACGATCGCATCTGCCCGACCGGAGCCGCCGGTGTGAGTGCACCGGTCGGTCCCGGGCCCAACAGTGGTGGCTCCAGCGGGAACACGTACTGGGAGGACAACG
>JBPCTQ010000252.1:0-6983 GCA_051011595.1 Acidimicrobiales bacterium
CGAGAGAGCATCGGGCACACCGTCGGGTTCGAGCTCTTCGATCGTTACGACGTGCAGGACCTGGCCCGCAAGGCCGCTCAGCGGGCCATCACCAAACTGGCGGCCCGTCCGGCCCCGAGTGGAGCGATGCCGGTGGTGGTCGGCCCCGGCGGGGGTGGGGTGTTGTTCCACGAGGCGTGTGGTCACGGCCTCGAGGCCGACCTGGTGGCCAAGTCGGCCTCGGTCTTCGCCGGTCGGGTCGGCGAACAGGTTGCTGCTCCCTCGGTCACACTCATCGACGACGGCACCATGGGCGGTGAGTGGGGCTGCTACGCCATCGACGACGAGGGGCGGCCGGCCCAACGCAACGTGCTCATCGAGAACGGCGTGCTCACCGACTACATGTGGGACGGACTGCGGGCACGCAAGGAAGGTCGCCCCAGTTCGGGCAACGGTCGCCGCCAGTCGTACCAACACCTTCCCATGGTGCGGATGACCAACACCTACATTGCCAACGGCGACGACGATCCGGCCGACATCATCGCCGGCACCAGCAACGGCGTGTACGTGGCGCAGCTCGGGGGCGGGCAGGTCAACACCGCCACCGGAGACTTCGTGTTCGGTATGACCGAGGCCTACCTGATCGAAGACGGCCAGATCACCGATCCGCTGCGCGAGGGCAACCTCATCGGCAATGGACCCGAGGTGCTCACCCGCATCGATGCGCTGGGAAATGACTTCGCCATGGGTTCGCCGGGCACGTGCGGCAAGGACGGTCAGGGGGTGCCCGTGGGCGACGGCACTCCCACCCTGCGGGTGACCCAGCTCACCATCGGTGGCACCGCGGCCTGATGAGCGACGAACTTCTCGACATCGCGGCCAAGGTGGTGGCCGACGTCAGGGGCGACGAGCAGATCGAGGTGGCGATCGTTCGAGATCGCGACACCGAGGTGCGCGCCTACGACGGCGCCGTCGAGTCGCTGTCGTCGGCCCAGTCACAGGGCATCGGTGTGCGGGTCATCAGCGATCACCGACAGGGTTTCGCCTACGCCGGAAGCCTCGACGCCGACGTGGTGGCCGAGACGCTGGCCGAGGCCCGGAACAACGTGGCCTTCGGCACCGTCGACGAGGCGCTGGGCCTGGCCCGCCCCGATGGGGTGGCACCGGCCGAACTGGATCTGTACGACGCCGAGGTGGAAACGGTGGCACCGGACCGCAAGGTCGATCTCGCCATCGAACTGGAGGCCGCGGTCCGCGGCGCCGATCCTCGTATCAGCGGCATCGAATCGGCCGAGTACGTCGACAGTGTGTCCGAGTCGGCGGTGGTCACCTCCACCGGTGTGTCGGCCACCAGCCGGGAGACCAGCTGTTATCTGGCGGCCTACGCCCTGGCCGAGGCCGACGGCGACACCCAGACCGGTTTCGGGTTCTCGGTGGGTCGCCACCCCGACGATCTCGACATCGCCCGAGCGGCCGGCGACGCCGCCGACCGGGCCACTCGGCTGTTGGGGGCGACCAAACCCGAGTCCGAACGCATCACCGTGGTGCTCGACCCCTTCGTCACCGCCCAGTTCGTCGGCATCCTGGGATCGACCCTGTCCGGTGAGGCCGTCCTGAAGGGGCGGTCGTTGTTCGCCGAACGTCTGGGTGAGGCGGTGGCTGCGCCTTCCATCACGCTCGTCGACGATCCCACCAACGCTGCGGCCTTCACGGCCACCGAGTCCGATGGTGAAGGCTTGGCCACCCGGCGCAACGTGCTCGTCGATGGCGGCCGGCTCTCGATGTTCGTGCACAACAGCTACACCGGGCGACGCCTGGGCGCGGCCAGCACCGGCTCGGCGGTACGGAGCTACGCCACCACCCCCAGTGTGGGTTGTATGGCTCTGGCGTTGGCCCCTGGCACGCAGTCACAGGAAGACCTCATCGCCGACATCGACGACGGTGTGCTCATCCAGGGGGTCAGCGGGCTGCACAGTGGCGTGAACCCGGTCAGTGGGGACTTCTCCACTGGAGCCGAAGGACTGCGCATCCGTGATGGCGCTCCGGCGGAGCCCTTGCGGGAGTTCACCATCGCTTCCACCATCCAGCGCATGCTGCACGACGTCATCGCCGTCGGCGACGATCTGGAGTGGTTGCCCATGCCGGCGGCCGGCATCACCCTGGTGGTCGGTGATGTCACGATGAGTGGTTCGTGAACAGCAACGAACTGCTGGACATCGCGGTTGCCGTAGCCGATCAGGCTGGATCGGGCGAGCAGGTCGAGGCCTTTGCGGCGGCTGCCGACCGCACCTCCATCAAGGCCTACCAGGGTGAGGTCGAGGCCTTCACCCAGGCGTCCACCTCCGGTATCGGTGTCCGGGTGATACGGGACGGACGTCAGGGGTTCGCCCACGCGGGGACGCTCGATCCCGACATCGTGGCCGACGTGGTCCGCGAAGCACGCGACAACCTCGGTTTCGCCCAGGTCGATCCGTGCGCCGGCCTGCCGGAGCCCGATGGTGTGGCGCCGCCCCCGCTCGATCTGTGGAACCCCGCCCTGGCGTCGGTGGGCGTCGACACCAAGATCGAACTGGCCATCGACCTCGAAGCCCGGGTGCGGGCCGCCGACCGTCGCATCACCGGCGTGCGCACCGCCAGCTACAGCGACTCGGCCGGGCAGTTCGCCCTGGCCTCGAGCACCGGAATCCGAGCGGCCGATGAGGCCTCGTTCTGCTCGGTCGGTGTGCAGGCGCTGGCCGCCGACGGCGACGAGACCCAGACGGGATACGGCTTCGACGTGGCCCGCCACTTCGACGACCTCGACGTCGATGTCGCGGCCGCCGACGCAGTGGAACGGGCGGTTCGCATGCTCGGCGCCCGCCAGCCCCGATCCGAGCGAACCACCGTGGTGCTCGAACCCCGGATGGCTGCGTCACTGCTGGGCGTGGTGGGCGGCATGCTCACCGGAACCCGGGTCGCCAAGGGCCGTACACCCTTTGCCGATCGTCTCGGGGAACAGGTCGCCGCATCGGGGCTGACGCTGGTCGACGATCCCACCGACGAGCGGAGCTTCTCGGCCGACGCCTTCGATGGTGAGGGACTGGCCAGCCGACCGACCGCGCTGGTCGAATCCGGCGTGCTTCGCGGATTCGTGCACGACACCTGGAGTGCCCGACGGCTCGAAACCCGGTCGACGGCGTCTGCGGTACGCGGGACACGATCAACGCCGACGGCAGGGGTACGAGCACTCGTCGTCGAACCGGGCGAGGGAACGCTCGACGAGCTCGTCGGTCAGGTCGAGCGCGGCATCCTCGTCCAGTCGATGTCGGGTCTCCACAGCGGGGTCAACCCGGTCAGTGGCGACTTCTCGGTCGGCATCGAGGGTGTGCAGATCGAAGGCGGCCAGCGGGGCGCCGCCGTTCGTGAGGCCACCATGGCCTCGACGGTGCAACGGCTGCTCACCGAGATCGTGGCGGTCGGTGGCGAGCGGGAATGGCAGCCGAGCGGGACCGGGGCCTGCGCCCTGGTGATCGACGATGTGGCCATCAGCGGCACGTGAGAGCCGGGCCGGACCGGCTCCAATCCGCATCACCCGGGCCGATGGGTGGGCCATGTGTAGGTTCGGTCGGGGCTGCTGATGTCGACCCTCGAAGCCATCGTGCTCGGCATCGTCCAGGGATTGGGAGAATTCCTCCCCATCTCCAGTAGTGGTCACCTCGAGCTGGCCCGCTGGTTGTTCGGGTGGGACGGTCTCAGCGACGACCTCGAGCAGTCGTTCGACGTGGCCGTGCACATCGGCACCCTGGGTGCGGTACTCATCTACTTCCGCACCGACCTCTGGGCCTACGCCAAGGCCGGTTTGCGGTCGCTGACTCCGGCCGGGCGACCCTTGACCACCGATGCCCGCATCGCCTGGCTGCTGGTGGTGTCGATGATCCCTGCGGCGATCACCGGCGTGGTGTTCGAATCGGTGCTGGCCACCGACCGCATCTGGCTGATTGCCGTGGCCCTGATCGTGGGGGGTCTGGTGCTGTACTGGGCCGACCGTCTCCCAGGTACGAGGTCGATCGAGGACTTCACGCTCCGAGATGCCCTGCTCATCGGCGGCGGGCAGGCGCTGGCCCTACAGCCCGGGGTGTCGCGTTCGGGGGCCACCATCACCGTGGGGCGCATGTTGCGGTTCGATCGGGCCGCCGCCGCCCGGATCGCCTTCTTGATGAGTGTGCCCGTGATCGCCGGTGCCGGTCTGTACAAGGGGCTCAGTGCGGAGATTCCATCGGACTTCGTCGCGCCGTTCCTGTGGGGAATGGCTGCGGCCGGCCTCACCGGGTATGCCGCCATCTGGGGCACGTTGTGGCTGGTGCAACGGTCGTCGTTCACACCGTTCGTGATCTATCGAGTGGTGCTCGGATCGGTGGTGTTGGTGCTTCTGGCGACGGGCGTGCGCTGAGCGTCTTGGCCGTGGTCAGCTCAACACCACGGTGACGTCGTCGACCCGGGCAGCCGCGGTGACGCGGGCCACCTCGTCGACCGGGACCGCCACCACCACCTGAGTGTCGTCGACCGACAAGACCACCGAACCTGCCGACAGCACTGTTCCCGTGGTGATGAGGTCGACCGACCGGCCGGGGTGCAGTGGGGGAGTGGTGGCCACGATGGGAAGGGCAACGCCCCGGTGGCGTCCATCGAGGCCGCCACCCGGTTCGATGACCATCTCGGCGACCACGATCGAACCACGGGCCAGGTCGGACCGGGCAATGGCATCGGGCGGCAGCTCGCCCATGCGGCTGGGAGGGGCCAGCGCGATCGGGGCCAGAACCGAGGTGACGTCATCGGCTCGCAGGTCGTGACCGATGGCCACCGAGCGGCTCAACACGAGGACCGGTGTGCGCTCCCCCCATGCGTGGGCGGCGCGTTCGGCTCGAACCTGGTGCTGATGAACGGTGAAACCGGCCAGCAGGGCACAGGTGATCGCCACCGTCCAGTAGACCAACCGGTACCGGATGAGGAACAACCGGATGTGGGCCAGGAACAGGCGAGACGTACGGGTGGGGCGGACGGGCATGACGATCTCCGAGGGGTGACGGAGGGGGAAGTCATGGTGCGCTTCCGACGGCGCCGATCAGTCCTTGCTGGGCGAAGCCTTGGTGTCGGCCTTCTTCTTGGTGTCGCTCTTGGTCGTGGAGCTGGTGTCGGATTTGGAATCGGACTTGGTGTCGGACTTGGTGGTCGAGGAGTCCGATGATGAATCCGAGTCGGTGCTCGACGGCGACGATTCGGGTTTCGCCGAGGCCATCGAACCATGGTCGTTCTTGTAGAAACCGTCACCTTTGAAGGCGATGCCGACCTTCGAGAAGACCTTCAACACCTTGCCCTTACCCGGGGCGGTGCACTGCTCGGTGACCGGCCCTCCCTTGCGTTTGCCGGGACACTTCTTCAGCGCGTCCTCGGAGAACGACTGCACGAATTCGAACTCGCCGCCGCAGGTCTCGCAGCGATAGTCATAGGTGGGCATGGGAGATGAGGGCCTGGTCGCGGGTCAGAACGAGGCGCCAGCATATTGGTTTGCCGGCGGGAATCGGCAGGGAGGGGAATCGCCGATGGTGTCTTCATCGCCGGCCCACCCGAGTAGCCGTTGATCGGGTCGATGATCGGCTGGCCCGGGCCCCCGGGGCCTTTCCGGCCCCGGGCGGGGGCACCTATTTGGTTGTCAAGTAGCAGGTGCGGGTGGTTGGCAGTGCCCCGGTTGGGGTTGCGTGCGCCCGGCTTGTGTTGCCTTGGGGGGAAGTAGCGGTCAGGCGGCGAGGGTGGTGTCGTGTTGGGTTAGGACGTTGGTGGGTGGGGGGATGTTGCGGTGCAGGGTGCCGTCGGGTCGGGTGAGGCGGAGGCTGCGGTCGGTGTGCATTTGGAGTTGCCAGCCGTTGTCGTGGATGAGGTGGTGCCATCGCCGCGAGATGGGGATCAGGTTTTCGAGCACCGTGTGGCCGCCGTGTTCACGGAATACGAGGTGGTGGATTTCGACTTGGGACCAGGGTGCGCCGGAGATGGCACATCCGGGGTAGCGGGCTCGCAGGGCGGCCCGCTGGGCCGATGTGGCGGTCCGGGATGAACGGGACACGTTGACGTTGCCGTCGGCGAGGGTGTCGACCCGGCGGATCACACAATCACAAGCCAAACGACCGATGGTGCCCGGGGTGACCGGTAGGCCGTCGGTGGTTTCGGCGATCGTGTCCGGGTGCGGCCCAGCACTGAGGGTGCGGCCGTCGGTGAGCACGTTGAGGTGCACTATCGGTTGGGTGTTGTGGTGGGTGGGTTCGGTGTTGGCACCCCGCACCACCAGATCGGCCAACGCTTGGGCAGCAACCTGATCGGTGCTGAGCCCGTGGCCGGGGCCGAGCTGTTCCGCCAGTACCCGTTTCTGGTGCGACCGGGCCTGGCGCACGGCGGCGCCCTGCAACACATCGAACACCGCCGACAGGCGGTAGGTGTGGTTGTCTCGACTGGGCCAGACACGAGCCATGGTCTCGGCCGCGGCTTGTTGGGCGGCGGTGTGGCCGTGGTCGGCGCGTATCCGGTCTCGGAGCCGATGAATCTTGCGGCGGAAACTGTCGGCCCCCAACCGCTCCGCCGCAGCCGCGATCACTTTGTCCGAGCTGGTCAGGACATCGACCTCAGCCGGGGTCATCCGGTCACACATCCGGGCCAACACATCAACATTGTCCGGCCGCGCCTCACCGGCGCGGATGGAGTCGGCCAGCACCGGGAAACGACCGGCCACTCGGGCCCGAGCAACATCACCAGCAGCCCGAGCCGCCGTCACGCTGTCTCGATCAGCCAAGACATCCTCCACCGGCGCACCCTGACCATCGACGGCACGAGCCTCAGCGATCCGGGCCACCGCCACCAACAAACCGACACAATCGCGTTCGACCTGGCGCACCAGGCCAACCAAAGGCTCGAGATCATCCCCATCGAGCCCGCCGGCAGCGACTTCGAGCGCGGCGGCCAGCAACCGTTCGTGAGCC
>JBPCTQ010000253.1:0-2826 GCA_051011595.1 Acidimicrobiales bacterium
GGTGTGGTGTACGACGGGCAGCCCCTCGATGGCGTCGATCTCCGGATCGTCGACGGGGAGATCCAGGTCTGCGGCCCGATGCTGCTGCGCGCCTACCGCGACGGCTCCAACCCGGTCGACGACGAAGGTTGGCTGGCCACGGGCGACGCCGGCACCCTGTCCGATGGCGGCGAGCTCTCGGTGTTCGGACGCACCGGCGACCTCATCATCAGCGGGGGCGAGAACGTGTGGCCGGTGGCGGTGGAGAGGGTGCTCGACAGTCACCCGCTCGTGGCCGAGGTCATGATCGTCGGTCGCCCCCATGCCGACTGGGGCCAGCAGGTGACCGCCGTCGTGGTGCCGACCGACTCGGCCGGGCCGCCGTCACTCGACCAGCTGCGCGACCACACCAAACAACAGTTGCCGGCCTACTGCGCTCCTCGGGAGATGGAAGTGGTCGACACTCTGCCGAGAACCCCATCCGGAAAACTCGTCCGTCAGACCAACCGGTAGACGCCCTCAGGGCGACAGTGCATCGAGGTCGGGGTTGACACCCAACCCCGGGCCACACGGCACGGCGATGGCGCCATCGGCCACCAGGGGCTGTGCCGCCACATCGGCCGCCAACATCGATCCGGTGGCCAAACCCGCGGCCGGCTGACCCGGACCGAGCGCAGCGGCCAGGTGCACCGCCGCGGCCACACCCACTGCGGTGTCGATGAACGACGTCGTCGTCACCCGGACCCCACGGGCGCTGGCCACTCCGGCCGCGGCCAATGCCGGCCGGACCCCGAACAGCAGGGGGATCTTGGTCACCAGAGCGCCGACGTGGCCTTCCCGCATCAGACCCATCGCTTGATCGGGGCCGGGGTCCGACATCGACTCGTCGACCGCCAAGGGAACACCCAGGGTTGCCAGTTCGGGCCACGCCGACAGATCCCGGGTGGGCTCCTCCACGTATTCGAGCGACAACGACCGCATCGAGGCCAGCCCGTGATGGGCCTCGTCGACCGTCCACGCCCGGTTGGCGTCGAGCCGTATGGTCACGTCGTCACCCAACTCACTGCGCAGGGCGCGGACCAGCGAGATGTCGTCGTCGAGACGGCGGTGGCCGACCTTGAGCTTGAGCGTGGTGAAACCCTCGGCCAACGCGTTGCGGGCGGCGATCATCACCTCGTCCGCCGAGTGGCCGCCCAGCAAGGCGTTGACCGGCACCGTCGCCGGAGGGTTGCCGCCGGCCAGATGAGCGGCCAACGACAAACCGGCGCGGGCGGCATCGAGCGAGACCAGGGCGGTGTCGACGGCAGCCGACGCCACCGACAGGTCGGCCAGTTCGGCCAGGGTGGCCCGGTCGGGTTGGGCACACCACCGCGCCAGGCCATCCTCGACCTCGGGCAGTGTGCCACCGGGGAATCCGGGTAGCGGCGCCGCCTCACCCCAGCCGACGTGACCGGCATCGTCTTCGACCCGCAGCAGGAGACCGGTGCGACGATCGACGGACCCGGCGGCCGTGATGAGCGGCTGGTGCAGCGGCAGCGAGAACGGGTGGGTGGTGGCCTTCATCGACCGGCCACGAAGTCCGACACCAGCGCGCCGACCGTATGTGGTGACTCGAGGTGGGCGGCGTGGCCGGCATCGGGGACGGACACGAATCGACCTCGTCCGAGCCGGTCGGCCAGATCACCGCCGATGGCGACGAACTTCTGGTCGTCGGCACCGGCCACCACGAGCGCCGGTGACCGGATGGCCCCCAGGTCGTCGGCGGCCAGGTACGGCATGGTTCCGGTGCCCATACCTCGCAGACTATTGGCCAGCCCCCAGGGCCGTTGACCCCGACGGATGGCCGACATCCTCGAATGCTCCTCGGGCGCCACCCGGCCGCGCTGGCTGGCGAAGATCGGCCGGCTGGCCCAGTACTCGTCGAACCACTCGAGTCCTTCCGCCTCGATCCGGTCGGCCAGCTCACCGTCGGCCCGGCGCCGATCCTCCCGCTCCTCGGCCCCGGCCAAACCCGGCGTGGCCCCGATGGTGAGAAGGCGACCGACACGATCGCGGTAGCGGGCGGCCCATTGCAGGGCCACCCGACCACCCATCGAGTACCCGACGACGGCGACGGTGCCGAGGTCGAGTGACCGGCACAGGGCCTCGAGCTGATCGAGGCAGGCGTCCATGGAGTACGCCGCCGCGTCCCGGGGCGCCGGGGTTCGGCCATGACCGACCAGGTCGGGAACCAGTACTCGAAACCCGGTGGCGGCCAGGGGAGCCGACAGCTGAGTGACCGCCTCCGCTGAACCGGCGAAGCCGTGCAGCACCACCACCGGCGCGGCGGCCGATGGGCCGTGTTCGTCGAACGCCAGCCGCAACGGGCCAGCGGGCGCGGCGCGATCGTTCACCGCGCCTCGACCAGCTTCACCAACTGTTGGTGCTGGGCAACGTTGGCGACTCGATCGACGGGTACCCGCACGATGTCGATCCCGTTGTTGCTCAGCCCGACGGCCACTGCCGCGGTGAGGGCGTCGGCCGTGGCGGCCTCGTGTACCCGCACCCCGCGCAACGCGGCCAGGCCGTCCCAGTCGACTTCGCTCGGTGTGAGGAACAACTCTTCGTAGGCCACGTTCTCGTCGGCCGCGATCGGCAAGAACTCGAAGATGCCGCCCCCGCCGTTGTCGGGGACGACGATGGTGAGATCCAGACCGGCCCGCAGTCCTGCGTGCAACCCTCCGATGTCGTGGGCGAAGGCGACGTCGCCGATCAACAACACCGTGAGCGCACCGCTGGCCGCCACACCCAGCGCGGTGGACGTGACACCGTCGATGCCGGCTGCGCCCCGGTTGGCCATGACCCGGA
>JBPCTQ010000254.1:0-6910 GCA_051011595.1 Acidimicrobiales bacterium
TGGTGGGGTCTGTCACCCGGTCGGTCTGACTCTCTGGTGCCCGCTTTTGGGCGTTCTGGTGCGGTTTTGTCTTCTGAAATTCCGTCAGAGCGGCGAATGTCACCGTGAAGTCACGCAATTTGGGTCAGATCAGGTCAGTGGCGGTTCAGGAAGCTGATGACGGCGTCGGCGGCGAGGTCGGCGTGGGTGAGGTCGGTCAGCAGGTGATCGGCACCCTCGATCACCACCAACTCCTTGGGTTCGGCCGCCGCGTCGTAGATCATCTGGCCGTGGGCCGGCGGCACCGTGGTGTCGGCCCCGGGCACCAGTACCAACAACGGCCGGTCGAGCCCGGCCGCCGCCTCGAGCACGTCGTGGTCTTCGAGGTCGGCCACGAACTCCGCACCGATCTCGAACGGGCGACCGCCGATCGACACCTGGGCCACACCGTTCTTCTCGATGTCATCGACGGCGTCGACGAACAGATGCCGCACGTGACCCACATCGGCGGGCGCCCCCAGCACGATCACCCGGCTGACGGTCTTCAGCCGCGAGGCGGTGAGCAACGATGCCGCTCCACCGAGGCTGTGCCCGACCAGCACACAAGGGCCGAAGCCACGTTCGATGAGCGCCACTGCAGCCCGGGTCAGATCGCCGATGTTCACGGTCACCGATGTCTCGGCCAGGACCCCCTCGCTGTCGCCCAGCCCGGTGAAGTCGAACCGGAGAACCACGTAGCCGTCCTCCACCAGGCGGTTGGCCAGGCGGGTGAGGGTGTGGAGGTCTTTCGAACAGGTGAAGCAGTGCGCCATCAACACCGACCCGCGGACGGTGCCTTCGGGGGTCGCCAGCCGACCGGCCAAACGAGCGCCACCGGCACCCACGAACTCGAGAACCTCGGGTCGGGGCCGCGCCATCAGCCCACCATGACACGCATCGCCGGCCACCGGGAACTCAAGTGCTCATCAAGTGGCTGCACCGTCCGATGGATGAGGCGAACGACCTGGGTCGAACGGCCCAGCCGGACAGAGGACAGGGCATGCCACGACTGCTACGACGCAAACCGACGAGCACGAGCACCAACCCGGAACGCCGCGTCGCCACGCCGGCCGGCTGGACCGAACTTCTGCTCGAAGAAGAACAGCGCTGTGCCACCGCCGGTTTCGGCGCCGGGATCGTCAGCATCGATTTCGGCGGGTCCGATTCGGCCGCGCCGCATCGTGAACGCACCGCGGAGATCTTGTCGTTGGTCGAAGCCAGTGTGGCGTGGACCGACCGCTTCTGCCTGGTCACCCCACACGTAGTGTCGATCCTGGCCATGCCGATCACCGAGATCCACCAGCTGGAACGCCTGGCCCGCCGCCTCGATGCGGTGTGTCGTGACGCCGGTATCCACGCCGCCATTGGTTGGTCGCACCGTCGTGAGACCAGTGACCTGATGGCGGCCTGGGCCCGAGCCGACGCAAACGCGGCCGTGGCTCACGCTCGCCACGTGCGACTGGTCGGCTGATCGGGGCCCGGCGTCGACGACGCCGCGACCAACCTGACACCATGGCGCATGCCCTCGCTGGACGATGCGCTCGACACCTTGGGCCTCGACCAGACGGCCGATGGTGCACAGATCCGGCGGCAGTACCGGGACCGTCTCAAGGCCGCCCATCCCGACCGCGGCGGAGACACCACCAGTGTCCGTGAGGTGGTGGACGCCTACCGGGTCGTGATGGACGCGATGGGCGATGATGGTCTCGTGGTGACGGTGACCCCACCCCCGGTGGCTCCCGAGGCACCGGCACCAACACCGGCCGGCAGCATCGACGACCTCACCCTCGACATCCCTTCGGACGAGATCTTCCTTCGGCTCCACGATGCCCTGGACACCCTGGGGTCGGTCACCTACTCGGACGCAACCGACGGATTGCTTCAGGCTCTGCTGTCCAATGGCGACGGTGCCTCCCTCCAGCTCGAAGTCGACGTGCTGCGGCGCCGCGACGAGACCCAGTTGTTGTTCACGCTCGAGTCACTCGACGACCGGGCTGCCCCTCCCATCGAGACCGTCGTGGCCTCACTGGTGGAGGCGGTACGGCTCGACTTCGGTGGCCGCTGAACCACCGGCGGTGGTTCACCCGGGGTGATAGGTCGGCTCCGGCTATCCGTTGACGCCCGCTCATGACTACGGTCACGGAATTGTTCTCTGAAGGAGCCCTCTATGCGTGCGGTCATCGGAATACTCGGAGTTTGTGGAGTGGCGTTGTTGATCTGGGCCGCCGGCCCGGCCAGCGCCATCGACGACCTCATCATCCCCGTCGATTCGCAGGGGTCCGGTGCCCCGGGCTCGATCGTCGAGATTGCGACCATCAACGTCGAACCTGAACTGGTGGGGCGTACGTGTTCGGTGCGGGTGACGACCCAGAACAACTCGTCGGTTCACCTCGGCAACGACGTGATCATCACCACCGGCGCGACCACAGCCACCATCGCCGACATCGAGAGCTCGCCGGGCCAGACCTTCACCGCCACCGGCGACGTCACGCTGGGCACCACCGTCGTGGTCGAGTTGCGGTACGGCCCCGACGGCCTCAGCAGCGGTGGCGGCAGCATGATCTTCGACTGCGAAGCGCAGCCGCCGGCCACGACCACCACCACGATCGCTCCTACCACGACTGTTCCGCCCACGACCACGGTGCCGGAACCGTTGCCCGAGACCGGGCCCGAGACCGCGACGCCGGCTCAGCCCACCTTCACCGGCTGAACGATGGCGCCTCGGCGGGCGCTCGTCGGCGCGACCGTTGCCCTGCTGGTGTCGGCTTGTGCGCCGGCGGGCCCGTCGGTTGTCGACGAGTCGCCTCCCACCTCCGAGGCCGGGGTGGTCACAACTGAACCGGCGCCGACCTCGGTGGCGCCCGACACCGCCCAGGACGGCACCGTGGTGGCGCGGGCCACAGGGCCCGAGGTCACCGCCTACCAGGAGCCCGACGAAGCGTCGCCGCCGGTGGCATCGCTGGCCAACCCAATCGCATCGGGTGGAGCCCTCGTGTTCCGAGTGCTGTCGCCTGCGGCCGCAGCCGCCGAGCCGTGGCTCGAGGTCATGTTGCCGGTGCGGCCCAACGGCACCACCGGCTGGATCCAGGCCGATCAGGTCGACCTCTCGCTCAATCCGTACCGGATCGTGATCGACACCTCCGACCACCGACTCGACCTCTATCGCGGTCCCGATCTCACCTTGTCGACCGACATCGCGGTGGGAACCGGCGACACGCCCACCCCCTACGGTGACTTCTACCTGGCCGAACTGCTGCAACCACCGGATCCGGGCGGCGCATACGGCCCCTACGCCTTCGGCCTCTCCGGCTACAGCGAGGTACTCGACACCTTCAACGGTGGCAACGGCGTTGTTGGTATCCACGGCACCAACGAACCGGCTGCGCTGGGCACCGACGTCAGCCACGGCTGCGTGCGGGTCCTCAACGATGTGATCGAAGAGATGGCCGACCGGGTGCCGCTGGGCACGCCGGTGCTCATCACCGTCTGATCGCCCCCGGCCGTCAGCCCAAGTCGACCACAGTGCGGATGCCGTGGCTGGCCCGCAGGTCGTCGAGGCCGGCATTGATCTCGTCGAGGGCCAGCCGCTTGGTGATGAGGGCCTCGAGATCGAGTCGACCCTGGCGCCACAGCTCCAGGAATCGGGGAATGTCGCGGTGGCTGTGGCACGAACCGAGCAGCGAACCGAGCAGCTTCTTCTCAGTGGTCACCAACAGAACCGGCATCGGCACGGTCAACGTGTCGGTCACCGCGGGAGCACCGACCATCACCGTGGTGCCGCCCAGCCGGGTGGCCTCCAGGCCCTGGGCCACCAGGGCCGCGGCCCCGGCGCCGTCGAAGGCGTAGTCGACGCCGATGCCGCCCGTGAGCTCGCGCGCCGCAGCCACCACATCGGTCTCGGTGGGGTCGAGCACGTCGGTTGCACCCAGGTTGGCGGCGATTGATCGCCGATCGGCCACTGGATCCGACCCGATGATTCGGCCGGCGCCGGCCAGACGTGCCCCCTGCACGATCGAGAGGCCGATCCCCCCGAGCCCCATGACGAGAACCGTCGCTCCCGGCTCCACCGATGCGGTGTTCACGACCGCCCCCACGCCGGTCTGGACTGCGCACCCCACCACACAGGCGACGTCGAGGGGGATGTCGGGGTCGATTCGGACCACGTTGCGGCGCTCGACGTTCACCAGTTCACCGAACGCTCCCACCCCCAGACCCTGGTACACGATCTCCCCGCCCCGGCTGAGCGGTGAGGTGCCGTCGGCCCGGACGCCGTAGGCGAACGTCTGCGCCTCCACACAGAGGGTGGGCTGGTGACGAGCACACCAATAGCAGTGACCACATGGCCCCAACGGCGTGAGCACCACCTGATCGCCCACCGTCAGACCGGTGACGGCATCACCGAGGGCTTCGACCGTGCCGGCCGCCTCGTGGCCGAGCACAACCGGTGTCATGCCGTGGCTCTGCTCGACAACGGTGAGATCGGAGTGGCAGATACCGCAGTGGCGCACCCGTACCAGCACTTCACCGGGTGCCGGGTCGCGAACCACCACGTCGTCGGCGACGACCAGTTCGGCACCATCAGCTTCGAGAACCGCGGCTCGCATGTCGAGTCTCCTGGGACGAGAGTGTGATCGATGATCCTCGCCGAGCCGCCCGGCTCGTGCCAGCCCACGGAGCGATACCGTGGGCGGCCAGGAGGCCAGGTGGGCGAAACCGACAGTGGGGCCGGTCTTCGCGGGGTCTTCCAGTACCGCGACTTCGCCTGGTTCTGGACGGCCGCGCTCATCTCCAACTCGGCGAACTGGCTCCAGAACGTGGTGGTGCCCTTCCTCATGCTGGAGCTGACCGACTCGAACGGATGGGTCGGTCTGGCCAGCTTCGCGTCGCTGTTTCCGGCCTTCCTCCTGACACCGATCGCCGGTGTGTTGTCGGACCGACTCCCCCGCCGGCTGATCCTGTTGACCACCCAGTCGGTGCAGGGCCTGGTCGCCGTTGCCTATCTGGTGTTGTTCCAGACCGGCGAGCTCGACCGAGGCTGGATCATCCTGTTGCAGTTCGTGTCCGGGATCTCCGCGGGGTTCCAGGTCTCGACCTGGCAGGCGTTCGTGCCTTTGTTGGTGCCCCGCCAGTACCTGCTCACCGCGGTCCGCCTCAACTCAATCCAGTTCACGCTCGCCCGGGCCCTTGGACCGCTGGCCGCCATCTTGTTGTTGGGTGTGTTCGGCACCGGGTTCGCCTTTGCGGCCAACGCCGTCACCTTCGCCCTGGTGGCCGCGGCGGTGGCGGTGGCCCGGCCCCGCCAGGTGCCAGGGGTGGCTGCCTCCGATCCGATACGCGAGGTGTTCCGGGAGGGGGTGCGGTATGTCCGAGGTCACGCCAGCCTCCGGCAGGCCGCGTTGACCGGCTTCGTCATCTCGTTCCTCGGTCAACCGCTCGCCTTCGCGCTCGCACCCGGACTGTCGGATCAGATCTATGACCGAGGCGACACCGGTCAGCGCCTCCTCCTGCTGGCGTTGGGGGCCGGCGCCTTGTTGATCTCGGTCTGGATCCTCAGGCGGGGGGATCGCATTCTTCGGTCGCGACAGGCCGTTGTCGGTCTGGCGGTGTACGCCACGGGGGTGTTCGTTGTCGGCCTGACCCCGTGGTTCGCCGTCGGCATGGTGGGATTCTTCCTGAACGGCATGGCCCACCTGTCGGTGGCGGTGGCCACCAACACCAGCTTGCAGCTCCAGGTCGATGATTCGATCCGAGGCCGGGTGGTCTCGATCTACGTGCTCGGGGTGCTCGGTGGATTGCCCATGGGTGCCCTCGTCGGCGGGCTGCTGGCCGATGCCGTCGGGCTGCGGCCGGTGATCATGACGATGGGCCTGCTCATGGCGCTCTACACCGCCTGGTCGATCTTCCGTTTCGACCGCCTGCAGGCCTTCGACGCCGACCGCCTGCCGCTACCCGGATCGTGAGGACAGCGCTCCGGCGATCTGAGCGGCCACGCGAGCGTTGTTTTCGGCCAACGCCAGGTTGGCCGTGACGCTACGACCCTCGCTCAGCCGGGCCGTTTCGGCGAGGATGACGGGGGTGATGGCGGCGCCTCGGAGCCCCTCGCGGGCAGCTCGCTCCAACGCGGTCGTCAAGATGCCGTCGAGCTCGGTTCGTTCGATGGCTGCGGCGGCCGGTATCGGCACGGTGGTGAGGACCCCGCCGCCGGCGAGGCTCCAGTGCGCCGTGGCGACGGCTGCCACTTCTGTCGCTGACTCGACCCGTGTGGTGAGCGAGCAGCCGCTCCAGGGGCTGTAGAAGGCCGGAAGCTCGTCGCAGCCGTAGCCGAGTACTGGCACCGCCGCCGATTCGAGGACTTCGAGGGTGGCGGGCAGGTCGAGGAAGTACTTCGGCCCGGCGCACACGGTGACGACACGATGGTCGGCGATGGCGCCCAGGTCAGCGCTCACGTCGAAGGACTGCTCGGCGCCGATGTGCACGCCGCCGATGCCGCCCGTGGCGAAGACCGATATGCCGGCGGTGGCGGCCAGCACCAACGACGCCGACACGGTGGTGGCCCCCACCGGCCACCGTTGGGCCAGGGCCACACCGAGATCCCGCGAGCTGGTCTTGTGAGCCGGCCCCAGTATGAGCTCGTGGTTGTGTGCCTCTAGTCCCACGTGGGCCCGCCCGGCGAGCACGGCGGTGATGGCCGGCACGGCGCCCTCGGCACGGATGGCATCGACACAAGCGCTCAGGGCGGTGGTGTTGTGAGGTGAGGGCAGACCAAGGTGGCTGAAGATGGTGGACTCGAGGGCGACCACGGGCCGGTGCTCGGCCAGGGCATCAGCCACCTCGGGATGAACCTCGACGTTGTCGACCATGGCGGCAGCGTAGAGCCCCGGTCCGGCCTGGC
>JBPCTQ010000255.1:0-6936 GCA_051011595.1 Acidimicrobiales bacterium
GCGGGACGAGACCCGGCCCAGTTCCGGGTGGTGCCGTTCGGCGTCTTCCCCGACCCGGGCAAGCTGGCGTACTACCAGGAGTTGGGCTGCGACGAGGTGGTGCTGCGCATCCCCAGCGCCCCGCGCGACGAGGTCCTTCCCGTGCTCGACGACTACGCCGGCTTCCTCGACTGAGCCCAGCGTCGGGTGCAGTGGCGCCACCGAGCCGGTGCCCGGCCCCGACCGCACTGGGCCCGGCCCGGCGGCAATAACAGTTCAGGGCAGGGCCCATGGTCGCCCTACAGTGGCCGGCCATGGTGACGGGGGCGCTGATCGAGGCGCGCGCATTGGTGAAGCGGTTCGGCGACTTCACCGCCGTGGCCGGCATCGACTTCGAGGTGGAGCCGGGGGAGACCTTCGGCTTCCTGGGACCCAACGGCGCGGGCAAGACGTCGGCCATGCGGATGCTGGCGGCAACCTCGCCGATCTCGGGTGGTCACCTGCGGGTATTCGGGCTCGACCCGGCCGACGACGGACCGTCGATCCGGGCCCGTCTGGGGGTGGTGGCCCAGGAGGACAACCTCGACACCGACCTCACCGTGCTCGACAACCTGGTCATCTACGGCCGTTACTTCGGTCTGCCGCGGTCGGTCATCGACGAGCGGGCCGAACAGCTCCTCGAGTTCGCCCGCCTCACCGACCGGCGCGACGAGCGGGTCGATCCGCTGTCGGGAGGGATGAAGCGCCGGCTGGCCATCTCCCGGGCGCTCATCAACGAACCCGACATCTTCCTGCTCGACGAACCCACCACCGGGCTCGACCCCCAGGCTCGTCACCTGCTGTGGGAGCGGCTGTGGTCGCTCAAACGTGAAGGGGTCACGCTGGTGATCACCACGCACTACATGGACGAGGCCGAGCAGTTGTGCGACCGGCTGGTCATCATGGACAACGGCCACATCGTCGATGAGGGATCACCCCGCCAGCTCATCGAACGGCACTGCACCCGTGAGGTGGTCGAGGCCCGATACCACAGCCCCGACGACCAGGATCGTGTGGCCCAACAGCTGAAGGCGGCCGGTGCCCACATCGAGGTGTTGGCCGATCGGCTGCTGATGTACGTCGACGACGGCGACTCGGTGTCGGGCCAACTCGACGTCACCGATGGCGTGGGCCCGGCGTCGACGCTCGTGCGGCGGGCCACCCTCGAAGACGTCTTCCTCACCCTCACCGGCCGCACCCTCGAAGAGGTCTGACGTGGCGTTACCCACGCTGTTGCGGGCGACCGAACGCGAAGCGCGGGTGTGGTCGAAGCTCTGGGTGTCCAGCCTGTTCTCCACCGTGGTCGCCCCCGTGCTGTTGCTGGTGGCCATGGGGTTGGGCCTCGGGTCGTTGGTCGACACCGATCCGGGCGAGCTCGGTGGGCTCGACTACATCGAGTTCATCGCCCCCGGGCTGCTGGTGGCCACTGCGGTGCAGACGGCATCGGGAACGTCGTTGTGGCCGGTCATGGCCGGCCAGAAGTGGCTGGGCTTTTACCACGCCATGGTGTCGTCGCCGATGAGCCCGACCGACGTGTTCGGTGGACAGGTCATCTGGAACAGCATCCGCTCGATGATGGGCGCGGTCGTGTTCGTGCTGGCCGCCGCGGCGCTGGGTGCGGTGTCCTCGCCGGCGGGAGTACTGGCCGTCGCGGTGGCCGGGCTCACCGCCATGGCCTTTGCGGCGCCGTTGGCCGCCTTCGCCGCCACCCAGGACAGCGACGCCAAGTTCGACGTCATCATCCGTATGGGCATCGTGCCGCTGTATCTGTTCTCGGGCACGCTGTTCCCGATCGACCAGCTGCCGTTGGGTCTGCGCGCAGTGGCCTCGGTGTTCCCGATGTGGCACGGCGTCGAGCTGGCTCGGAGCGCCACCACGGGAACGTTCACGCTGGCCGACGCCGGTCATCTGCTGGTGCTGGCGGTGTTCATCGTCGCCGGGTGGTGGTGGGGGGCGCGGACCTTCACCCGGCGGTTGGCACTGTGACCGCGCTGTTCGCCCGTCGCCCGTGGCGGGTCGTGGAACGGAACTCCATCGTCGCCATGCGGCAGTGGTATGTGTTCCTCGCCGGTGGGGTGGAACCGTTCCTGTTCCTGTTCGCGGTGGGAGTTGGTGTCGGCGAGCTGGTCGAGTCGGTCAGCGGCCCCGGCGGCGAGACGGTGACGTACCGAGAGTTCGTGGCCCCGGCGATGATGGCCACCGCGGCCATGAACACGGTGGTGTTCGACCTCACCATCGCCTTCTTCGTTCGCTTCAAGTACCTGCACACCTACGAAGCGATGCTGGCCACGCCGATGACACCACGCGACGTGGTTCGGGGCGAGCTGTTGTACTCCCTGGCTCGGGTCACGCTCTACGGCACTGCCTTCGCGCTCACCATGGCGGCCATGGGTCTGTTGGCGTCACCCTGGGCCGTGTTGGCCGTGCCCGCGGCTCTACTCATCGGCTTCGCGTTCGGGGGTATGGGCATGGCCGGATCCACCTGGATGAGATCGTGGCTCGACTTCGACTACGTGTTCGTGGTCACGATCCCGATGTTCTTGTTCTCGGGCACCTTCTTCCCGCTCGAGCAGTACCCGCGCCCGCTCCAGTTCGTGGTGCAGGCCACGCCGCTGTATCACGGTGCCGACCTGCTACGGCACCTGGTGTTGGGTGGGGTCGGCCCCGCACAGCTGGTGTCGGTCGGGTATCTGGTGGTGTTGGGAGCGGTGGGGTTGGCCGTGGCCCAACGCCGCATCGTTCGTTTCCTGCAGCCCTGAGCCGGCGGTCAGCTCAGGGCCAGGAACGTGATGTCGTCGTCGAAGAAGTCGGGCCGCACGAACGCTGTGAGCCCGTCGATCTCCTCGGCGGGAACCAGGAAACAGACGGTGCCGCTGAGCGACCCACCCGGAAACACGTCGGTGAAGGCATCGAACTCGTCGTCGAGGCTCACCGAGCAGCCGGCATCGATGCTGACGTTGGCCTCGGTCAACAGATCGGGGCGGGCGTCGTTGCTCGACGAGGCCTCGTTGCCATCGAAGGCGGCCTCGTACTGGATCAGTACGTACTCGAAGCCGGCGGGCGGTTCGTCGTTGAACTCGCTGGCGGCCAGGACCGAGTCCGTACCGTCCAGATCGACGGCCGCGATCTGCACGGTCCAGTCGCCGGCCTCGGCCGGCTGGCCGACCGCGATGGGAGCGAGTCGATCGTCGTGGTACGTGGACCCTTCGACCGGCCCCCGGGCCGACGGCACGACGTCGTCGACGGCTGTGCCCCGAAGGTCGAAGAAGACCTGCTCGCTGCCGAAGATCTCCATGTACAGCAGCAGCGAGTCGACCTCGTCCTCGGCGGTGGGTAGACACACCTGCCCCTCGATCACCCCGCCGGTGAAAACCTGGGCCGAGCCGTTGAGGCCGTTGGGAAGGAATCCGCACCCGAAGGAGTCGATGGCCACGTTGTTGGCGCCCACGCCGCCCATGGTCAGGCTGAAGCTGTTCTGGGGTTCGTTGCTGCCGCCGTAGGCCAGCTGCACGTCGATCAGCACGGCTTGCACCCCGGGGTCGAGGTCGGGCCCGAACCCGGAGTCGGCCTCGATGGCCGCCGCGGCATCGACGTCCACCGCCGTCACCCGCGCCGTCCAACCGTCGGCTACGTAGGCCGAGCGGCCGAGCTCGATCGGATCGTCCCGTCCGGCCACGGTGGGATCGGGGCAGTCGCCCAGGGTGCCCGAGGTGTCGAGGCACTGGCCCGGCCCGGAGTCGCTGCTGGAGAAGTCGCAGTCGGCGGCCACCCAGCGGGTTCCGTCGTGCTCCAGTTCGATCGTGTCGGCGCTGAGGCTGAAGCCCGAGCCGTCCTCACCGATGGGTTCGTCGTCGTCGTCGGTGTACTCCACGGCCAGCTCGGCCCGGTCATCCTCGAACTCCTCGACGGTGACGACCACGTTGATGTCATCCATGTCGAGATCAGCGGTGAACAGTCGGAGGAACACCATGGCCGTGTCGAACTCTTCGTCGTCGATCGAGTCGAGGCACTCGTTCGAGAGTGCTCGACGGATGCCATCGCCATCACCCCGAAGCGCAGCCTGCTGCAACTCGGTGGCCGCCGCGATGGCGCCCTCCTCGGTGGCCGGTTCGGCGAAGAACTCGCCGTTGCCGCTCCCGCACGCAGCGACGATCAGTCCCGCAATGACAAGCACACCGAGACGACGCATGGAGAGCCCGACAGGTCAGGCCGGCGCCGGAAGGCCCGCGGCTTCGATGACGCCGAGGTACTGCTGCTTCTCGCCTCGCCGGGCCACGGCGACGGCGGCGGGATGGTCGGTGAGGACGATGCGCTGTTTGGTGTGGGCCGAGATGGCCAGCAGCTGGATGGCGACCTCGATCTCGGCGGGTGACATCTCGGTGAAGGGTTCGGAGAACACCAGGGGGAGGTACTCACCCTGATGGCTCTCGGCGGCATCCTCGAACACCATCCGGGTGACGAGGGCCCCGAAGGACTCGGTGGCCGCGGCCGGGTCGAGATTACCCGTGCGATGGAGGCTGGCCGCTTGTTGGATGAGCCGCTTGTGGCGGATGACCCAACCCAGGTCGGCGTCGGCGGTGAACTCGGTCCATGCCGCTTCGGCTGCTTCCAGGGCGGACTGGCTGTCGCGGACGGCTCGGCGCCGGGCGCCGCTCGACAAGATCGAGTCCACCCGGGCGACCTGTGACTCGAACAGCGACATGCCGGTCTCGGCCTCGGCCGAGCGCAGTGCTCGTTTGGCGAGGGTTCCCTTGCCGAGCGTGTACAGGCTCCACAGCAGCGGCAGCGCGGCCACCGCCACGGCGATCTGGCTGATCGTCGACGGAACAGCGAGCATGAACGCCAGTGCGGCGGCGAACACCACCACCCCGGCACCAACGAAGATGTTGCGGAATCGGCCCCGTCCTTGTTCGCGTTCGAACACGTCGACGTGGATGGCGTTGAGGGCGTCCTCGCGGTCGGCTTTGTGTTCGTCGGCCTGGTCGGCTTCCTGGGTGGCCAACATCTCGAGGAATTCGCTCTCGGCGGTTTCGGCGTCGGCTCGGCGTCGGGCCACGTCGTTGACCAGCTCCCAGAGCAACTCCTGGTCGAGGCGAGCGAGCCGATCGAGGTCGCGATCGTCGGCGCCGCGATGGGCCAGCTTCTCGTTGCTCACCGTCTCCATCTCGAGGCGGGCCATGGTGGCGTCCATTCCCCACACGCCCATGACGTCGACCACGCCGTCGGCCCCGGTGAACTGCTCGGTGACCTCGGTGGTGCGGTCGGTGTCGATGACCATGTCGGGGACCTTGGCCGAGCGCACGACCGTGAGCTTGTGGCCCTGGTCGGTGCGGATCTCGGCATGGGCGCCCTTCAGGCCACCGGTCATGCTGGCGATGAGCTGCTGGAGCAGCACCTCACGGCCTTCTTGTCCCATGCCGGACACCACGGTGAGTGCTGGATGGAATGTGAATGAAACGGGCTCTCCGCCGGTGGAGCTCTCGAGTAGCAGTCGTTCGTACCTCACCTGGTCCAAATCGACCTCTGAAGGGCGGGGCTTGAGACAATCGACAACCGAGCAAATAGGGTCGAGAGGTTGGGGAAAGAGCCCCCTCGTGGCATATTTTCGCAGGACGATCGCGCACTTTCGGCGGTCGAACCGGCTCCCTTAGCTCAGTCGGCAGAGCGTTTCCATGGTAAGGAAAAGGTCGAGAGTTCGATTCTCTCAGGGAGCTCGCCGAGCGAGTTCGACGGGCCCATGGGCCTGCCAACACCGCAGACGCGGCGACGTAGCTCAGTTGGTGAGAGCGCTCGACTCATAATCGAGAGGTCGGGAGTTCAAATCTCCCCGTCGCTACTGACCACCGATCCGGCCACACAGAGGACACCCGATGGCATCAGACAAACGAGTGCAGGTCACCCTGGAATGCCAGGAGTGCAAGCGCCGCAACTACATCACCACCAAATCCAAGGTGAACACCCGCGACCGCATCGAGCTGAAGAAGTACTGTCAGTGGGATCGCAAGCACACCCTCCACAAGGAAACCCGCTGAGCGGTTCGCGCCGGTCGGTCATCACATGAGCACCCGATCCGGCACCGAGGCGGCCGAGCTGGTCGAGCTGGTCGGTCCGGCCCGCAAGGGCGATCGCGCCGCGTTCGACGAGATCGTGCGCCGCACCTACGACGACACCTACACCCTGGCCTATCGCCTCACCGGTGATCCCGACGACGCCGGCGATGTGGCCCAGGAGGCATACATCCGGGCCTACCGGCACCTTCGTCGATTTCGGGGAGAGGCCCGCTTCACCACCTGGCTCTATCGCATCACGGCCAACTGCGCGGCCACCCACATGGGTCGACGCAAACGCCATCAACACGACGAGCTCACCGACGAGTCACCCATCGCCGACGCCCACCCCGACAACGACCCCGAGCTGCGGGCCGATGCGGCTGCGCTGCGGGCCGACGTGCAGGCCGCCTTGCGACGCCTCCCCGAGCGGCTGCGAGCGGTGGTGGTGTTGCGCGACGTCTACGACCTGTCGCACCGGGCGATCGCCGACGAGCTGGGGATCTCCGAGACCGCGGCCAAGGTTCGGCTCCACCGGGCCCGACACAAGCTCCGCGAGCTGGTCTTCGACTGGCGCCATGGCAGCGACGAGGCCGACGAGGCCGACGAGCCAGCCGAGTCCATGGGAGCCAGCCATGCTGTGTGAGCGGGCCGTCGAAGCAGCCTGGGATGAAACCGACCTCGACCCCTTCACCGAACGCCATCTGCGGTGGTGTGGGCGGTGCCGCCGCCAGCATCCGCAGCATCGGCAGCTCCACGCCACGTTGCAACAGCTCCGCGATGCCTTCGTCGACAACGACACGGCGCGCATCGAGGAGATCTTCGCCGCCCTCGACGAGGTCGATCGCCAGCGGCGTCAGCGCACCGTTGC
>JBPCTQ010000256.1:0-3991 GCA_051011595.1 Acidimicrobiales bacterium
ACAGCGACTCATTTGATTCCCACGTGGGTTCGACGACCGATGTGCGGATCGGCGTCGCCTGTGCGGGAATGAGCGGCTGGCCCTCGGCCTGGCCAGACGTCGAGAGCGTTGCCGCTCCCGAGTCGAATTCGAATGTGGCCTGGCCGGTGACGCCCAGGTGGTTGATGAACACGCCGCCTTCGCCTTCGCCGTCGCGCAGCGGGTCGAAGACCAGCACGTACTGGTTGCCCAGCAGTGCGGCGATGTCGTCGTACACCGGGGCCAGCGCCGCCGTGTCCTGGGCGGTGACGACCTGTCCACCGGCCGCCAGTTGTTCGAGCGCGTCGTAGTCGGCCTGGTTGCCCAGGCCGATGGCGTACACGTCGGCCTGGCGATCGGCCACTGCCTCGGCCGCCTCCTCGAGGGTGGCGCTGCTGGCCGTGTCGGTCCCGTCGCTCAACAACACGACGGTACGTCGTTCGGTGCGGTCGATCTGGAAGAGGTCGACGGCGGCGATCACACCGTCGTACATGGCCGTGTCGCCGTCGGTCTCGAGTCCCTGGATGGGAGCGACCAGCGTGTCGAGGTCGGTGGTGAACGGCGCCACCACCGTTGGTTCGAAGGCGAAACTGACCACCGACACCCGTGCGGTGGGGGGCAAGAGACGCAGGAACGACAGGGCCGCGCCCTTGGCTGCCTCGAGCGGGGCTCCGGCCATGCTGTTGGAGGTGTCGAACACCAAGACGATGTCGAGCTCGTTGTCGGGCACCCGGCGAAGGCTGAACGGCCGCTGGGTGTTTTCGGCCACAACCGAGAAGGCGTCCGCCGGTAGCGATTGGCCGGCCAAGGCGCCGGGAGCGGCCACCGTCAGCTCGACCAGGCCGGTGTCGGTGGTGTCGACCCTGATGACCTCGACCTCTTCGCCTACACCGGTCTCCTGGGCCACAGCCGGCGACAACGGCGACAGCAGCGCCAGCGCCAGCACCGTCAGTGAGAACAAACCCCGGACCCGAGTCATCATCCCGTCCTTTTCAGGCCGATCCCGGTGGCAGGGTCACCGAAGATCTCCGTGTCGAGGTTGAGCCCGTGGTCTTCCAGGCGAGCCTGGAACCGGGGGCGGATGCCGGTGGGCACCAAGTCGCCGAGGAATCGCCCGTCGTCGTCGCGGCCGGCGCTGTAGTCGAACTCGAAGAGGTCGCTCAGGGTGATGACGTCGCCTTCGAGGCCATCGACCTCCACCACCTTGGTGATGCGCCGGGTGCCATCGCGTAGCCGGCTGAGGTGGACGATCATGTCGACGGCCGACGCGATCTGTTCTCGAATGGCTCGTATGGGCAGGTCGAAGCCGGCCATCAGCACCATGGTCTCCAGCCGGGACAGACCGTCGCGGGGGGAGTTGGAGTGCAGCGTCGACATCGACCCCTCGTGGCCGGTGTTCATGGCCTGGAGCATGTCGAGGGCCTCGCCACCGCGGACCTCGCCCACCACGATGCGGTCGGGACGCATGCGCAGGCTGTTTCGGACCAGATCGCGGATGGTCACCTGGCCCTTGCCCTCGATGTTGGGTGGTCGGGCTTCGAGGCGCACGACGTGGTCCTGGTTCATCTTGAGCTCGACCGCATCCTCGATGGTGACGATGCGATCGTCGTTGGGAATGAACGTCGAGAGAGCGTTGAGCAGTGTGGTCTTGCCGGTACCGGTACCGCCGGTGATCAAGACGTTGAGCCGGCCCTGCACACACAGGTCGAGCAGATCGGCCAGCTCGGTCGACATGGTGCCCAGCTCCACGAGCTCGTCCGAGAGCAAGGGGCGTTGGCTGAACTTGCGGATGGTGAGCTGGGGGCCGTCGACGGCCAAGGGCGGAATGATGGCGTTGACGCGGGATCCATCGGGGAGGCGGGCGTCACAGGTGGGCGACGATTCGTCGATGCGGCGTCCGACGGCACTCACGATGCGGTCGATCACGCTACGAAGGTGGTTGGTGTCGACGAAGCGGTCGTTGGTCAGGTGGAGAACACCACCGCGTTCGATGTAGATCGCAGAGTCCGACAGCACCATGACCTCGGTCACGCTGTTGTCGTCGAGGTGGCTCTGGATGGGTCCGTAGCCGACAACGTCGCGAGTGATCTCCGAGGCCAGCTGGGCCCGCTCCTCACGGGTGAGGGGGGTCTCCTCGACGTCGATGGCGGCGGCCAGTTCCAGCTGGAGCAGATGGCGGAGTTCGTGTTCGTCGATGGACGGGTCGTTGAGCCGGCTGCCGATACGGCTGTAGAGCCGGGTCTGGGCCCGCTGTTTCAGCTCGGCGAACGGATCGTTGCTGCTGCCGTTGTTTCGTACGGTCGTTGACGACTCGAGAAGCTCCTCGGCTTCCTCGGGCAGGTTGTCCCCCCTCAGGCGGTCTCCCAGTCTCATCGATTGCTCCCTCTGCGTAGCCATCCGTGTTTGCTGTTCTCGATGCCGGCCACCAGGTCGGCCATGTCGCCGAAGGCGCGGGCCGCCTGCGACTTCGGTTCGTCCTTCACCAGCGGCACGCCGTGGTTGATGGCCATGGGCACCGCGCGTGAGCTGGGGATCTTCACCGAGATGGGTTGGCCCAGCGTCATCTCCACGTCGTCGATGCTGAGCCCCACGCGTGAGTTGGCCCGGTTCAGCACGATGTGCCATGGCAGGTGGTCCATGTTGAGCATCGACAAGGCGTCGAGCTCCTTCGCCGTCCCTCGTACCGAGGGCACGTCCATGCTGGAGAGGATCACCAGATCGGTGGCGACCTCGAGGCTCTCCAAGGCGATCTCGTCGAGTCCGGCCGACGTGTCGATCACCACGTATTTGAAGTCCTGGGCCAACAGCTCGAGGGCGCGGCGCACGTGTTTGGCCGAGAGGTCGTCGGCCATCGCCGGGCTGTCGGGTGCGGCCAGCAGGTAGAGGTTGGCCGACATCTTGGGAGTGAGGAATGCCTTCAGGGTGGTGGCGTCGAGCTCATCGCCGTAGGGAAGGGTGTCGGTGATGGTGCTGGTGGGATCGACCCCCAGTGCCGATCCCACATCGCCGAACTGGAGGTCGAGGTCGACCAACACGACTTCGCCCGGGAAACGTTCGGCTAGGGCCACCGCCAGGTTGGTGGCGACGGTGGTCTTGCCGGCACCGCCCTTGGCGGCCAGTACTGGAACGACCCGGTTGAGGGGCCGTCGGGTGGTGGTGCCTTCGGTCTCCCGGCGCCGTTTCCCCGCTTGGAGGGCACGATCGACCTTGGCGAAGATCTCGTTGACGTCGGCCTGGGGATCGAGCACACCGCGGGCGCCGGCCTGGATGGCTGCTTCCAGCAGATCGGTCGTGGGGTGAGCCACGATGAGGACCGATACCCAGGGGTGGTCGATGTCGAGTCGCTCGGCCGTCTGGAGTGCGACCGGGTCGGCGACGCCGGGCCCGATGATGATCACATCGGGGTCGCCGGCGGTGAGCTCCTCGACGGTGCTGTCGACGTTTCCGCTGGTGAGCCCCTCCGGCCACATCTGTGTGGTCTCGGAGTTCGCACCTTCGAGAGCGCCGGTCAGGCGGTCGTGGAACTCGCGGCTGGCGGTGGCCAGGTGGAGTCGGGTCACTGGCCCGCGTCGGCGACCACGATGGTGCCGTCTTCGTTGGTGTCGTCGCCAGGGGTGAACTGATGGATGGAGGCCCGACTCCAGACTCGGGTGCCTTCCTCGGGCACACCGTCGCCCTCCCGGGCCAGCCAGATGGTGCCGTGTTCCTTGGCGAACACCAGGCGCTCCACGCTCGGGGCATCGAGCGAGAGGCTGACCAGCCAGGTTTCGGTCGGCGCCAGCGGCAGCCCGTCTTCGTCGACCTGGCCCTCGTCGGGGAGCTCGCCCGGCTGCACGTTGGTCACCAGCGCCTTGTGCAGGATGATGTGAGAGGTGTTGGGCGACTGGCGACCCGAGAAGAGCTCACCGTCGAGCTCGATCACCGGCTCGGTGCCGTCGGGCAGGTCGGGAGCGTCGATGTCGAAGGGCTCGAA
>JBPCTQ010000257.1:0-15593 GCA_051011595.1 Acidimicrobiales bacterium
TCCCAGGTGATCTGGCCGTCGTAGTGGGTATGGGCATCGACGAAGCCGGGCGTCACGATCAACCCTTGGGCATCGATGATCTCGGTGTCGGGTCCGATCATCGACTCATCGACGACATCGACGGCGGTGATGGTCTGACCCGTGACGGCCACATCACCCACTCGTGACGCGGCCCCGGTTCCGTCGTGGATGGCCCCGCTTCGAATCACCAGGTCGTACATCAGGTCCCCCTCGCTCGCACCTGGTGGCCAGGCTAGGCCAACAGGTGGACGGGCTCGACCCGCCACCGGCCGGGCTCGGCTCAGTACCCTGACCCCATGATCGCCGGTCTCGACGTGGGGGGCACCAAAGTCAACGCCTTGTTGATCGATCCCGCCACCGGGGTGGTGCACGCCCGTCGGCGAGCATCGAGCGACGGTTCGGGATCCGAACTGGTCGACACGATCGGCTCCCTGGTGGCCCAGCTCGACGAGGCCGGCTCGGGATCCGTCGACGCCATCGGCCTGGGGATCGCCGGTCTGGCCAGTCGCTCGGGGGTCGTGCGGTACTCCCCCAACCTGCCCAGGTTGGTGGAGTTCCCCATCGGTTCCTCCATCGAATCGGCCACCGGTCGGCCGGTGGTGGTCGGCAACGACGCGTCCACCGCGGCGTGGGCCGAAGCTCGGTTCGGCGCCGGCCGTGACGTGTCCGACTTCGTGTTCGTGGCTCTGGGTACCGGAATCGGAGTCGGTGTGGTCGCAAACGGCGACATCGTGCTGGGCGGGAACGGGTTCGCCGGCGAGGCGGGCCACATGGTGATCGACCTCGACGGACCGACTCATCACACCGGTCAACAAGGGCCCTGGGAGTATTTCGCCTCGGGTTCGGCGCTGGGACGTCTCGGTCGAGAGGCGGCCGCCGACGGCCACTTCGATGCCGGCCTCCAAGCGGCGGGGACGGTCGACGCCCTCACCGGCGTGCACGTCAGCAATGCCGTCGCCGTGGGCGATGCCCAGGCCCTGCAGATCCTCGACGAGTTCTGTCACGAGGTGGCCCGGGGGGCCGCCAACCTGGTGATGCTCCTCGACCCACGACGCATCGTGCTCGGAGGCGGCCTCACCGACATCGGAGAGCCGCTGCGGGCGGGCGTGGCCGCCGGGCTGGCCGGGACCGTACTGGGTGCCGACCACCGACCGGAGGTCGAGGTGGTGATGGCCGAGCTCGGTGCCGATGCCGGCGCCGTGGGTGCCGGCCTGCTGGCCGCTCGCCGGCTCGGCTGACCGCCTGCACCAATCTCTTCGTTACGCCCGCTCGGGGTTGTACCGTTGCTGTTCCATGACCACGCTGCGCGACCTGGTGGCCGACCGAGGTGTCTTGTTGGTCGACGGGGCCATGGGCACCGAGCTGTTCAGTCGGGGGCTGCCATCGGGTGAGTCGCCCGAACGGTGGAACATCGACGAACCGGAACGGGTGCAATCGGTTCACCAGGCCTACGTCGAGGCCGGGTCCGACATCTTCTTGACGAACTCCTTCGGAGGCACCCACTTCCGGTTGGCCCTCCACGACCTCCACCACCAGGTCGTCGAGATCAACACCGCGGCCGCCCGCATCGCCCGTGACGTGGCCGATGCCAGCGAACGGGTGGTGCTGGTGGCCGGTTCGATGGGCCCCACCGGCGAGCTACTGGAACCGATGGGAACCATGACCCCCGAGACGTGTGCGTCGGCGTTCGCCGAACAGGCCGAGGGTCTGGCCGCGGGCGGTGCCGATCTGTTGTGGATCGAAACCATGAGCTCGTCCGACGAGCTGGCCGCCGCGGTGACCGGTACCCGCCGATCCACTGACCTTCCGATCATCGCCACCATGAGCTTCGACACCGCAGGGCGAACGATGATGGGCGTCACGGGCCGGCAGGCGGCAGTTCTGGCCGTCGAGCTCGGCATCGAGGGCATCGGGGCCAACTGTGGCAACAACCTGGCCGACACCGAGGCGGCAGTCACCGAGATGTTGTCCGCCGCGCCCGATCTCGTCGTGGTCAGCAAAGGCAACGCCGGCATTCCCGAGTGGCGGGGCGCCGACCTGTACTACAGCGGTAGTCCGGCGTTGATGGCCGCGTATGCCGATCGGGCCCGACAGCTCGGCGTAGCGCTCATCGGTGCGTGTTGTGGGAGCACACCCGACCACATCGCCCACATGCGGCGAGTGCTCGACGGTGTCGAACCGGTACCCGACATCTCCATCGAAGCGGCGCCGGAACGCACGGCCGGCACCCGGCGGCGCTCCGGCCGTAGCCGCCGCAGCGCCTGATCTCCACTGCTCAGGCCGGCAAGGGCGAGACGATGGCGTTGACCAGGCCGTCGATGGCTTCGCGGGCCACCCGAGCGTCGTCGGTTCCCCCGTTGATGACGACCGAGAACACCACCTCTCTTCCGTCAGCCGTCGTGGTGTACCCCGACAATGACCGGCCACCGAAGATCGAACCGGTCTTGGCCCATACGATGCCCTCGGCCGGTGACCCGACAAATCGCTCCTTCAGCGTGCCAGTACGCCCCGCCACGGCGAGCCCGTCACGAAAAGCGTTGGCCCAGGTCTGATCGAGGGCCACCTGGAGCATCCGCCGCCACTCACGGGCTGACCGGAGGCTGGCCCGCCCCAACCCGGAACCGTCGCCGCTCTCGCCCTGCAGGTCGAGACACCACTCGTCGAGCCGTTCGTCGACCACCGCAACACCACCGGTGGTCGAACCGCCGCCGATCTCGCGCAGCAGGGCCTCGGCCACCTCGTTGTCGCTGTTGGTCATCATCACTTCGACCAGTTCGGCCACGGGCGCCGACGCCACGCGGGCGACCTCGTCATCGACCTCCCGGGTCTCGACGACCACCGGGCCGTTGATGTCGACGCCGACGCCGGCGAGCAGGTAGGCGAACAGCTCACCGTTGGCCATGTCCGGGTCGGCCACGAAGGTGGTGTCGGTGCGATAGCGATTGTCGTCCACCATCAAGGCCGACATGGGTCCGACGTAGGCGGGCATCTGGTAGTCGAGCCAGCCGGGAGCGGTCCGGGTGGGCTCGAAGTGACTGGCGTCGATGACTATGGAGTCGACGGCGTCGACCCCTGTCTCGGCCACTTGCTGGGCCAGGGCGGCCAAGGAGTGGGGGCCCACGCGTCGCAGCGTCGGATCGCCGCCGGCCACCACAACGAGGTCGGACCCGCTGCGGTGCACCGTGGTGACGAAACGATGGTCGGCCGGCAGTTCGAGGGCGGCGCCGAATGCCGTGAATATCTTCTGGTTCGAGGCAGGCAGCAGTTGAAGGTCGGCGTCGTCGGCCAGCACTTCCCCGTAGCCGTCGATCCACACCGACACCGAACGCTCCACGTCTCGCCACAACGGGCTGGCCAAGACGAAGTCGAAGCGGTCGAGCAGCACCGGAGGCGCCGCTTCGTCACCCACGTCGAGCGCCGATGTTCGTCCGACGCACGTAGTGCTCGGTACCGGCTCCCCGATGTCGGCGGGATCCGTTGGAGGCGCCGCGGTGGTAGCGGTGGAGTCGATGTCGGTCGGCGCGGGGACCGTGCCGGTGGTCGATGTTGCCGGCGAGACCACGGCGCGCGCCGCTGGAGCGTCTTCGGGACCGCACGCCACCAGCAACATGATGGCCACGAGGGCGGCGGCGAGGGTTCTACGCACAGCGACACACCTTGCCACTACCCATGTCGACTGTGGTGGCAGCTCCGCACTATCCGATCGGCACCACACCGAATACCTGGTGTCGGCGCTTTCGCAGCCCCAGCAGAACGACCGGCCCCACCACGAGCCCTCCGACGAAGAACATGATCAGGGCCGGGTCGGTACGAAGCTCCGGCACCAGCAAGAAGGTGGTGAACACCTCGGTGGCGGCCAGGACGGCGACAAATCCGATCAACGTCGACTCTTTCACCCGGGAGGCGACCCACGCACCGAGTGGCGCACCCCACACCACCACCGGCACTGCAGCCAGCCACAACCCGAGCAGATCGGACTCGCCGGCGTCGAAATCGACCACCTGACCGCCGACCTGCACCACTCGCCCGTCGGCCACCTCGATGTCGAGCTGGCCGTCGAACCCGCCGAACAGCACCAGCCCGATGATGGAAACGGCCGCCATGACGACGATGGCCGTGGACAGTGCCGTCTTGGCGTCGACATCGGCCAATACCACCAGGAACAGGAAGACCACGATGTTGGCGCCGGTACCCGTGAGCGACGACAACAGCCCGCCGGCCAGAGCGACGCCGACGAGGAACAGCGCGTGCCGTCGGGTCCACGGGCTGGGACGAGAGGACACGAGACCGATCTGACGGCCCATGTGGAGCATCATCAACGAGGTGGTGGCGAGGACCACGCTGAAGGTGGCCTTGATCCACGGTGCGCCGATCGACGCGGGCCAGAAGGCCACGTCCGGGTCTCCCCAGATCGCCACACCGGCGAGAAACCCGGCGATGGCCGCTCCAGTGGCCACGGCGATGGCTCGCCGGTGCACCGGACGGCCGAGCAACACGATGGTGACAGCGGCCATGGTCATACCCACCGCCTGGATGAACAGACCGAACGAACGGGCGACGGCAGCCGGCACGTGAAGTCCCTTGGTCAGTACCGGAAAGGCCACCGCGCCGCCTCCCTCCGGTGACGAACCGGCCAGAAAGCTGCCGAACAACATGGTGACCCCGGCGGCCCAGTGATCGACGACCCGAGCCACCTGGCCGGCACCCACCACCCACACGAGCCAGATGATGCTGGCGGCCAGCGGCAACATCCACGTCAGCCGCCGAGCGGCCGGCCCGGGACCCGAGGTGGTGGCCTCGATGCCGCTGGTCACGACATCGTCCCCCGATCGGTCCATACCCGCGCCAACCCGCCCCTCGGACCGATTATGCCGTCGGCCCCTCCGCGGGTGAGGACAGGACCCGGAGCACACGACCGGCACCGAAGGGTGGAGCCGGTCCGCCGGCCACCGAACGAACCACGGCCGGGGGGACTGAGATGTCGGCCACGAACAGCTCGCCCACACCCGCGGCCCGCAAGCCCCGTTTGGGGGCGCACAAGGTCATGGTGGCGTCGGCCGAGACGGCATCGTCGTCACGTTGACCGGTGGTGGCATCGATCCCGGACGGGATGTCGAGGCTCACCACCGTGGCATCCGTCGACGCCAACATCCGGCCCATGCCGGCAACCCGGGTCCGAAGCGGACCCTGCAAGCTGTAGCCCACCATGGCATCGACGATCAGATCGACTCGTTGGTCGGCAGTGTCGGCGACAACGAGCCCCATGGCCCTGACGATGGCCAGTTGATGGGTGGTGACGGGGCTCAACTGCGAACCGGTCACGTGAACCGTGACGTCGACGCCGGCATTGGCCAGGTGCCGGGCCGCAACCAGTCCGCCGCCACCGTTGCCACCGGAGCCGGCCAGCACGAGCACGGTGCCGGGCGCGGATTGGTCGCGGACCAGATCGGCCAGCGAGCGACCGGCGTTCTCCATCATCTGCTCGAGCCGGATATCGAGATCGTCGACCATGATCCGGTCGATCTCTCTCATGGCATCGGCATCTATCCACGCCATGGCGTCGGCCGGAACCGAAGGAATGGGGCCGACCATCAGCTCGGCTCCGTGAGCCACACGGTCAGGCGTCTCGCGATTCGAGCACAGCCTTGAGCGCCGCCAGGTCGCGACGATTCGCTCGCCGCATTGCCCGTACCATCACCGGACCGACCAGACGAGAGAACCCCGAGGGGGTACCCCGGTTGCGGAGGGTCATTCGGGTGCGATCGTCGCCGAGCGGTTCCCAGGTGTAGGTGGTCTCCATCGGGAAGGGCCCCTCGGCGGTGCGCATCACCAGTCGCTGACCAGGCTCGAACTCGACCACCTCGTACGTGTACGCCATACGACGACCCAGGAAGTGGGCCACGAAGGCGGCTCGGCTCCCCAGTGCCAGCGGCGGTTCGGTTTCCCACTCGACCGACTCGATGTTGTCGTACCACTCCGGCGCGACTCCGGGATCGGCGGCGTAGGCCGACACCGCGGCAACCGGGCGATCGATGGTCGTTTCGGTCAGCACATCCACCTGCACCGCCCCACTCTGGCACATGTCGTTGCCCAATCGTAAGTCTTGACTTACGCTCTCGCCATGGCCTCCACCGAACACCCAGACATCGTCGATCGCCAGACCTGGCTCGACGCCCGGCGAGCACTCATGGACGACGAGAAAGCCCACACCCGCGAACGCGACGAGCTCAGTCGACGTCGACGCCGGCTGCCATGGGTGAAGGTCGACAAGGACTACACCTTCGACACCGAATCCGGTGCCCGAACGCTGGCCGAGCTCTTCGAGGGGCGCCGTCAGCTGGTCGTGTACCACTTCATGTTCGGACCCGACTGGGAGGAGGGCTGTCCGAGCTGCTCGTTCTGGGCTGACAACTACGACGGCACGGGTATCCACCTCGCCCACCGCGACACCACCCTCATCGCCGTGTCACGGGCACCATTGGCCACCTTGTTGGAGTACCGCGAGCGGATGGGTTGGAGCTTTCCGTGGGTCTCGTCGCTCGACAGCGACTTCAACATCGACTTCGACGTGTCGTTCCCCGACGATCACCCCGGCGACGCCACCCACAACTTCGCGCCCATCACCGACCCACCCGAAGAGCTCCCGGGCCTCAGTGTGTTCGCCCTCGGCGACGACGGTGCCGTGTACCACACGTACTCGTGTTACACCCGGGGCCTCGATCCGTTCAACAGCGCCTACCAGCTCCTCGACCTCACCCCGCTCGGACGCAACGAGGACGACCTGCCATGGACGATGGACTGGCTCCGCCGCCACGACCAGTACGACAACTGATCGAGCTCGGTCGACAAGGGTGACATTCGGAGGTGGCGCCCACGAACAGGCACGGGCGCCGCGAATTCACACCCGCGGCTCTCGGGGCAGGCCCAACACTCGCTCGCCCAGGATGTTGCCCATGACATCGCGATGTGCCCCCCACGAACAGGCACGGGCGCCGCGAATTCACACCCGCGGCTCTCGGGGCAGGCCCAACACTCGCTCGCCCAGGATGTTGCGCATCACGTTCGATGTGCCCCCCATGATGGTGTAGCCGGGGGCATACAGCAGGCCGTGGGTGACATCGTCGAACAACGTGGCCGCCGGGCCCAGCACCTGGGCCACGAACTCGGCCACCCGCCACTCGTGTTCGGTGCAGAAACACTTGGTGGCTGCGCTGAAACCGGCCGGCGCCTGTCGCAGCACTTCTCGGTAGACCAGCAGCCGGCCGACTCGGTAGCCGGTCTCGAGCTCGGCGATCTGCTGGCGGACCCGAGGGTCGTTGCGGTCGGCCCGCTCGAGGGCCAGCTCGTAGAGGGCCCGGTTGCTGACCAGACGGTCGATACCCCCACGTTCGTGTTCGAGCTGGCGCATCGTCTGTTTGAACGCGTCACCTTCCACACCCACCAGATTGTGGAGCGGCACCCGCACATCGGTGAAGTAGACCTCACAGAAATGGCGGTTGGTGGTCATGTCGGTGATGGGACGAACCTCGATGCCGGGAGTGTCCATCGGCACCACGATCTCGGAGATGCCCCGGTGTGGAGGCCCGTCGCTGCCGGTGCGGCCGATGAGGTAGCAGTAGTCGGCCACCTCACCGAAGCTGGTCCAGATCTTCTGCCCGTTGATCACCCACTCATCGGCGTCCCGGACGGCGCTGGTGGACAGTGACGCCAGGTCGGAGCCGGCATCGGGTTCACTCATGCCGATACACCACGTGGTGGCGCCGGTGAGCATGTCGGGCAGGTAGCGCGCCTGTTGTTCGGCCGTGCCATAAGCGATCAACGTCGGCCCCATCTGCCGGTCGGCGAACCACATGGCGGCAATGGGAGCGCCCGCGCTGATGAGCTGCTCGGCCACGATGACCCGTTCGATCGGAGGTCGGGCTCGGCCACCGTGCTCCTCGGGCCAACCCATGCCGATCCAGCCTTCGGCCGCCAGCACCTGGGCGAACTCCTTGGAGAATCCGTTGATCCAGCTGTCGTTGTGACGACCGAAACGAGCGACCCCGTCAGCCGCCACCGACCGCGCCCGTTCCCGAAGCGACTCCAGTTCAGGGGTCAGCGCGAAGTCCATCATCCGGTGTCATTGGTAGTGCCAATCGGCTGGCCGAACGTACTCGGGCTCATCCTGACGAGGACGACTACCGTGCTCGCCATGACTGATGCCGCACTCGACGCCACCGATCTCGCCCGCCTCGTCCAGCAGGGCGAGGTCTCCCCTCTCGAACTGGTCGACGAGGCCATCGATCGCATCGAACGACACAACCCGGCCATCAATGCGGTCATCCACCCGCGCTACGAGGCGGCTCGGGCCGAGGCGTCGGGAGATCTGCCCGACGGACCGTTCCGCGGGGTGCCGTTCCTGATCAAGGACCTGGGGTGCACGATCGCCGGTGAGCCCCATCATCGGGGCTGCCTCGGGCTCAAACGACGAGACGTGCGGTCGAGCGTGGATTCCCACCTCTATCGGCGGTTCCGCGACTCGGGCCTCGTCACGCTGGGCCGCACCAACACCCCCGAGTTCGGTTCCACCGTCACCACCGAACCGGTGGCCTTCGGGCCCACCCGGAGCCCGTGGAATCTCGACCACTCGGTGGGTGGCAGCAGCGGCGGATCGGCCGCGGCCGTCGCCGCCGGCCTGGTGCCGATGGCGCACGCCAACGACGGCGGTGGCTCCATTCGGGTGCCGGCCAGCGAGTGCGGCCTGGTGGGCCTCAAACCGAGTCGGGGCCGCGTGTCCCACGGACCTGAGGCCGGTGAGGGGTGGGCCGGAGCCACCATCGACGGGGTGGTCAGCCGGACCGTGCGCGACACCGCGACGGCCCTCGACGTGATGGCCGGCCCCGAATCCGGTGACCCCTACTTCGCCGCACCACCACAACGCCCGTACGCCGACGAGGTCGGCACCGACCCGGGTCCACTCAAGATCGGGCTCGCCCCCACCGTGGCCGCCGGCGACACCCACCCCGAGTGTGTCGCCGCCGTCGAAGCCGCCGGTGGCTTACTCGAGTCACTTGGTCACGCCGTATCGATCGACCAGCCGGCAGCCATGGCCGAAGAAGCGTTCTCCCAGCACTTTCTCACCATCTTGTTGGCCAACGCGGCGCGTGACTTCGACGTCATGGCCGCCGAGATCGGCGAGCCGCTCACCGCCGACGAGGTCGAGGCCGACAACTGGGCGGGCGCTGAACTGGGGCGGTCGATCTCGGCCGCGCAGTACCTGGAGGCGGTCCAGTGGACACATCAATGGCAACGGCGTCTGGCCGGGTGGTGGGACACCGAGGGGTTCGACATCATGGTCAGCCCGGTGATCGCCACCCCACCCCCCGAGATCGGCTGGCTGCGAGACCCTGAGCTGGGATCGGCCCGGCTCACGTCGATCCTGCTCTTCACCGCCCAGTTCAACACCAGTGGGCAACCCGCCGTGTCGTTGCCGCTGCACCAGTCAGCCGACGGTCTGCCGGTTGGTGTGCAGTTCGTGGCCGGGTACGGCCGAGAGGATCTGTTGATCAGGCTGGCCGCCCAGATCGAGTCGGCCGCTCCGTGGTCCGACCGACATCCACCCCTGTTCGGCTGACCCGCCTCAGCCCGGGCGATCGCGGGCGGCGGGCATCCAGTTCGGACCGGCCGTCTCGTCGATCCGTTCGACCAGGCGGGCACCGATCGGCTCGATCAAGTCGAGAAAGGCCGTCGTCCGCTCGACCCCGAGCTCCCGCCACGCCGCCGAACACAGACCGTCGAGGCGGTCCTCGAGCCCCTGCCGGTACTGCACACCTTCGGGTGTCACCGCACCGTCTCGGGCCAGTCCTCGTGCCTCCAACTCGGCGATTCCCGCCGCCAGAGCAGCGTCGTCGGCGCCACGACTGCGAGGCAGCCAGTCGTCGGCGTAGCCCCTCCAGGCCCCGTCGAGGATTCCCACCGCCGTCTCGCCGAGATCCTCGGCGATCTGTACGGCCCAGTGGGTGTCGCCCCGCCATTCACGGATGCAGTTGACCGCCAGCCATGCCGACACCAGCGGGTCGTCGGGGCGGGCCCATTGACGGTGCGCAGCGAACAGCACTCGCCCGGCCGGCGAAAGTGAGTCGGCCGCCGCCCACAACGGATCGTTCAGTTCGATCAATCCGTCGACGATCTCGGGGGCATACGTGGACAGACCCACCGACACCGCCGCATCACGGGCCGCGGCAGTGGCCTCGAACGTGGTGTGCTCGCGGCACAAGTCGAGCGACATGGCCACGAAGTCGCCGTTGATCGAATAGAAGGCGGCGGTCACCGCCTCGTTGCCGGCCACGCCGAGCGGCGCAGCTCGGGTGGCGACGTAGTAGCCGAGACCGTCGGGTATCCCCAGAGCGGCGTAGTTGTCGATTCCCACCGGGTCCCAATAGATCCATCCGACCAGGCGGTGCGACGCCACCCCGGCCCGTCGGCTGAGCTCGATCCAGTCAGTCATGCTGCTCCCAATTGATCGATCGGTTGGCTGGTGTGACCTCCGAACCCACCACCTCGGCTTCATCATCGACCATGGCGGCCGGAAACCCCTCGGCTCGTACCGCGGCACCGGTGGCGTCCTCGAGCCGACGAATGATGTTGGGCGACCGCTCCCGGCTGCCATAACGCTCGATCCCGTCCCGGAAGATCTCCAGCAGCAGTGGTGACACCTCGAGTGGCAGCGTCATGTCGTCGGCGATGGCCTGGAACAACCCGACGTCCTTGGCCACCAGATCCATGGTGAAGTTGATGTCGCGCGAGCCGTTGAGGATCACCTGCCCCTCGGTCTCGTGTACGAACGAGTTGCCCGACGAGATCCGGATGGCTTCGTACGTGGTGGCCAGATCCATGCCGGCGTGTTCGGCGGTGACCAACGCCTCGCACAGGCTGACCAGGTTGGCCGTGGCCAAGTAGTTGGTGACGACCTTCAGGATCGATGCCGACCCCACCGGGCCGGTGTGCAGGACTCGGCGACCCATGGTGGACAGCAGCGGCAGCATCCGCTCGAAGGTCGGCCGATCGGCTCCGGCGAAGATGGAGATGTTGCCGCTGGCCGCCCGGTGGCAGCCGCCCGAGACCGGGCAGTCGACCGCCGACGCTCCGGCTGCGGAGACCAGTACGGCCAGCCGTTGGATCTCGTGATGATCAGTGGTGCTCATCTCGGCCCAGATCTGTCCGGGGCCGAGGGCAGCCAGGACACCGTCGGCGTCTTCCATGACGGCGGCCGACGCGGCCGGACTGGGCAGGCAGGTGATGATCACATCGACATCACGAGCCATCGCCGCACCGCTGGAGGCTTCGGCCGCGCCCAGGGCCACGAGCTCGTGCACTCGGTGCGGATCGAGGTCGATCACCGAGAGTTCTACGCCGTTTCGCACCAACGTGGTCGCCAGTTTGGCGCCGACATTGCCGAGCCCGATGAACCCCACACGCATACCGACAACTCCTCGCTCCGCTCCTGCCGCGGCCCATCATGGGTCATGACAACCGGTCGCGCGTGGTCTTGGCCCCGCTGCCGGTCTCGTCTGAGATGGCTACTCGCGGCCGCCACGGTGTAGCCGGTCGGCCACACCGTCGGCCACGATCCTCTCGCCGATCTCGGTGCAGTGGCCTACTGTCGCATCGAGGGAGGACGCACCATGAGGGTCACCTTCTGGGGCACACGAGGATCGATCGCCAAGGCCGGTCCCACCACGGTCCGGTACGGCGGCAACACGTCGTGTGTCGAGGTGTGCTCCGACGCCGGCACCTTGGTGGTCATCGACTGCGGCACAGGTGCCCACGGCCTGGGCGAAGAGCTGCTGGCGCGAGCCGACGGAAAGCCGATCGAAGGCCATCTGCTCATCAGCCACACCCACTGGGACCACATCCAGGGCCTGCCCTTCTTCGCGCCGCTGTTCGAGCCACACCACACCTGGCATGTGTACGGACCACGAGGTCTCAGTTCGTCGGTCAGCGAAACGCTGGCCGGTCAGATGCAGTACTCGTACTTTCCGCTGTCGCTCGAACAACTCGAGGCCGACGTCGACTACCACGACCTGATCGAGGGCAGCTTCTTCGTCGATGACATCAATGTGACGGCTCGATACCTCAACCATCCGGCCCTCACCCTGGGTTACCGACTCGAGGTCGACGGCGCGGTCCTGGTGTATGCCTCGGACCACGAACCTCACCGGCGCGACCTGGCCGGCGGCGGCGACGTCGAAGCCAGCCGACCCGACCGCACCCACGTCGACTTCCTCCGCGACGCCGATCTGGTGGTGCACGACGCGCAGTACTGCGCCGCTGAGTACACCGATAAGGCCGGGTGGGGGCACAGCACGGTCGAATACGTGGTCGATGCGGCCCGGCAGGGCAACGTGAGCCGGCTGGCCCTGTTTCACCACGACCCCGGGCGCACCGATGCAGCACTCGATGACCTGCTCGCCCTGGCTCGCGAGCACGGGGCTGCGGCCGGCTCCACCACCGAGATCTTCGGGGCCAGCGAGGGCCAGTCGATCGTGCTTCAGGGGTCCTCGGCCGCCTCCACCCACGCGGAGGCGACGGCCATCAGTGAGCTCGACCCCGCGTTGGCCGACGCCGGGCGAAGTGTGTTGATCGCGGTTCGTGATCCCGACATCGCCGACACGCTGCGAACGGCCGCCACCGACGAGGGGTTGGAGATCTTCGAAACCACCGACCACCGCACTGCGCTCCACATCGCCCGCCGCGACGAGCCATCGCTGATCCTGCTCGAGGAAGACCCCGAGACCGGCACCGACGTGCTCGAGCTCGCCCAGGCCATCAGGGCCCTCGACCCGCCCTACGGCGGCGACGTGGGCCTGGTCACCATCAGCGGCCACGCCCCTACGGCGGCAGCGTCAGCGCTGACCGACTGGATGATCTGGCCGGCCAGCGCGGTGTACGTCCGCACCAAGATGCACGCCTGGCTGCTGCGTCGAGCCATCCGGTGGCAGAACGCTCCCCTGCCCCCCGACGAAGATCGTCGGGTGCAGTCACTCCACGACCTCGACGTGCTCGACACCGAGCCGGAGGGCAGATTCGATCGCTACACCCAGCTGGCCAGCCGGGCCTTCGACGTCCCGGTCGCCCTCATCAGTCTGGTCGACACCGGCCGCCAGTGGTTCAAGTCGCGCCACGGGCTCGATACCACCGAGACCCCCCGCGACATGGCGTTCTGCGCCCACGCCATCCTCGACGGCGATGTGCTCCAGGTGCCCGATGCCCTGGTCGATCCACGATTCGCCGACAACCCGCTGGTCGCCGATGGTCCTCGGGTTCGTTTCTACGCCGGAGTACCCCTCACGCTCACCGACGGTACCCAGGCCGGAACCCTGTGTGTCATCGACTATCGGCCGCGACTGCTCGACGACTCCCAGCTCGACGAGCTCCGCCGTTTGGGGGGAATGGTGGTGGAGGAGCTCGAGCGCCGCTGAGCTGTTGGCGGCCCACCCGGGCTCCGTTGCTGTCCCTGCGGGTGGGTACGGTCGTCGCATGCCCGTGAGCGAACCGACCCGCCCCACACAAGCGCAGGTGGGCGAGGAGCTGGCCCAGCACGTCTGCGCCCTGGCCGGGCCCGAGGCGGTGGCCCGTCCCGAACAAATCGCGGCCGTCGCGGCTGTGGTGGCCGAGCGTCGGCGAACACTGCTGGTGGCTCGCACCGGCTTCGGCAAATCGGCGGTGTACTTCTCGGCCACCCGCATGCTGCGCGATCGAGGCTGGGGTCCCACCGTCGTGGTGTCCCCGCTGCTGGCGCTCATGCGCGACCAGGTGGCGGCCGCCCGCCGGCTGGGTCTGGAGGCGGTCACCATCAACTCGTCCAATGTCGACGCCTGGAACGAGATCGAGGAAGCCATTACCGCCGACCGGGTCGATCTCCTGCTCATCGCCCCGGAGCGTCTGGCCAATCCCGGCTTTCGGCGACGAGTGTTCGACTGTCTCCGCACGCGAGCCTTCGCACTCGTCTGCGACGAAGCCCACTGCATCTCCGACTGGGGACACGACTTCCGGCCCGACTATCGCCGGCTCCGCGAGCTGCTCGCCGACCTGCCGCCGTGGACCCCGGTCCTGGCCACCACGGCGACCGCCAATCAGCGAGTGAGCGACGATGTGGCCGGCCAACTGGGTGACGACACGCTGGTGTTGCGCACGTCACTCGACCGCAGTTCGTTGCGGTTGTCCGTCGTCGACCTCCCCGACGACGCCCACCGGCTGGCGTGGCTGGCCGAGACCATCGACTCGTTGCCGGGCTCGGGCATCATCTACTGCCTCACCGTCGACCAGGCCGACACCACCGCCGCCTGGCTTCGGGCCCAAGGGCACGCCGTGGCGGCCTACACCGGCGCGGTCGAGCCCGATGTCCGGCTGACCCTCGAAGACGGCCTGCGGGCCAACGAGCTGAAAGCACTGGTGGCCACGTCGGCCCTCGGCATGGGATTCGACAAGGGAGATCTGGCCTTTTGTGTCCACCTCGGCCTGCCCGCGTCGCCGGTTTCGTACTACCAACAGATCGGCCGAGCCGGACGAGCCCTCGAGGCGGCCGAGATCATCGCCGTGCCCCGCCCCGTCGAGGACGACGCAGTGTGGCGATGGTTCGAGTCGGTGTCACTGCCGTCCGAACAGATCTGCCGTGACACCCTCGACCAGCTCGATCGGGCGGCACCCACGTCGATGCCCACCCTCGAACAACACGTCAACCTCGGGCGCAATCGACTCGCCACCCTGCTCAACATCCTCGAGGTCGACCGTGCCGTCGAACGAGTCACGGGCGGATGGATCCGCACCGACGAGTCCTGGACCTACGATCACGAGCTGGCGGCGTCGTTGCGCGACCTGCGCCGGGCCGAGGCCACCGAGATGCGGGAATGGGCCAGGCTGTCGACGTGCCGTCTCGAATTTCTTCGGCGTCGACTCGACGACGCCGAAGCCGAACCGTGTGGCCGCTGCGACCGCTGCACCGACCACGGATGGCAACACGACCCCGACCCCATCACCGTGGCCCACGCCCAGCAGATGCTGCGAGGCTCCGACAACGTGGTCGAACCAAGGCGCCAGTGGCCCGCCGGTCTCGACGAACCCAAGGGGCGAATACCGGCCGAACGCCAGTGCCAGCCCGGCCGCTCGTTGGCCCGTTTGGGCGACGGCGGATGGAACCCCATCGTGGGTGCGTTGATCGAAGCAGCCGATGCAGGCCGCGAAGTCGCCGTAGCCGACGAGCTGCTTTCTGCCCTGGCCGGCGTGCTGAAACGCTGGGAATGGGGTGACCGACCGACGTGGATCTGCCCCATGCCGTCGCGCCGACGCGCCGGCCTCATCGACGCGGTGAGCGATGGATTGGCCGAACTGGGCCGATTGCCGCTGCATCGGCCGCTGGTGATGGCCCACACCGACGGGTCCGAACCGACCTTCCAGTCACAGCAGGCCAACTCGGCCCATCAGGTAGGCGCGGTGTGGAGCCGACTCCGCCTCGATCCCACCGCGCTGCCCGACCCAGCCGTGGCCCGCGGACCGGTACTGCTGGTCGACGACGAGATCGACAGCCGCTGGAC
>JBPCTQ010000258.1:0-14871 GCA_051011595.1 Acidimicrobiales bacterium
GGTGTGGGGTGGATCGAACTCAACCAACCGCCGGGGTTCCTGTTGCGCTGACCGGGTCGGGCTCAGGCTGGTGTCGACTCGGATTCGTCGGTTGCGGGTTCGGGGGCCAGTCGGGCAATGGCCGACACCACCACGACACCAACGATGGCCCACACCGTCGGCCACAACCACTCGTCGCCCTGGGGCCACTCGAGCCCGGTGCCGTCGACCACCTCGGACGCCTCGTCGCTGATGGTGCCGACGCCGTTGGGCCAGGGCCACAACACCCGAATCGAACCCAGCATCAGTCCCACCAGGGCCGCGATCACGATGTCGTGGTACTGCCCCAGCAGTCGGGTGAGAAGGGTGGAGAACAGCCCCAAGCCGATGGCGGCACCGAGGGCGAACACCAACAGGGTGACCAGGTCGCGGTCGTGCACGGCGTCGAGCACGGCGGCGTACATCCCCAACATGAGCAGGATGAACGAACCGGAGATGCCGGGCAGGATCATGGCGCAGATGGCCACGCCGCCGGCGGCGAAGAAGGCGAACAGGCTGGGGTCGGCCACCGTGCCCCCCGACCAGCCCAGGGCGATGAAGGTCACCACCCCGACCATCATCGAGATCACACCGAGGGTGGGACGCATCCACGAGATCAGCCGGAGGGCGATGATCACCGACCCGGCCACCAGCCCGAGGAACAGCCCGGCCATGGCCTCGGGATAGTCCTCCAGACCCCGCTCGATCACCCCGGCCAGGCCTACGAACGCCACCACTATGCCGACACCCAGGGGGATCAGGAAGTTCCACTCCACCGAGCGGAGACCCTCGCGGAGCCCGGATAGATCGCCTCGCAGGGCCCGGCCCAGCGCCGAGGCCCCCCGATGGATGTTGTCGATGAGGCGCTCGTAGATACCAACAACCAGCGCGATGGTGCCGCCCGACACGCCGGGAACGACGTCGGCGGCGCCCATGAGGAAGCCGCGTACGAACTGGAGACCGGTGCTGATCACGAAGGGCAACGGTACCGTCCCCGGCATGGAGGTCGTCACCAACGGCGTTCGACTCTGGGTCGAACAGTTCGGTTCCGTCGACGATCCGGCCGTGTTGTTGGTGTCGGGAGCCGACTCACCGTGTGCCCGTTGGACTCCGGCCTTCGTCGACCCGCTGGTCGACGCCGGCTTCCGGGTGGTGCGCTACGACCTGCGAGACGTGGGTCGCAGCCAGGTCATGGCCCACGACGAGCCCTACCGCCTCGCCGATCTGGCCGACGATGCCGTCGGTGTGCTCGATCACCTCGGCGTCGAACGGGCCCACGTGGTGGGCCGGTCGATGGGCGCCATGATCGGACAGGTGCTGGCCCTCGACCACGCGGACCGGGTGGCATCGCTCACCCTGGTGAGCTCGACGCCCGGATTGGGTGACGAGCGGCTGTCATCGGCCCACGATGCCATCGTCGACGCCTTGGCCGAGCGGTTGTTCGAGCCGCCACCCCGCGACCCCGACGCCTGTGCCCGGTGGGTGGTGGACGGGTATCGCATCTTCAACGGACCCCGATTCGCGTTCGACGAGGGTGGGCAACAACAACAGGCCGAAGCCGAGGTGGTGGTGGCCTGGCGCCCCGAGACCGGTCATGGTGTCGCCGTCAACGTCAGTCCCACCCGCCTCGACCGCCTGGGTCAGATCGCCGTCCCGACACTCATCGTGCACGGCGACCGCGACGGCGTGTTCCCCATCGATCACGCCGAGGCCCTGCACACCGGCATTGCCGGCAGCGAACTGTGGGTGGTGGAGGGTCTGGGCCACGAGCTGCCCGATGCCTTGGCACCCGAGTTCACCGACCGCCTGCTCGGTTTCCTCCCCGCTTCACCCGATCCGGCGTGACAAACCGGTCTTGGTGACCGCTTTCTCACGCAAATTGGGTTCTCAGCGCTGGCCGGTGAGCTCTCGGTTCTTGATCTTGGCCTTCACGTAGTCGCGGTTCATGAAGGCGATGAAGTCGAGGCTGATCTCCTTGGGGCACGCCTCGTGGCACTCCCCATGGTTGGTGCACGATCCGAAGAACTGCTCCATGGTCTCGACCATGGCTTCGGTGCGCTTCCACCGTTCGGCCTGACCCTGCGGCAACAGGTTGAGGTGTTGGATCTTGGCCGACGTGAACAGCTGAGCCGCCGAGTTGGGACAGGCGGCCACACACGCACCACAACCGATGCAGGCCGCGGCGTCCATGGCCGCGTCGGCCGCCGGCTTGGGCACCTGGGTGAGGTTGGCGTCGGGGGCCGATCCGGTGGCCACCGAGATGTAGCCACCGGCTTCGATGATGAGATCGAGCGGCGTGCGCTGCACGGCCAGGTCCTTGATGACGGGAAACGTCTCGGCCCGCCACGGTTCGATGGTGATCTCGTCGCCGTCGCTGAACTGCCGCATGTGCAGCTGACAGGTGGCGGTGGCCTTCTGGGGGCCGTGGGCCTTGCCGTTGATCATGATGCCGCAGGTGCCGCAGATCCCTTCCCGGCAATCGCTCTCGAAGGCAATGGGCTCTTCACCGTTGTCGTTGAGGCCCTCATTGAGCAGATCGAGCATCTCCAGGAACGATGCGTCCTCGCTGATCGCCTGGGTGTAGGTCTCGAAGCGGCCCGCGGCGTCGGGCCCGTCCTGGCGCCACACCCTGAGGGTGAGGTTGATCATCTGTCCGACTCCTGATCCCATCACGGCCTCACTTGTACGAACGCTGGCTCAGGGCCACGTTCTCGAACTCGAGCTCTTCACGGTGACGGGTCTGGGCCGTGCCCTCGCCGTTCCATTCCCATGCCGCCACGTGACTGAAGTTCTCGTCGTCACGTTTGGCCTCACCTTCTTCGGTGCGGTGTTCCTCACGGAAGTGGCCGCCGCACGATTCCTCGCGCTCGAGCGCATCGCGGGCCATCAGCTCGCCCAGCTCCATGAAATCGGCCACCCGGTTCACCTTCTCCAGTGACTGGTTGAGCGACTCGGCCGACCCCAGCACCCGCACGTTCTTGTGGAACTCCTCCCGCAGGGCAGGAATCTCGGTGAGGGCCTTCTCGAGACCGGCCCGGTTGCGGGCCATACCGCATTGGTCCCACACGATCTTGCCCAGCTCTCGGTGGTAGTAGTCGACCGACTTGGTGCCTTTGGTGTCGAGCCACTTGCGGGTCTGATCGGCCACCGCCGCCTCGGCTGCGGTGAAGACGGGGTCGGACGTGGGCACCGGATCGTCGCCCAGCTTGGCCGCCAGGTGATCACCGATGGTGTAGGGGATGACGAAGTAGCCGTCGGCCAGGCCCTGCATGAGCGCCGATGCACCCAAGCGGTTGGCGCCGTGGTCGGAGAAGTTGGCTTCGCCCAGTGCGTAGAGCCCGGGCACGGTGGTCATCAGGTGATAGTCGACCCACAATCCGCCCATGGTGTAGTGGGTGGCGGGATAGATGCGCATTGGCACCTGGTACGGGTTCTCGCCGGTGATGCGTTCGTACATCTCGAAGAGGTTGCCGTACTTGGCCTCGACCACGTCACGACCGTCGCGGGCGATGGCGTCGGCGAAGTCGAGGTACACGCCGTTGCGTAGCGCCCCCACCCCCCGGCCTTCGTCGACCACGGTCTTGGCGTTGCGCGACGCCACATCGCGGGGCACCAGGTTGCCGAAGGCGGGGTACTTGCGTTCGAGGTAGTAGTCGCGTTCGGACTCGGGGATGTCGGCGGCGGCCCGGCTGTCGTCGTGACCGTTGGGCACCCAGATGCGGCCGTCGTTGCGCAGCGACTCCGACATCAGGGTGAGCTTCGACTGGAAGTCGTCGCTGGCCGGGATGCAGGTGGGATGGATCTGGGTGTAGCAGGGGTTGGCGAAGAACGCCCCCTGGCGGTGGGCCCGCCACGCCGCGGTGACGTTGCACATCATGGCGTTGGTGGACAGGAAGTAGACGTTGCCGTAGCCGCCGGTGGCCAGCACCACGGCGTGGGCCGAGTGTGAGCTGACCTCGCCGGTGAGCAGATCGCGGGTGACGATGCCGCACGCCTCGCCGTCCTTTTTCACCACTTCGAGCATCTCCGAGCGGGTGTGGAGCTCGACGGTGCCTTCGCTGACCTGGCGCATCAACGCCGAATAGGCCCCCAGCAGCAGTTGCTGTCCGGTCTGGCCGCGGGCGTAGAAGGTGCGGCTCACCTGGGCGCCACCGAAGGAGCGGTTGTCGAGCAGGCCGCCGTAGTCGCGGGCGAAGGGCACCCCCTGCGCGGTGGCCTGATCGATGATGTTGACCGAGACCTCGGCCAGACGATGCACGTTGGCCTCACGGCTGCGGTAGTCGCCGCCCTTGACCGTGTCGTAGAACAGCCGGTGCACCGAGTCGCCGTCGTTCTGGTAGTTCTTGGCCGCGTTGATGCCACCCTGGGCGGCGATGCTGTGGGCTCGGCGGGGCGAGTCGTGGTAGGTGAAGGCCTTCACGTCGTAGCCCAGCTCGCCGAGGGTGGCCGCGGCGGCCGCACCGGCCAGCCCCGTGCCCACCACGATGATGGAGAACTTCCGTTTGTTGGACGGGTTCACCAGCTTCATGGAGAACTTGTGGTTCTCCCACTTGTCGGCGATGGGGCCCTCGGGGACCTTGGGATCGAGGATCGTCATGGTCAGCCCTCTCCCGGAGCCGCGGCCCCGTCATGGAGGCATTCTTCGAATTCGCCCACCGGGCAGTCACGATTGTCTTCGTTGATGACCTCGGCCTGCACCATGAGCGGGAAGCTCAGGTTGCCCACCAGGATCACCAGCGCCAGGCCGGCGGCGATGGCCTGGCGAGCACCGTTGTATCTGGGGTTGTTGATCCCCAGGCTCTGGAACATGCTCCAGCCGCCGTGGAAGATGTGCAGGGCCAGCGCCAGGTTGGCCACCACGTAGAGGATGGCCACCGGCAGGTTGGACAGGCTGTTCACCACGTTGTGGTACGGATCGCCGCGTACCCAGTCGTCGCTGAACCAGCCCCACGTGAGGTCGGCCAGGTGGAACAGGATGAACAAGGCGATGATGGGTCCGGTCCACCGCATGGTGCGGCTGGCGTAGTTGGCCGCGATGTAGTCCTGGCCGCCGGCGTACTTCTTCTGTCCGCTCATGTACCCGGCCGATTCGCTGGCCTTCCGGCTGCGTTCCTTCAGCGTGTACGCCGAGTGGATGTGCAGGGCGAACATGGCGATCAGACCCAGGCGCATGATCCACAACAGCACGGTGCGCGGGATGAGGTGACCGCCGAGGTCGCGCAGGGTCTCGGCGTACTCGTGCATCTGGGTCGGGCCCTCGTAGATGTGGAGGTTGCCGATCATGTGGACCAGTACGAAACCGAGCAGGCCCAGCCCGGTGAGCGCCATCACCCACTTGCGGCCCACCGACGTCTGGTAGATGTTCAGCGGGAACGGCAGGGGGCGGGGCGCACGCCTGATGGGTTCGGGTTCGTGGCGGCCGGGCCGGGTGGTGATGTCTGCCATCGAGGACCTCATGGTTCGCTGGTGCGGCGGGCGGGGCCGCTGGGGCCAGACGGTACTGCTGGCCCAGCGGGCGAGCCTAACCCTGGCCGTCGGTGGTCGACGGGACTCGGTGGTCGGCTCGTCGGGGTCGGTCCCGTTCGTTTCAGCGGGGGATTTCGCCCACCGCCGGTGTCGAACGGACTACTGCATTGTACCGGTTGGTGGCGGTGGCCAGCTCGCTGGTGAGCTCGAGATCGAGTACCACCTCGGCGTCGGTCGACGGTGTCGGCCACTCGACCTGCCCGACACGAACCACCTCGTCGGCGGGCAGTTCTCCCTCCCACACCCACGTTCGTTGGTCGCCGTCGACGTCGACCACCGCTTTGATCCGGGCAGCCGGAATGGTCTGTCGCAGGTCGTTGATGGCGTGGATGTCGAGGGTGATGGGGTCACCGGGTGTGGCGTGGGCGGGCATGGGATCGGCGACCACGATCACCGGTCTGCAGGCGTCGACCAGCGTACGAAAGGCCGGTTTGGCGCGCCGCTGGTGATCGAGCACGGCGTGGCTGACCGCCGGGTGGGCGTCGGCCAGGTGGAACAGGGCGAACCCGCCGGTGGGCCGGTACTTGAGCCGGCGCAGGATCTCGATCGAGGTCTTCACGACGGCCGCCTGATGGCGCTGGGTGGCGGCTTGCCAATCGGCGAACGTCTCGAAGTCCTCGGGTGGGCAGTGCCGACAGGCTGCCTCCACCTCCAGCCCGTGTTCGTGTTCGAGCGCACCCCAGTCGAGGTCGGGCCAGGCGTGGTGGTCGATGAAGTCGGTCGTATCGGGGACGGCCTGGGCGCCGAAGGCCGAGATGAATCGAGCCAGGCGGGGCATTCGGGCGAGAAACCCGGCGGCCTCGGCGGCTCGGGCCGTCTGCCAGCCGAACCACAGGTGGCTGCTGCTGCCGTCGAGCTGGGGCAGGTGGGGCAGCACGCCGGCGTGTGCGATGACCGGCCGCGACTCGTCGAACTTGGTGAGCACCTGTTTGACCCGTCGATCGAGAACGGTCCGGTTCCAGGTGGGTCGTTGGCGGCGGAAGATACCGGCAGTGGGTCGGTACTCGTGGGCCGTGGGCATCGGATCGGGTTCGTCGTGGGCACACCACAACATCACCGAGGCATGGTGGCCGAGCAGATCCACCATCTCGCGCGCCTGGCGGGTGGCCTGGTCGCCCACACTGCGGGCGAACTGGCCGCTCATGGGCATGTCCTGCCAGAGCAGGATCCCCAGTTCGTCGGCGGTGTCGTAGAGCTCGGGTCGGGCCACGTGGCTGTGGATTCGCAACAGGTCGAGGCCGGCCTCGCGGGCGGCGCGGACGTCGCCCACCACCTGGTCGTGGTCGGCCGTGCCCAGCGCGTCGACGGTGGGGCCGAGGCAGGCACCCTTGAGGAACAGGCGCTCACCGTTGATGCTCGAGATCCAGTTGCGGAACTGGATGGAGCGGAAGCCGACTCGGCGCCGTCGCTGGTCGCTGACCGAACCGTCGCCGAGCATCACGGTCACTTCGGCGTCGTACAACGGCTGTTCGCCGAGGCTGTGCGGCCACCACAGGTCGATGTCGTCGACCGGCACCGACCATTCGACGCGGTTCTCACCGGCGGCCAGCGGCACCGGGTGCTCGTCGACTAGCCCGGCCACCGTGGTCCGGAACACCACATCGGTGCTCTCGTCGGTGTGCACCACGGCGCGCAGGGCCAGGGTGCCCCGTCGCTCATCCGTGGTGGTCTCCGAACAGATCATGCGGAAGAAGCGGATCCGAACCGGCCCGGTGCGATCGATGTGCACCGGCCGCCAGATCCCACCCGGGTTCCAGCTCCGGGATACGAACGGGCTGTGCTGCAGGGCCCCCATGAGCGTGCGCCGAGCCGACGGATCGCCGACCGGCGGGCAGCTGACCTCGACGGTGAGGACATGGTCGGATCGGGCCTCGGCCAGGTCGGTGATCTCGAACGCGTGGGGAAAGAAGTAACCCTCGGTGGCGCCCAGGTAGTCGCCGTCGAGCCACACGTCGCCCTGATAGGCGACACCGTCGAAACGGAGGAAGGTTCGTTGGCCGTCTTCGACGTCGTCGAGGTCGAAGTGGTGACGGAGGAAGATCGGTGCGTCGTTGTCGGCGAAGGCCGGCCAGTTGCGCCAATGGTCGGGCACCGACACCTCGTGCCAGTCGCTCTCGTCGAGCCCGGCATCAGGGACATCGCGCCGCAAGTGGTCATCCGCGAGATGCGCCAACCACGTGCCCGACAGCTCCACCGGCCGCACGCTATCCACCGCTTCGAGCCGAGGCGACTCGTGGTGTGAGGCGGGCACGGCGATCCCCGCCTGTCGACAGAGGCGCCGACCGGGTTACCCTCGCCCCATGTCGCGACCAACCACGCTCGGAGAACTGAAGGCCTCGGGCTGGGTCTCGGTTCCGGTGAAGACCGAGATCCGGCGAAACGCTGTGGCCCGCATCCGCAACGGCGAGCAGCTGTTCCCCACCGTGCTCGGGTACGAGGACGCGGTGATGCCCCAGCTCGAGAACGCGCTGTTGGCCGGGCACGACGTGATCCTGCTGGGCGAGCGGGGGCAGGCCAAGACCCGGATGATCCGGGCCCTCACCGGTCTGCTCGACGAGTGGATGCCCATCGTGGCCGGCTCGGAGATCAACGATGATCCGTACGCCCCGGTGTCGAAGCCGGCGCGCGACCTGGTCGAGGAGCTCGGTGACGAGACGCCCATCGCGTGGGTGAATCGCGACGACCGCTACGGCGAGAAACTGGCCACCCCCGATACCGCCATCGCCGACCTCATCGGCGAGGTCGATCCCATCAAGGTGGCCGAGGGGCGGTACCTCTCCGACGAGCTCACCCTGCACTACGGGTTGGTGCCCCGCACCAATCGTGGGATCTTCGCCATCAACGAGTTGCCCGACCTGGCCGAACGTATCCAGGTCGGTCTGCTCAACGTGCTCGAAGAACGCGACGTGCAGGTTCGGGGCTACAAGGTCCGGCTGCCGCTCGACGTGTTGTTGGTGGCATCGGCCAACCCCGAGGACTACACCAACCGCGGCCGCATCATCACCCCGCTCAAGGACCGTTTCGGATCCCAGATCCGTACCCACTACCCGCTCGATGTCGACACCGAGATCATCATCGTCGAACAAGAGGCGGCGGTGGCCCCCATCGAGGGTGTCACCTTCGCCATGCCCGACTTCATGACCGAAGTCGTCGCCCAGATCAGCCAGCTCGCCCGTCAATCCTCCTCGATCAATCAGCGGTCGGGGGTGTCGGTGCGCATGTCGGTCACCAACTACGAAGCATTGGCCGCGGCCGCCCTCCGGCGAACCTTGCGGCAGGGCGAGTCGGTGGTGGTCCCCCGGGTGGTCGATCTCGAGGCCTTGGCGGCGTCGACGTCGGGCAAGGTCGAGCTGGAGATGCTCGACGACGGCCGTGAGGGTGAGGTGCTCGATCACCTGGTGAAGGCGGCCGTGCTGAGCACCTTCCGCGACGGTGTCGATCCGGTTCATCACCGCGACATCATCGAGGCCTTCGAGGAAGGCGTCACGGTGGCCGCGGGTGAAGACATCTCGGCCGACGACTACGAAGCCCTGCTCCATCAGATTCCGGCCTTGCGGATTCCGGTCGACGAGCTGCTCGAGGACGAGGATGCCGACGTACGCGCCGCTCCGGGCATGTTGGCCAGCGCCATCGAGTTCATCCTCGAGGGCCTGCACCTCTCCAAGCGCCTCAACAAACACGGCAGCGGCGGTCGCGCCGAGTACGTCGCCCGCACCTGAGGGTGTCGCGGGGCGAGCGTGGCGTTCTGGCGGTGGAGCGCGTCATAGGTGACGCGTTGGACCGCCAGTTGGTGGCGCGGTCAGCTGTGGGTGAGGTGACCGGCCAGCACTTCGAAACTGGGTTTGGCCGTGCGCGCCGGGGTCAGCAGGCCACGCGGGTTCTCGAAGCCCGACAACCACTCGTAGCCGTCGATGGCCGTGTGCCAGAAGAGGCCGCGGACATCGATGCCGTCGGCCAGGGCGTGACGCACCTCGTCGATGGTCTCGCCCATGATCTGAGCGCGCCAGTCGTCGTCGTCGGTGGCCACCCCGGTGGACCCGATCACCAGTGGTCGGTCGGGAAGCTCCTCGGCCAGTCGACGGAGGGCCACACCCAGCTCCTCGGGCACCGGTACGAAACCCGAGCCGTCGACCCTTCCCCCCGCAGGGATCGGCACGAAGCTGCCATCGGGTTCGATGCCGATCGGGTGGTCGTATCCCACCCCGATGTAGTCGAAGGCGTCGGCCAGTCCTTCGCGTTCGATCGGGGCCCGTCCCGGAAGCCGGAGCACACCGTCGCGTAGCGCTTCGATCCATGACGTCCACACCACCTGGTCCCACCGCTGGGCTTCGTCAGCCGCTTCGGAACCGGACCGATGGACGGTGGGCAGACCGAAGACGGCCATGACCGGGTGATCACCCGACCGCAGCAGCCGCCACGCCTCCCACACCGCGGCCAGGGCCCCCTCGACCGCCTCACGGGCCATCACCGGATCGGTGCGACCCGGCGGTCGGGTACCGAGCAGATGGCCGCGCAGGGCCATACCCACCGGATCCTCGATCGGCACCCAGCCGGCGACCAGGTCATCGAACGCCTCGGCCATCACATCGACATGGCGAGCCCAGGTGAGACCCACCCCGCGCTCGTCGCGAAATCCCCGTTCGTCGTCGCCGAACCAACCGGGAAGCGAGCCGTTGACCAAGGTGATCCACGGTTCGATCCCCACCTCACGGGCGGAGCGGAGCACCTGCCGGTAGTGCTCGATCATGCCTCGGTCGACCACACCTGGTCGGGGCGAGATCCGGGCCCACTCCAGGGTCAGACGTTGATGGCGAAGACCGAGCTCGGCCAATCCGGCCAGATCGTCGGCGAAGTTGGTGAGCAGACCCGAACCGTCGCCCGAGATCGGTGCCCGGCCTTCACGCTCCCAGAGTGACCAATCGGCAGCCGGGCCCACACCCTCGCTGCCCACCGACGAGGACGTGCACCCCCACCAGAAGTCGGCCGGGAACCCGGACGGGGAGGCGGGGTCAGGCGTAGGAGAGCCCACCGTTGTTGATCACCACGTTGTCGCCGACACAGGTCTGGAAGACGGCCGTGCCGTCGCCGTTGTCCCAGATCTTGACGTCGAGCTGGTCGCCCGGCATCACCGGAGTGGAGAACCGGGCGTCCATGCCCTTGAAGCGGGCCGGATCGCTGTCGCACATGGCGTGCAGCAGGGCCCGACCGGTGAACCCGTAGGTACACAGGCCATGAAGGATCGGTTTGGGGAAACCGGCCGCGGTGGCGAAGGAAGGATCGCTGTGGAGCGGGTTGCGGTCGCCGTTGAGGCGATACAGAAGCGCCTGGTCGGGTCGGGTCTGATAACTCACCGTCTTGTCGGGGTCACGGTCGGGGGCCGCGTTGGCCGGTGCCGTCTTCTCTCGCTCACGCCCCCAGCCACCCTCGCCTCGGATGAACAAGGTGTTGGTCGACGACCACATGGGATTGCCGTCGGTGTCGGACACGTTGTTCTCGAGCACCACCAGACAGGCCTTGCCCTTGTCGACGATGTCGGCCACCCGACTGACCCCGACCGCGGTGCCGGCCGCGGGTAGCGGTTGGTGCAAGGTGATGGCCTGCTCCCCGTGCACGAGCATGGCCAGGTTGAAGTCGCCGAAGTCGGGACCGACACCAGCTCCCATACCCAGCACGACCACCTGGGTGGGCAGGGCCTGCTGCTCGACGCCATTGGTGTTCTCGGTGGTGAACTCCAACTCTGCCCCGATGGGGTCGGAGACGCCGGCACCGACGCCCAGGGCGTAGAGCAAGCTGTCCTTCGACGTCCAGCTGAACTCACCGGGCTGGCCTTCGGCGCCGATGGCATCGGGGTTGATGGGCATGGGGTCTCCTCGCTTGGTGTCGCAGGAACGCTATTGGTGGTGGTGGCCGAATCCCAATCCCACCGGATCGGAGCCGGCGCCCGCCTGGTGCCAGGATGAACCCCGTGGTGCATGTCCGACCTCCAACCGCGGGTGCGGAGACCGACGCGGTCGTCACCCGGCTGCGATCGACCTTTGGTGCGACGGTCGCCCGCCGTGGTGCGCTGATCGATCCCGCCGCCGGGTCGCTGGTGGGTGCCTACCGACACGGCCGGTTGGCGGGTGTGCTCGCCTACGACGTGGAGGATGACCGGTGCGAGGTCGTGGCCATCGAGAGCTTCGATCAGCGCCAGGGCATCGGCACGGCATTGTTCGACAACGTGTTCGACACCGCCCGACGGCTCGGCTGTCGGCAACTGTGGGTGGTCACCACCAACGACAACACCGGTGCGTTCGCCTTCTACCAGCGGTGGGGTATGGACCTGGTCGCCGTTCGCCTCGGTGCCGTTGATGCCGCCCGGGCTGGGATCAAGCTCACCATCCCGCTGGTCGGGGACGGAGAAGTGCCCATTCGCCACGAGCTCGAGCTGGCCGTCGAGATCGGGCAGGGTGCATCGGACCACACGATAGGTTCGCGCCGATGAGTCGAACCCGAACCGACGAGGTGGTGACCGTCGCCTTCGTGGGGGCGGCCCCACCCGAGCGGGCCGGTGCGGTACACGCCTTCGAGACCGAGGTCCTTCGGCTCATGCCCACCCATGGTGCCCGGGTGGTGTTCCGTGGCCATCGGCGCGCCGGCCAGCCGACCGAGTTGCCCATGGAGTTCCACGTGCTCGAATTCCCGACCCGCGCCGCCTATCAGGCGTTCCTGGGCGATCCTCGGCGGGCCGAGGTGGTGGAGCGCCACGGTGAGGTGTTCACCACCAAGACGGTGGTCGAAGTAGAACCCATTCTCGGAGACGACCCACAGGGAGAGCGGCCGTGAACGTTGTCGAGCTGATCGAACACAAACGCGATGGTGGTGTGCTGACTGCCGACGAGATCCGCTGGCTCATCGAGGGCTACGTGGCCGGATCGGTCCCCGATTACCAGATGGCGGCCATGGCGATGGCGGTCTTCGTCAACGGCCTCGACAACGACGAGCTGGCCGTGTGGACCGACGCCATGCTCCACTCCGGTGAAGTCCTCGATCTGAGTGCCATCACCCGATCCAAGGTCGACAAACACTCCACCGGAGGTGTCGGTGACAAGGCGTCGATCCCGCTCGGCCCGATGGTGGCCGCGTGTGGTGTCGCCGTGCCGATGATGAGCGGACGAGGGCTGGGCCACACCGGTGGCACCCTCGACAAGCTCGAGACCATTCCCGGATTCACCACCGCCCTCGACCCCGACCGCTTCGCCGAGATCCTCTCCGAGACGGGGCTGGTGTTGGCCGGCCAGTCCGAGACCCTCGTGCCGGCCGATCGCCGGCTGTATGCCCTCCGCGACGCCACCGGCACCGTGCCGTCGATCCCCTTGATTGCGTCGTCGATCATGTCCAAGAAGCTGGCCGAAGACCTCGACGGCCTCGTGCTCGACGTGAAGGTCGGATCCGGTGCCTTCATGACCAACATCGACGATGCCCGCGCCCTGGCTCGCACCATGGTCGACATCGGGGCGGCCGAGGACACGCCCGTCGTGGCGCTGCTCACCGCCATGGACCAGCCCCTCGGCGCCGAGGTGGGCAACGCCACCGAGATCGTGGAGTCGGTGGCCGTGTTGCGCGGCGAGGGTCCGGGTGACCTCACCGAGGTCACCATGGCCCTGGGGGTCGAGATGCTGATGTTGGCCGGTGTCGCGACCGACTCCGACGACGCCCGGAACCAGCTGCAACAGAGCATCCAGTCGGGGTCGGCGATGGAGCTGTTCGGTCGGGTGGTGCAGGCCCAAGGAGGCGATCCGGCGTTCATCACCGACCCGACCGTGCTGCCGCGAGCGCCGCACCAGGTCGAACTGCCGGCGCCTCGATCGGGTGTGATCGATTGGTGTGATGCCCGGCGGGTCGGTGTGGCGGCCATGCGGTTGGGGGCCGGACGCCAGACCAAGGAAGACGACATCGATCCTGCGGTGGGTATCACCGTGTTGGCCAAGGTCGGCCAGTCAGTGACCGAAGGCGAGCCGCTGGCCGTGTTGCATTACCGAGATCAGGATCGACTCGACGTTGCCCGACCGTTGGCCGCCGCGGCCTGGTCGATTGGTGACGCCGCCGACGAGCCGCCGTTGATCATCGAACGGTTGGCCGGATCGTGACCCGGTCAGCCCGCCATCGATCGGCTGGGCCGGTCTGGCAGTGACGGCGCCGCTCACCGGCATACGGGTGGTTGATCTCACCGATGCCTCGGGTGAGCTGTGTGGCCGCATCCTGTCGGACCTGGGTGCGGAGGTCGTCAAGGTCGAACCCCCCGGTGGCTGTGAGGGTCGACGCCTGCCGCCCTGGCACGCCGACACCGGCGACTCCTTGTTCTGGAGAGCGTTCGGGCGGGGCAAGCAGAGTGTGGTGCTCGACCTCGACGATCCCGCCGATGGGGAGCGCTTGGCCGACCTGATCGCATCAGCCGACGTCGCGGTGTTGTCGGGATCGATGTCCTCGCTGGGCCTCGACACCGATGCCCTCCGACAGCGGAACCCCGGTCTGATCCTGGCGTCGATCACGCCATACGGGACCACCGGCCCACGAGCGCACTGGCCGGCCGCCGATCTCACCGTCGAAGCGGCCGCCGGACGGTTGATGCTCCAGGGTGATGGCGACCGGCCCCCGGTGCCCATCGGGTTCCCCCAGAGTGGTCCCCAGGGTGCAGGGGCGGCGACGGCCGACATCGTGATCGCCCTCTACGAACGGGAGCGATCGGGTCGCGGTCAGGATCTCGACACCTCGATGCAGATCGCCGTGACCTGGACGTTGATGAACGCCACTGGATACGGCGCCGTCACCGACGACGACCCGGCCAGTGCCGACGAACGCCGGGCCGAACCTCGATCCGAGCTCACCCCCGGTGTGCCCTATCCCGGAGTGGAACGCGTGGCCGACGGTTGGGTGAGCATCACCCTGCCCGTGCTCGGGGCGGTCACGGTCGACAGCTTTGCTCGCCTCATGGGCTGGGTGGCCGCCGACGGCGCCCTCCCCGCCGATCTGGTCGGTGTGGAATGGGGCGACTTCGTCACGGCGGTTCGCACCGACGAGTTGAGTCGGGCCGACGCGGGCCGGGGGATCACTGCTCTCCGCGCCTGGTTGTCCGGCCACACGAAGGCCGATCTGCACCGGCGAGCGGTGTCTGAACGAGTGCTGTTGGCGCCGGTGGCCACGAGCGAAGACCTGCTGGCCGATCCCCAGCTGGCCGCTCGCGAGTTCTGGGTCGAGCGGGACCAGGTCCGCGAGGCCGGACCCTGGGCCCGAATGCCCCGCACGCCGCTCATCGACCCGACCCCTGCGCCCGACCTGGGCCAGCAC
>JBPCTQ010000259.1:0-3206 GCA_051011595.1 Acidimicrobiales bacterium
GTCGGTGTCGGTGTCGGTGTCGGCGTCGGCGTCGGTGTTGCTGTCCCCGGTGAACGTGAAGCGGGCGACCAATGGTTCGTGGTCACTCCCGTACGACGCATCGACCCGTGGGTAGTCGACGTTCACATGGGTGATGTCGAGCTCCGTGAGGCCGGTGAGCAACGAAGGCGTTGCGAACACGTGATCCAGCATTTGCGAGTTGCCTTCGAAGATGAAGCTGTACTTGTTGCCCTGATCGGAGGAACTCAGGTACTGGTCGTCGAGCAGGTTGACCAGCGCGTTGTCGGGGCCGGGAAGGTCCTCCAGCAACTCGTCGGTCCACTCGAAGGTGTTGAGGTCGCCCAGGACGACGATCCGCTCATTGGGATCGTTGGCCACTCGAGCATCGACCACCTCGTTCAAGGTGAGCACCTGAGCTTCACGTTCGGCCTCGCCGGCCTGCACGAACGGTTGCACGGCACCGAAGATCGGCGTCGAACCGAAGCGGGAGGTGAGGTGGTTGTTGACCAGGGTGATCGAGCCAAGGGTCTGGCCGAAGCGGTCTCGATACTCGAAGGTGCCGAGCAGCGGGACCCTGGTGCCGTCGCAGGCCGATGGCTCGGAGACCCCGTACTCGCTGGCCAACACCGACGAGTTGAGATCCTGCAAGTCGGTCAGGGTGACCTGATCCGGGTCGTACAGGAAGGCGTTCCGGATGTTGCCACCCGGCACCCCTCCCTGTGAGTTGTTCGCCGGAGCGACATCGACCGCCTCGTAGGAGGGACCGCCGGCCGCTTCGATCGCAGCGACCAACGCCGCCAGGGTCTGGTCGGCCGCCGTCGTCCCGTCGTCGGTCGCACCGCTGTTGTCCTGGATCTCCTGGAGGGCGACGATGTCGGGGGCTCGCAGGTTGTTGGCGATGTGGCCGCCGAGGGTGGCCAGCTGCTCGGTGTCGGCGGGCGACAGATTCAGCACGTTGTAGGTCGCCACCCTGATACTGGTGGAGTCGGGCCGTAGGCGGCTGGTGTTGGGCAACAGCCCGCTGTTTCGCCAGACCTCCACCTCCTCGATGGCGTTGACCTCGTAGTTGCCGAAGCTGTAACCGACGATGCCGAGAACGTCACGGAAGGACGTGGCGACGGAGGCGTTCGGAATCGCGCCGTCATAGAGCGGACCGAACTGGATCTGCACCCGTTCCGGATTCTGGTCGCCGTTGTTCTGCGGGTCGGGCTGGAGGAGGATCCCTCCCGCACAGGTTCGAGCCTGTGGCCGGTCATCACAGTCGTCGACATCGCCGTTCGGGCCCCGTATCTGACCGAGGCTGGGCAGGGTGAAGATCTCAGCCGTCGGGCCGAACGTTCGGATGGCCGACACGGCGATCGGGCTGTCGATCTCGACCAGCATGCCCTCCAGCGACTCCCAGAAGTCGATGGCGTCCGTCTCGGGGTTGAAGACGGCGTCGTCGGTCTGCAGGTTGGTCGGTAGCTCGTTGGCGCTGATCACCGTCGTGTCGCTGGACAGACGACCGTTTCGGCCGATTTCGGTGGCCGACGGAAGTGAGGCCGTGCCGTTCCTGGTGATGTCGGTTGCCCGCAGCTGGGTGGTCGACAGGTTGGCCGTGTTGGGCCCGCCCGGGATCACCTCTTCGACGATGCCGGTCACCTCGAGCGCTTCACCAACCGAGACCGTCCTGGTCGACGTCACGTACACCGCATCAGAGGTGGCGTCGTTGCCGTCCCCATTCGGATCCTGCAGGTAGAAGCCGTCGTCGTCGACGGCGGTGACGACGCCCGACGTCGCCACCAGCAGCCTGTCCAATGGCGACAGGTGAGCCTCGCCCTGAATCTCCGGAATGCTGGCCTCGATCGGTCGCTGGCAGTAGAAGGCCGTCCCGTCGATGTCGTTCGAGCAGTCGAAGGTGAAGATCCACAGGCCGGTGTTGCGGTCCGAGGCCAGAATGATCTGCTCCTCCTCGCCATCGATCATCGCCGTCTCGACATGCACGCCCCAGAAGTTGGAGCCGTCTTCGGCGATGAATCGGCCGACCTCATGGACGTTCCAGGAGTAGCTGCCTTCGCCCCGCTGGTTGGCGTGGAAGTGGCCCGGCCGATATTCGAGGGCTCGCATGCCGAGCGAGTACCACGAGACGAACATGCGAGGTCCGAAGTCGAAGGTGGGGGTGAGATCCTGGTTGCGCGGATCGACCTCGATGTTGTGCATCGTGAGATCGCCGAACTCGGTCGGATCGTCTGGGTTGAAGTTCTCCAGCGTTTCGGCCGGCGCGTAGTAGCCGATCTCGTGCAGCTGGGGGACGTCGATCGTCGGGTCAGGACCTGGACTCCGGTCCGGAACCGTCATCGCCGATCCGGCGTTGTTCAGGATTCGCAGGTAGCCCCAGCCATCGAACAGGATCGGACCGAAGTCGGAGACCGAGCCGCCGGCCTTCATCAGTTCGCCGGTGCTGAACCCGACGAAGGCGCCCGGTATCGTCACCTGATCGGCCAGGTCGCCGGCGGCCATGGTCAGGACGCCATCACCCCCGGCCTCGTTGTTGGCGACGACGTAGCCGGCATATCCCTGCGTGGTGGCGTGGGCCGCCTTGACCGAGAAGAAGCAGCTGCCCCGCTGGATCAGGGCGACCTGGTCCGAACCGGTCGCCGGTGGAATCTCGTCAACGGTGCAGCCTTCGCCACCGGTCCAGATGACGTCTCCGGCCAGTGGCACCTCGTCGGCGGATGGGCCGAAGTTGGCCGGGCCGGCCTCGTAGCCGACGCCATTGAAGGTGACCCCGATGGCGGCGGGATCGAAGTCCTCGTCGCCGCCGAAGATGTACTCGCCCTCTCCGCCGAACACCGCGGCGTGGGCGTTGCCCTCATAGGGCCGACCGAGTGGGTCGGTGGCGGGGTAGGTCGAGTCGCCGAGGAAGACCGGGTTGGCCGGGTCGGTCACGTCGACGGTGACGAACCCGAGATCCCAGTAGGAGATGACGGCGATGTCCCGACCGTCGATCCGGTCGACCCAGACGTCGTGGTTGAAGATGCCAGCGGACTGACCGGTCTCCACCTGGTCGAGATTGACACCCTCGGCCAACCAGTCGAGAGCGCCGTAGGTCAGGTTGATGGGGATCGGGTTGGCCGGGTCGGAGATATCGATGAAGAACGTGTCGAGGAAATCGAAGCTGTCGGCGGTGCCGATGAGGTAGGTCTTACCGTCGACGCCCTGCCAGG
>JBPCTQ010000260.1:0-3227 GCA_051011595.1 Acidimicrobiales bacterium
CCGATGATGAAGTCATCACCATTGCCGCCCGACACGGTGTCGTTGCCGCCCTGGGCGTAGAGCTGGTCGTTCTGATCACCACCCGACAGGTTGTCGTTACCCGGCCCGCCGTTGATGGTGTCGTTGCCGACACCGCCATCGATGGTGTCGTTGTCACCGAAGCCCAGTAGTTGGTCGGCGCCTTGGCCGCCCATGATGGTGTCGTCGCCGTCTTGGCCGAACACGGTGTCATTGCCGAGGTTGCCGTCGACCCAGTCGTTGCCGGGGCCGGCGTTGATGGTGTCGTTGCCGCCCTGGCCACAAATCGTGTCGTTCCCGCCCAACGCCACGATCACGTCCGGGCCCGGAGTCCCCAAGATCACATCCGCGTTCACCGTCGGCACCTGACCCATATTCAAATCCACGTCAACCGCCAACCCATTACACGTGGCCCCACCCGGGGGACCGGCGAGATTCAGGTTGAATGCCCCCGTCATCGAGTTCCACCCGTCGACCTGGATCCGATACGTCGTTCCCGACGTCGCCGCGAACGTCACTGACGACAACAGATTCGTCCCCGAATCCTCATCACAGGCCACCTCGGTCAACGCATTCACCGCAGTACCGGTGTACACCGCCAACTGCGTATCCGTGAGCACCGTCGAACCCTCCGTATCCAACGTGACGTTCCCCGTCACCGGCGAAGTCCAATTCCACCACGCCGTCGACTGGCTCGGATCACCACCAAACGCACACGACGCCGACGGCTCACCACCCTCAACACCAAACCCGGTGTTGTCCCCCGTCACCATCGCCGGAGGACCAGCCAACACCGACGCACACACAAACGTGTCATTGTTCACACAACCGGCAACCCAGGGTGAGCTGGTGACCAGCGCATAGGTCTGGGTTCCGGCGACGGGCATGGGCACGTTGGTGCCCGTGACCCGAACCGTCCACTGGCCGGCCGTGGGATTGGTGACCTGGACGCGTTCGACGGTGTCGATGGCGTTCGGCCCCGCGTTGGTGGCGTTGCCGCCCGGGTTTCCGGTGCCGGGGCCGGTCCAGGGGTAATGGATGGTGGTTCCGTTGGGAGCCACCAGCTCGAGGTCGAGGTTGTTCACGATGTCATTGGCTGCGCTGTTGGCGACGCCGGGCTGGTCGACCCAGTTGAGGGTCACGCTCAGCTCCGGGGTGCCCGGCGCAACAGTGATGGCCCGGTTGTTGACCCCGCCGTTGGCGACCGCACCGTTGAATGTGTTGGCTGCGCCCAACTGGCCGAGGGCGGCCTGGGCGTCGAGGAGGCCGTGGCCGAAGGTGTAATCGGCGCCGGGCAGGCCGCGGTCGAGGGCCGTGTTCACCAGCACCGCTCGAGCGGTGTCCTGGGGCATGTCGCCCCCGCCCCGGGTTGCCCGGTAGTGCTCTTCGAGCAGGGCGAGGGTGCCGGTGACCACAGGAGCGGCGAATGAGGTTCCGCTGCCGGTGAGGTGCAGCGCCGTAGCGGCGGGAGCGAAGACGCCGCTGCCGTTGGCCACGATGTCGGGTTTGATGCGGCCGTCGTCGGCGGGACCGCGGGACGAGAAGCCGCTGATGGTGGTGCCGTTGTCCTCGACGCTGCCCACCGTGAACATGTTCTTGGCCGTACCCGGACTGGTGAGTGTGTCGAAACCGGGACCGCTGTTGCCGGCCGACTTCACCGGAACCAGGTTGGTGTTGACCGCCACCACATCCATCGAACGAGTGGAGGTGTTGTAGTTACCGAAGTCGCCGGCCCCGTAGGAGTGGTTGGAGGCGATCACGCCGTCGTTGTTGGCGGCGTTCGTCATCTGGGTGAACTCGTCGCCCAACAGGTCGTAGGACTCGATGGTCGCGGTCGGGGCCATACCTTCGGCCGTCGCCTGGATGGAGCCGTTGCCGACCATGATGCCGGCCACCGAGGTGGCGTGGTTGCTGTTGCCCGTGGCGCTGTTGCGGTTGACTCGGGGGTCGATTTCGCCGTGGACCGCCACGTTGGCGTTGGCGCCGGCTTCCCACAGCGCCACGTTGACGCCGGTGCCGGTGCGACCGGCGGTGTGGACGTCGTCGACGTTGTGGAGCTGCTGCTGGGTGATGTCCTCCGGCACGGCCGGCTCAGGGGCTTCGCTCACCGCGAACACCCGGTCGTCCTCGGCCAGAACTTCGAGGGCCACCTGCGAGCCTTCGATCGCCAGACGGTTGTCGACCAGATACGAACCGCGGTCGGGCACCACAACACCAGCCGCGTCAGCTGCAGCCAGCGCTCCGGCGAGCGCCACGTCGGCGAAGAAGGCCGCTTCGCCCTGCACGATGCCCTCGGTGACCGCGTGTTGGGGGACCTGCTGGGCGCGCAGCGCGGGGGTGAGCTTGTCGAGCGCGACGTACGGCTCGAGCCCGATGAACCCTGCAACCGATCCGAGGGCGTCGTCACTGCCGGGCGCGGCGTGGATGACGTAGGTGGACGGCGGCAATGCCTGCGCGAACGTGACGCCGGCCGAGCCGAGCGTGTCGAATTCGGCGCCGGTGAGGGGTTGGGCGAACTGGGCGTAGAAGGCACCACCGCCCGCCGCGGTGTCGGCACTCAGGCTGGGGGTGACGGGGCGCCCTCCACCGTCGACCTCGGTCGGACCATCGAGTGCGTTCTCGTTGGGGGTGGGGGCGGGGCGCTCCGGGTCGGGAGCCTGCGAGGCAGCCGGGCTCGACGCCAGCGCCAGTAACGCGGCGATCAGCGCCCAGACCACCAGCGCCAATCCGAGTCGTGATCCCTGCCGCTGACCGTTGTTGTTGCCCGAACGCATGGTGTGTGCCCCTTTGCCCCTGAGTCGGAAACACCTAACAGACACGAAGACTCACGGCAATTACGGAAAAGTACTCTCCCGTGGTCGCCGCCGTGAGACGGTGCCCGTGGATGCCCGGGTGAACCTAGTCGGTTCGTTCGACCGAGGTCTGCGGCCCGGTCCTCACAGAGTGACCGGTGGGGTGGTGGTGAGTCGACCTGTAGGCGGGCCCTATGCCGGGGCTTGCATCTGGCGGTCAGCGATAAACGACGCAACTGATACGCCAACGGCAGTTAACAGGTGACCAATCAGCCCAATCCCGACTGATACGGAAACGAGGTCTTCCTCGGCGAGGGCTTCGACGTTGATGATCTCCGCGATGGCGGCCAAGGCCAAGACAATCCCGAGCACGATGTTGATGATTCGGAGAGGCTTCGCTTTGGAGGGGTCGATGAG
>JBPCTQ010000261.1:0-10067 GCA_051011595.1 Acidimicrobiales bacterium
GTGCTGGCCCTGGCCGTGCTGGCCGCCGCCTGCTCCAGCTCTGACGACGGCGCCGAGCCCCCGTCCACATCGGATTCCATCACCACCCCGTCGTCGACGGGCAGCGAGGCGACGTCGGACTCCGATCCCGACGCACCGTCGATCAACACGGCCACCGTTCGGTCCAGCGTCGAGCGCATCATCGTGTCCGACCTGGCCGCCGGGGTGGCCGTGAGCGCCACGCTCGACGGCGAGACGTGGGCCGGCGTCACCGACGAGAACGGTGCCCATGTGTTCCGCGACCTGACCGCCGGCGACTACGACGTGTCAGTCGACGGCAACGCCGACGTCGCCACTGTGCGGGCCATGAGCGTCGACGAATCGCTACCCGAGCAGGACTTCTACGCCGGCCAGACCCTCGCCGAGGGGTACCAGTACATCGAGATGCGCGACGGCACCACGCTGGCCGCTTCGGTCTACCTGCCACCCGGTGACGGACCGTTTCCCACCGTGGTGGAGTACTCGGGCTACAGCCCGGCCCGACCGGGAGCCGATTTCATCGACGCGGTCGCCGGCCTGGGCATCGACGATCCCGAGGCCCTGTGTGACACCACCCCGATCATCTGCAACTCCCCCGACCAGTCGGGCAGCTTGTTCGCCTACGCCATGGACTTCGCGGTGGTGGCCGTCAACATGCGCGGCACCGGTTGTTCGGGCGGTGCCTTCGGGTACTTCGACGTGGCTCAACGCCTCGACGGGTACGACATCATCGAGACCGTCGCCGCCCAACCGTGGGTGAAGAACAACCACGTCGGCATGGTGGGTCTGTCCTATCCCGGCATCTCGCAGTTGTTCGTGGCCGGTGAGGCACCTCCTGGTCTGGCTGCCATCACCCCCTTCTCCGTGTTCGACGACGTGGCCCGCGACGTCGTTGCCCCCGGTGGTGTCTTCAACACCGGCTTCGCCGGCGCCTACTCCGAGAGCATCGACGGATCGACCGCGGCTTACGGACAGGGTTGGGAGCAGACCCAGGTCGATGCCGGCGACACCGTCTGCGAGCAGAACCAGCTGCTACGGGGCCAGAACATCGACCTGCTCGAACAGGCGAGCTCCAACCGCTACTACCCACCCGAGCTGGCCGACCCCCTGCACGTGGAGACCTTCGCCGACCAGATCGAAGTGCCGGTCATGCTGGCCGGGGCCTGGCAGGACGCCCAGGTCGGCCCGGGCGGTCTCGACCTGGCCGACGAGTTCGTGAACGCACCGGTGGTGAAGGTGCTGGCCTCCAATGGCAGCCACGCCGACCCCTGGGCATTGGAGACGGTCGTCGAGTGGAAGACGTTCCTCGACCTGTACGTGAACGGCGAACGCCGACCGATCCCACCGCTGATCGCCGGGTTCTTTCCCACCCTGCTGGACGACGCCCTGTTCAAGGTGGTGGCCCCCCTCCCCGCCGAAGACCCGATCGAGGGCACCGGCGACGAACAACGGGCGGCGTATGAGGCCGAGCCCGACTACACCTACTTCTTCGAGCGGGGCGGCGATGTCGAGCTGCCGGGAGCCCCGGTCGCCCGCCACACTCACACTGCCGATCAGTGGTTGTCGGCCAACTCCGAGGTGGCCACCTTCTACCTCGGCAACGACGGCACCGCCTCGCAGACCGAACCCACCAACACCGACGGCGCCACCCCATTCGCCCTCGACGCCTCGCTGGCCGAGCTCACCACGCTGCCCGGCGAGAACCCCACCACATCGGTGGAGTTCGTGGCCCTGCCGCCGTTCCAGTGGGAGTACGAACCCGACGGCAGCGCGGCCGTATTCGTGTCCGAACCGCTGGCCGACGACCTGGTGTGGTTGGGTGACGCCGCCGCCAACCTGTGGATTCGGTCGAACGTGGCGCAGGCCGATCTCTCGGTGACGGTCTCGGAGGTGCGGCCCGACGGCCAGGAGATGTACATCCAGTCCGGGTTCCTACGGGCCGAGATGCGTGAGCGGGGCGACGACGCCACCATCACCGATCCCGACCTCGAAGGGCTCGAAGCCGACGCCGCCCCACTTCCCGTCGACGAGTGGGTCGAGGTGTCCATTCCCCTGGCCCTCACCGGCCACATCGTGCGGGCCGGGTCGCAGTTGCGCTTCTCGTTCCACACTCCCGGCGGTGATCGGCCCACCTGGTCGTTCGCCGTCGACCCGATCGACGAGGGGGCAACCGTCGAGATCGCCCACTCAGCCGATCGGCCGTCGAGTGTGAGCCTGGTGGTCGATTCCACGGTCACGGGGTACCCGAGCGACCTGCCGGCGTGCCCAGGAGTCCGCGGCCAGGCCTGCCGCCCACACCAACCCTGACTCTTGCGAAATTGCTGTTCTGACGCGCGCTGGGCGACCATCAGAACAGCAATTTCAGGGGGATGGTCATGAAACGACTTGTGGTCGCAGCAATGGTGGTGGCGGCCATGTTGGGGCTGGCCCCGGTCAGCGCCCAGCCCGACGACTCGTGGATCCAACGGCGGGTGCTGAACGTGGCCCATGCCGGCGGCGATCTCGAAGCGCCTCACTCCACGCTCTACGCCATGAAGACGGCGGTGGCGGCCGGCACCGACGTGCTGGAGATGGACCTCCGCCTCAGTGCTGATGGGGTGTTGATGGTGCACCACGACACCACGGTCAACCGCACGACCGAGGCCACCGGTGTCATGTCCGACTTCACCGCGGCAGAGTTGGGTGCCCTCGACAACGCCTACTGGTTCGTGCCCAACTGCTGGAGCTGCCCCAACGAACCCGTCGAGGCCTACCACCTGCGCGGCATCCGTACCGGTGCGCAGCCCGCGCCGGCGGGATTCGAACCGGCGGACTTCGCCATTCCCACCCTGGCCCGGGTGGCTGAAGCGTTCCCCGATCGCATCCTCGATGTCGAGATCAAGGACGGCCCCACTGGAATGGCCGCGGCGGAGGCCCTGGCCGACTTCATCGATGACAACGGCCCGGCCGACCGCTACCTGGTGGCGTCGTTCGACGACGCGATCATGGCCCACTTCAAGTCGCTGGCGCCCCATGTCGCCACCTCACCGGGCCTGGGCGAGATGACAACCTGGTTCGGCAGCCGAGGGCCGCTCCCTCATCACCAGGTGCTGCAGGTACCACCATCGTTCAGCGGCATCGACGTGGTCACCCAGCAGTTCGTCGACGACGCTCACGCCAACGACCTGGCCGTGTGGGTGTGGTTCAACGGCACCAACGACGATGCCGAAGCCACCTGGCGGCACCTGATCGACCTCGGAGTCGACGCCCTGCTCACCGGCAAGCCCGACGCCGCCCAAGCGGTCATCGACGACGAAGGGGTCGGATTCACCGCCCCAGCCGAGATCGACCCGTCGTCCACCCGCCGGGGCCGCACCATCGAGGTGTCGGTCACGTGTCCCGCCGCCCAAGTCGACACCTGCACCGGGCCGCTGATCGTGATCGCCCCGCATCGCCGCGGCCACATCGCCCTGGTGGCGCTCCAATCGATCGACATCGCGCGGGGCCAAACCGAGGCGATCACCCTGCGAATCCGGCGAGGGGCCGGGGGCGCATTGCGGGACAGACCCACCACCGCCACCGCCATCGTCTGGCCGAGCGACACCGACACCGCCCCGACCGTGACCCCCATCACCATCTCCCGGAAATTGCGGTCCTGACGCGCGCTGGGCGACCATCAGCACAGCAATTTCGGGGGCTTCGAATGATCGCCCGGCCCGGCGCGAAGGTGGCCATCACGTCGTCCCATCGGTGTTCGTTCTCGGCCGCCATGTGTTCGAGCACGACGGCCCGTCGGTGAGTTGGAGATCGTCGGCGGCCATGACCTCACCTTGCCACGCGTGCACACTGGGCAGGCAGCCGCACTCCCGTCGAGCGGGCGCCAAATTGCTGCTGGCGGACCGGTGAATCGCTGACTAGGTTCGCCCCCGGAGCGGATCACCCCAGCGGGACCGGTCCGACACTTCCCCACCTCACTTCCCCTCAGTCAGAGAACCCCTTCGAGGAGAATTTGTCGTGGCCGTCCGATCTCGTCCCCAACCGACCCGCAGGCTGTTGATCGCCTTCGTGGTGCTCGCCCTGATCACCGCAGGTCTGGTGAGCAGTGCGTCGCCGGCCAGTAGTTCTGGTTCGAGCAGCCGCGACTTCACCCTCACCGTGTTGCACAACAACGACGGCGAGTCCCAGCTCATCGACGCCGGTTCGGGCATCGAGGACTTCGGTGGTGTGGCCCGTTTCGCCACCGTGGTGAAGCAGACCCGCCGCGACGCCACGCGAGGCCGCAACAACGGCGCCATCCTCGTGTCCTCGGGCGACAACTTCCTGGCCGGACCCGAGTTCAACGCCGGCCTGGCCGACGGTGTCTTCTACGACGCCCGAGCGCTCGACATGTTGCGCTACGACGCCATTGCCCTGGGCAACCACGACTTCGACTTCGGTCCCGATGTGCTGGCCGAGTTCATCGACGATTTCCGCCGACCGGGACGCCCGCCCTATCTCAGCGCCAACGCCGATTTCAGTGCCGAGCCGGCATTGCAGCGGCTGGCCGACCGCCGGGTGATCGTACCCAGCACGGTTGTCCGAGAGAAGGGACAACGCATCGGCATCATCGGTGCCATCACCCCGCAGCTGTCGTTCATCTCCAGCCCCCGTGGCGTGGTCATCGACCCCGACGTGGCCGGCGCCATCCAGGACGAGATCGACAAGCTCGAGAGCCAGGGCATCGACAAGATCGTGGTGATCAGCCACCTCCAGGACATCAACGAAGACCTGGCCCTGGCCCCCATGCTCAGCGGGGTCGACATCATGGTGGCCGGTGGCGGCGACGAGGTGCTGGCCAACCCGGGTGACCTGCTGGTGCCCGGCGACACCGTCTTCGGTTCGTATCCGATGGTGGCCACCAACGCCGACGGCGTCGACGTGCCCGTGGTGACCACAGCCGGCGACTACAAGTACCTGGGCGAGCTCGAGGTCGAGTTCGACCGCGACGGTGTGGTCACCGGCTGGGAGGGCGGCCCCATCCGGGTCGCCGGCGGTGACGAACCCGATGCCGTTCGGTCACAACGACGGATGCAGAAGAAGGTCGTGAATCCCGTCTCCGACTTCGTGGCCAACCTGGCCGCCAACGTGCTGGCCCAGTCCGAGGTGGCCCTCGAAGGCCGACGCGACCCCGGCATCCGCACCATGGAGACCAACCTGGGCAACCTGATGGCCGACTCGCTGTTGTGGCAGGCCACCCAGGCGGCGCCCGGGTTCGGGCTGCCGACACCCGACGTGGGCCTGCAGAACGGTGGCGGGATCAGGAACAACACGTTGATTCCGGCCGGTCCCCTCACCGAGCTCGACACGTTCAGCATCGCGGCGTTCTCCAACTTCGTGTCGGTGACACCGGATGTGCCTCGTGCCCAGTTCCGTCAGATCCTCGAGCGGGCAGTGGCCGCTCGACCGGGCGTCGCCGGTCAATTCGCCCAGGTAGCCGGGTTCAGCATGGCGTACGACACCGGCCGCACGGCCCAAGTGCTCGACCCCGACGGCAACATCGTCACCAACGGTGACCGCATCACCAGCATCGTGCTCGACGATGGCACGGTCATCTGTTGTGACGCCGGCAACCTGGTGTTGGCGGGGGCCGACCTCAACGTGGCGTCCATCGACTTCCTTGCCGGTGGTGGCGACGGGTACCCGTTCCTGGGTGCACCCTTCACCCGGGTCGGGTTCAGCTACCAACAGGCCCTGGCCAACTACCTCACCGGTCCGTTGAACGGGCAGGTCACTGCGGCCGACTACCCCGAGGGCGGCGAGGGCCGCATCGTCGAGACACCCTGAGCCAACCATCCTCCAGACGTCGATCCCTCGGCCGAAAGGGCCGGGGGATCGACGCGCCCACCGATCCGCTTGAAACCATCACTCCATGACTCGCAACGTGTCGGGCAGGCTCATCCGCCGGATGCGTCGGTAGAGGAACACCGGCGCCACCGCGACGGCAACCACACCCACCAGTGCGGCCAGAGCAACCGTGGTGGGTGAGACGTAGCGCTCGATCCCGAAGTCCGGCAATGTGCGCGAGGCCAAGGAGCGCAGCATCCAATTCAGCATTGCCGTCCCCGCGAGCAACCCGACGGCGGTCGCCAACACGCCCACCACCAGGCCCTCCCGTATCACCACACCCATGACGCTGCGGGGAGGCAGGCCGAACGCTTGCATGGTGGCGTGTTCGCGGCGCCGTTCATCGACGGTGATCCGACTGGTGTTAAACGCGATCAACAGCGCCAGCAACAGCACGGCACCGGCGGTGATGATCAAGAAGCCGACGAACTGCTCGAGTGCCTCGTCGAACACCTCACCCAGCCGTGCCACCGCCTGCGTCGATGTGACTCCGGACAGGGTGAACACGGCTCGTTGCACCTCGACCCGTCCTGAACCGTCAGCGGGATAGGCCTGCACCACGTTCGTGAGCCCGGCCATCCCGAACCGTTCGGCCATCCGCATGTCGGCGTAGGCGAAGGTCCGGATCGGGTTGGGGTGAATCCCGGCCACCACGAACGAACCGTCGGTGATCGTGAAGGCACCCCCGTCGAGACGCTGAGGATGCCGCAAGGTGACCATGTCCCCCACACCCACACCGAGATCGCCGGCCGCCTTGTCGGCCAGGATCACACCGGACGAGAGGTCACCCACATCGTCGAGGGTCGGAGTCCACGCCGCCGAGTCGAAGTCGATGAGCTCGAGGATCAGATCGATGTCATCCTCGGAGCCGGTGAGGGCCTGCACCGGAAATCGGAGTCCGGCATCAGTCGACTCCACGGCGTCGGTGACCGCGATGGCGCCCACCAGCTCGGAGTCGGTTGGGTGGAAGGTGTCGAGCTGCACGATCACTCGATCCGGGTCGCCCCGGGTGAGCTCGTCACCACCTCGATCGATGGCTCGGCTGAAGCTGTCGAGCATCCCCATGACCGCGACCATCGCGGTGATGGCCGCTCCCACCCCCAGCACGGTGAGCACCGTTCGGCGGGGCGTTCGCAGCAGGTTCCGCAGGGGCATCTGGACGAGGCTGGATCCGGGTAGGCGCATGCGTCCGGCCCAGGATCCCAACCGTCCGCTCCGCGCTGCCAGGTGGCCGGTACGAATGGCGTCGATCGGTTCCACCCGAACGGCCCGCCACACCGGCACTGCGCTGGCCACGATGGGCACCACCAACCCGATGGCGGCCGCACGGGCGAACACACCCGACTGGAAGGGTGTGCGGTACTCGGGCATCGGGAGGAACGACTCGAGGAGGTTCCCCATTGCTGCCCCCACCGCCAGGCCGGCGATCACACCCGCCACCACACCCAGGAGGGCAACCTGCACTCCGACCAGCATCGGGCGGATGGCCAATCGAGCGCGGGACACACCCAGGGCCATGCCGATGCCGATCTCCCGTCGCTGCGACTCGACCACTCGGCTGACCAGGTTGAACGCAGCCAAGGCGGCGGCGAACAGCACCAGGGCCGACAACGCGTTCCAGATCTGTTGGTCGTTCTCGATGTCTTCGTAGAGAACCCGGAACGCCTCCACGTCATCGCGATCGGTGACGGTGGCGCCCAATCCAGCGCGGTCGAGCTCGGCCTCCAGTCGTTCGACCACATCGTCGATATCGGCCGCGCCGCCGAGCGTGAGGACCAGGTCATTCACCTCCCCCGCGTGACCAACCAGGTCTTGCGCCTGCCCGAGCGGTAGGTAGAGGTGGGCCAGGTCGCTCTCGGCGAACACCGAGCCGTCGGGACCGGAGATGTAGAACTCTTCAGGACCCATACCGAGACCGGTGTAGGCCACCACCTGACCACCCGCGATCTCCACCGTTCCGGCCACCGCCAGACCGTGATAGTCGACGAACTTGGCTTCGAGGATCGCCACCTGTTCGGCCGCGCCGTCCCGTACCCAGACGCTGTCGACCGGCGCATCCGGGGTCAGGTCGGTGCCGACGACACGGGCCCGCACCAGCACCGATTCACCATCGGCGGAAGCGTCGACCTGGCTGTCGACCACGAGCCGCTCGGCCGTAGATGTGACCGCGGGCTCCTCGATGGCTGCCACCACCGCGAGAAGTGCACCCTGATCGGTGAACGTTCCGGGACTGAGGGCGATTCGCAGATCGTGCAGTCTCAACGCCGCGAAGCTGGCATCGTTGGTCTGGCGGCGCCATGTGGCCGTGCTGCCCAGACCGGCGAACACGCCGGTACCGATGGCCAAGACCAAGGCGATGGTCACCACCGACACCCAGTTGCGACGCAGATCCCGCCACGACCAACGAAGGAAGCGAAAGCGGGTGGCGGACGGGCCACTCACCACTGCAGATCCGAAATGGCCGCCCGACCACCCGTTGGCGAACCGTCGGCAACAACCCGGCCACTCGAGAGCTCGATGACCCGATCGGCGATCCGGGAGATCTCCCGGTTGTGGGTCACCACCAACACGGTCATACCCGCCCGAGCCTGCTGCTCGAGCACCTCCAGGATCTGAACCCCGGTCCGGAAGTCGAGCTCGCCCGTGGGTTCGTCGGCCAACATGATCTGGTTGCCGGTGGCCAGGGCTCGAGCAATGGCCACGCGCTGTTGTTCACCGCCCGACAGCTGATGGGGAAAGTGTCGCTCTCGATCGCTCAGCCCAACCTGTTCCAGCGCGTCCATGGCCCGCCCGGCGGCATCGGAGCGACGAGCCGCGTCGGCCCCGAACTCGACGTTCTCGAAGGCGGTGAGCGCCGGAAACAGGTTGAACGTCTGGAAGATGAAGCTCACGACGTGCCGCCGGAATCGGGCCCGCTCGCCCGCCGACGCCTCGGTGAGGTCGACACCACCAACGTGGATGGCACCATGCGACGGCGTGTCGAGCGCTCCGATGAGGTTGATCAACGTGGTCTTGCCGCAACCCGAAGGGCCCAAGATGACCACGAAGCTGGCCTCGTCGATGGTGAGGTCGACCTGGTCGAGTGCCTTGACCACCCGATCGCCGATCTCGTAGTGCTTGCCGACCCCCTGGAGTCGGATACGGCTCTCGACGAGCTGATCGTCGGTGTGGGAGCTCGGTGTGGTCATCGGCCCGTCCATCTCGGTCACCGGGCCAGCGACCGGATTCGCTGACCGGCGCCGGTGGCCCACTGACCCAGCCGGCTTCGCACGGGGTGGGGCGTCTCTCGTTCCAGTCGGTCCATCGTGCACTGCATGAGCGAGGTGATCTCCTCGTAGCAGCGGTGCACCACGGCAGGATCGTCAGCTGCTTCTGGGCCGTACATCGACCAGTCCAGCGGCCGGTCGAGATGAACGGTCACCTTGGCCGGAAGCTGCACGGTGGGCACGAAGGCCGGTGTGATTCCGAAGGGGATGTTCCAGATGATGGGCATGCCGTGCACCCGGAAGCGATCGATGCCGATGAGGTGAGCCAGCCGGGTGCCGCGGGAGACGATGAACGTGGACTCATGGCTCCCGTGAATGGTCATGGGTACAACCGGGACGCCGGCCTCGAGCGCAATACGGACGAAGCCTTCATGGTCGCCGAACTCGATGAGATTGCGATGTGTCCACGGCCGAAACACCTCATAGTCGCCGCCCGGGAACACCATCACCGGCGCGCCGGTGGAAAGCGCCCGCGCCGCGTTGTCGGGACTGGCCGGCACCACACCGAGAGACGGCAGCGCGGACCCAATCCCCGGCATACCGAACAGGAGGTCGTAGGCGAGGATGTAGAGCGGCTCGTCCGGTCCGTGCTCAGCCACCCACCGATGCAGGAAGAACACCGCGTCGTTGGTCTCGGCCCCTCCGGAGTGGTTGCCGACGATGAGGTAGGGACCTTTCCTCGGCAGGTTTTCCCATCCCTGGATCTCGGTGGCGAAGTAGTCCGACCACACCTTGAAGTAGGGGGCGTACCGCTCCACCACCTCGGCCTTGCGCCGAAAGGGGTCGTGACGGGCCTGGTCGGCCAGGCGATGGTCGACCAGGTCGAGCAGCGGACGGCTCCATGCGGGCGCTCCGTCCAGGACGTTGTCCGGCTTCGGCTTGCTCTCGACCATCGCACCCATCCTCGGCGGATGCCGAGTG
>JBPCTQ010000262.1:0-3478 GCA_051011595.1 Acidimicrobiales bacterium
GCCGTAGCGCATGGGCACGTTCATGACCAGGTCGGTGCCGTTGAACTGCTCCTGGAGGGCTACTTCAACCGACTCCGGCGCCATGAGCGTGACCCCGTCGACCGTGCCGCCACACGCCAGCGCCGAATGCACCCGGGCCACCGAACGGGCATTCCCGCTTCCACCGCCGGCAGGGATCTCGGCACTGCGCCACTGCGGGGTGCGGGTGGCACCGACCAGATCGCCGCTCGTGCTGAGGTAGGTACGAACGGCCACCGGGTCCATCGTTTCGAGGTCGACGTCGAGGTCCTGCACCGATGACACCAGATCGGCCAGGCGACCGTGCTCGGATTCGGGGAGCCCGATGTGGAAGTCGGCTCCCAGCGGCTCGGCCACCTCACGGCGGAAGAACTCGCCGATCGTGCGCCCCGTGACCCGTCGCAGGATCTCACCCTGCAGGAACCCCTGGGTGACGGCGTGATAGCCGGCGGCGGTTCCCGGTTCCCACCACGGTTCCATGGCGGCCAGGCGCTCGACCACCAGGTCCCAGTCGCTCAGCTCGTCGGGTGGGGTGGCCGACTCCAGACCCGACAGGCCCGCCTGGTGGCTCATCACGTGGCTCACCAGGACCTCGTCCTTGCCGTTCTGGGCGAACTCGGGCCAGTAGGTGGCCACCGGTTCGGCGAAGTCGATGAGGTCACGATCGGCCAGCATCAGCATGCAGGTGCCCGCCATCGTCTTGGTGGTGGACCAGACGTTGACGATGGTGTCGCGCTCCCACGGCCGGCCGGCTTCGTCGGCATGACCGGCCCACATGTCGACCACCGACTCACCGTCGAGGGTGACGGCAACCGACGCGCCCACCTCGGTTCCGGCAGCGAAGTTGGCGGCGAAGGCATCACCCACCGCCGCAAAGCGCTCGTCGCAGGTGCCATGAACGGTGACGTCGGTCATGGTCGTCGTCTACCACGCCGGATCGAGGCGGGCGAGAATCAGACTTCGGCGAAACGGTGGGCGAGCACCTCGGTGCCCAGCCACCCGACCTGGTCGGCCACCGCGAACCCATCACCCTCGAGGTCGGCCGGGCCCCGCTCGATCTCGGCCCAGCCCCGCCGGATGCGGACGTCGCTGATGACCTCGGGGGCGTAACCCGCCACCAGCACACACTCGAGCGTGAGGCGGCTGAGGGGCATGGCCCGGTCGTAGCCGGCGTCGGGGTCGGTGGGTGGAGGAAGGTCGCCCGCCTGCATACGTTCGGCGATGACCCGGCCGACCTGGTGATCCCACGACCAGTCCTCGATGACGAACACCCCACCGGGCCGCAGGCGGGGGAACAAGGTGTCGAACGATGCCCGCGTCTCGGGCAGGAGATGGCTGGCATCGTCGATCACGAAATCGAGCGCCTCGTCGCCGAAGGTGTCGTGCACCAACGCCTTCACCGCGCTGCGGTCGGACTGGTCGATGCCGCCCTCACAGCGCAGCCGCGACCCTCGGGGGTCATCACCGACGAAGTCGGCCAGGGCAGCCGGCACCTCGCCGATGTCGATGGCCAGCAGCCGCTCGAGTTGGTTCATGAGCAAGGCGAAGAACACCGTGCTGCCGCCTTTGTCGATCCCGAGCTCGATCACCCGACTGGGCTGCAGCGACCGGGCCAGTTCGATGTAGCGCTCGACGAACCACCGGGGTTTGCGGATGGCCGTGGCGCCGGGAGCGTCCTTGGCCGACTGGGCATCGATGACACGAAAGGTCCGGCCGTCGACCTGCACCTCGTCCGCGTCCAACCACTCGATCATCGGCCCAGGGTGACACCAGCTCGGTCCGGGCACCAACACTGTCGTTCGGTGTCGCCACACTGGCCCCACGACATCGTGATCGAGCGGACTGTTCCCGATCGCCTTCCACGGCTGCCCGCCAGCCCTTTCCCGAGGCGACCGACACGACATGACCACCATCGGCGACACCGAATGGGTCGCATCACTGCTCGACCTGTTGTTGACCGCCGTCGGCGATGCCCCTGTGGCCGTCGGCGTGACCCTGATCGACGATGCCGCCGAGCTGCACGTGCGACCGCTCCCCGAACCCGACCCCACCGGTGGCCTCATCGGCTGGCGCGCTCCCCCGCACTGGGCCGCATTCGCCATCGTTGCGCCGGCTCGCTGCCGATCGGCTCCCCCGCACCGGTCGGTCGACGGGGTTGCCCACCTGGTCACCCGCACCGAGCTGGCGGTCACGCGCCTGTCCACCGACGGGAGGCCGGCCGACCACCGGATGGTCGCCGAGGGCTGGATCCCCGATCTGTGCCGCCGGGTGCTGGCCCTGCCCACCGATCCCGCGGCCACCACCACCGCCCATCTACTGGCGGTCACCTGGCTCGACCGCATTCTGGTCGACGTGATCGAAGGCGATCTCGACCACCCACGCCCCGACTGGGACCGCTGCCGGGAGCTGCTCGGCACCACCTGCCCCCTCCCCGACCATCGGCTGGGTGGTCTGGGCGCGGCCTTCGCCGACCGCTGGCCGTGGGCCGCGGTGAGGGCCTCGGCATTGGAGCGCCCACACTTCGGTCTCACCCCGGCCCAAGCCCGGTGGTTCGACGCGGGATCGTTCTCCCGCTACGTGCTCAGCGGGTTCGCCCTGGTCGACGAGTTGCTCGACGATGTCACCGAGTTGGTGTCACCCGATGCGGCCCCCCGATTGTGTGCAGTGATCGAACAGTGGCTCGAGCACTGACCGGTGGCCGGCCAGGGACCGCTCGGTCCGTGGGGATCATCGGGCCTCACACCCGACCGACAACCTCGGCGGCCCATCGACCAGGCCGTTGGGCAGTGATCGAACAGTGGCTCGAGCACTGACCAGTCGGATCGGCGGGCCAGGGACCGCTTGGTTGTGTGGGGATCATGGGGCCCTCCACCCGACCGATAACCTCGGCGGCCCATGGAGGTTGCCCTCGACATCGTCGTCACTGCGCTGCTGGTGCTGGTGTTGGTGGTGGCGGTCGGGTCGTTGGTGGTGGTGGTGCTCATCGTGGTGGCTCGACTCACCGGTCGACGGCCACCGGCCGATGCCCCGGACGACGAGTGACGCCCGCCACCACCTGTCGGTGTGCGATCCGGAGCCACCTGAGGCATCCTTGAGCTTGCGCACTTCCCGCATTTCCTTTCTGCGTTCCCAGGAGTCCCATGAGCTTCAATGTCGGCGATCGGGTGGTCTACCCCCACCACGGAGCTGCTGTCGTCGAGAAGAAGGAGATGAAGGAGGCATTCGGCGAGAAGACCGAGTACCTCGTTCTGAAGATGGCCCACGGGGAGATGATGCTCTCGGTGCCCTCCGAGAAGGCCGAAGAGGTCGGCATGCGCTGGCCCATCAGCACTGAAGATGTCGAGGACCTCTTCGAGGTGTTGGCCAAGCGTGATGTTCGCGAGCCGGCCAACTGGAGCCGCCGCTTCAAGAACCATCAGGAGAAGCTCAAGTCGGGCGACGTCTACCAGGTGGCCGAGGT
>JBPCTQ010000263.1:0-8798 GCA_051011595.1 Acidimicrobiales bacterium
GGCTCGCCCAGCAGGGTCTTGTAGACGTAGGTACCAGCGATCCACACGATTGGTGACGCCAGGCCGCAGGTGACCAGCAACAAGATGATGGCCACCAGCATGAATCCCAGCAGATTGCCGGCATTGCCCTTGACCAGGTTGTAGCTGGCGCTGATGCCGTCGGTGGGTCCCATGTTCTTGTCGACGATGAAGAAGCCGTAGAAGAACGTGAAGAAGAGCACCAGGAGGCCGGGAATGACGCACAGCAGCAGCCCGACCATGGTCATGAGGCCCACCAGCAGCGAGGCCAGGAAGTACGCACCGATGTGGTCTCCCTGGAACAGCATGCCCACTTCGGGTTTCTGGCCGGCGACGATGGCCAGGCCGGCCCTGATCAGGCCGACGCTGATCATGAGGCTGACGATCCAACCAATGGCATAGACGATGAGCCCGAGGATGACGTTGTCGCTCGACAGCGACTGTCCGATGATGTTGAACACCACCTGCACACCGACGATCACGAGGAACAACACGATGATCGTGCCGATGTTCTGGACGAACCCGTTCCACCCGTAGCTGAGGGCCTTGCCGATGTCGATGCTGGCACCCTGGCCCGCTGGGGCGGGGCCCGGTGCGCCGGGTGGCGGTGTGGCCGACGGGGGTGTGGCCGGCTGTTGTTCAGGTGGGTACCACTTGCCGTCCGACGCCTGCCACCAGCCTGGTCCTTGCGATGAATCGCTCACGCCATCTCCCTTTTGCGAATGGGCGGAGAGTACCTTCGCCGACCCGGTGGGTGCAGGGATGGTCACCGGAAAAGTGGGACTGCGTCGACCTGCGTCGCCTCCGGCCGGTCGGCCCTGTCAGTTGGTTGATACCGGCGAATCGACCTGGGGAAGAGCCACCCACGTTCGGCCGCGGTTGAGGTGGATGAACTCGCCGCTGCCGTCACGGTACGTGGTGGGTCCGTTGGGGTTCTGGCGAGTCCACGTGCCTTCGATGATCTGACCGTCCATCAACACCCACGCGATGCCATTACCGAACACGTCAGCCTCAGGAGAGGCCAGATCGGCCTGGCTCGGCTTGTAGCCGATGAACTGCAGTATCAGGTTCGGAGGTGCGATGGGGTTGCCGTCGGCGTCGGTGTGGGGTGCGCCGTCCTGGGAACGTTCCCAGCCCTCACCGTTCCACTGATAGCCCACGGTGGTCTCGCCGTAATCGATCTCGACGCCGTTGATCGGGCGGGCGTCGTCGGGCAGTTCGTCACCGGGTTCGCGGAAGCGGAACACCGGTGGCGGGATGCCGCCCCGATCACCGCCCGCGTCCCACAGCTCGAGGGTCGAGCTCATCAGGTTGTGGGGCGCCGGCCGCCCTGATTGACGGTAGAACCGTTCCGGATTGGCCAACGCACCCACGTCGATGAGCGTCGAGATGGCCAAGGTCTGCAGGGCGCCGGCGTTCCCACCGGAGTGAGCCAACAAGGGCTGGTTTAGATTGGTCAGGATGCGCGGATCGGAGGTTCGGAGCGACCGAACCGGCCCGACCTCGTCGGGTTGTTGTGAGTGGAACACCGCCACCAGTCGGGTGAAGCCCCCTTCGACGATCTCTTCCCAGACCACGTCGGCCTGGTTGAGTCCCCACTGCGGGCGGGCCGCTCTGACGTTGTCGATCTTGACTGCCAGCGCCGGTCGGGTCGTGCCGTCCCACCCCAGTTCACCGGTCAGCACCCAGCGATCATTGAGCGATTCGAGCCACTCCAACCGCAGGCGGAGGGCCCGCGTCTCCTTGATCAGCTCGGCACGGTCGGCCAGGGCGTCGGTGCGAGTGGTGGTGGCCTGACGCCGATCGGCTTCGAGTCCATCGAGGGTGTCGACCAGCTCGCTGGCCGACTCGGTGAGGTCGTCCAAGCGAGCCTCGGCCGCCTCGATCTGGTCGAGAGCGCTGCCGATGACGGCGTCGTACAACTGCCGCTCGCGCTGGAAGACGGGGTCCCGGTTGAGAATGCGGATCTCTTCGAGGAGCGCCTCCGAGCGGGGGTCACCCCGCACGTAGGAGTCGATGGCCGCGGCCTGTGACACCCTGCTGGGAGCGTTGCGGGCGCTCACCGCCGCCGCGAAGTCGTCGGCGAGCAGTTCGACCTCGATGTCGCGCGCCGAGATCCGCTGATCGAGGGAGTCGATGTCTTCGTTGGCCGTGTCGATCACCTCGGACAGGTCGGTGATCTTGGGTTCGTTCACGTCGAGACGGCGTTGCAGCGTGGCCAGTTCCTGCTCGTCGACCTGGCTGCCCGCCGGCCCGGTGGGGACAAGAGCCACGACCGGGATGGCGAACCCCATGAGGAGGGCGATTGCTCGTCGACGCACCTGGTCAGGTTAGGGGCTGGTCCGGTGACATCGGGGGCAGGGGAGAGCTCGACGACTCGTCCGGGATGGTGGTGGTGGTGGGCGCCGGCTCGTCGACGATCCGGGGACGGTTGTCCTCGGGTCGATTGCTCAGTCCGATCATGCCCGCCGCGATCAACGCAGCCGTCACGGCCACGAGAGCCCACTTGCGGCCGGCGCCGTCGTAGGCCGTCTCGGTCGGGAAGCCGTCGGCCTGCCACCGATAGTCGAGCCGGTTGCGTCCTGGCTGCTGGTCGAGCGGGGTGACCTCTCGAGGTAGGCCGGTCGCCGACGGCGGCTCCGCTACGGCCAGCGACGATATGGGCGTCTCGGCGTTCTTGGCGGCCCGTCGTGCCGCCCGTTTGATCAATCGTTCGGCTTCGGGAATCCCCATTCCCAGAGCGGCGGAGACCGCGGCCGGTTTCTGGTCGAGTCGGTAGCGCAGCACCAGCGCCAGGCGCTGCTGGTGGCTGAGTGGTTGGAGGACATCGGCCAGACGGTGGGCCAGGTCGTGCCGGTCGCTGGTGTCGGCCGGCAACAGCGCTCCACGCTCCTGGCCCCGCACGGCGTGGACTCGACGCAACTCTCTGTCGGCGATGGTCAGCAGCCATGCGTGCATCAGATCGGAGGTGGGGAGACGGTCCGACCGGGTGGTGGCGACCTCGAACGTCCAGCGGGTGACCGACGCAGCCAGCTCGTGGTTGGGATGGAGGAACCAGATGGACTCGTAGAGGCTTTCGACCCAGTGGTCGTCGAGACGGATCGACCCGTCGATGCTCAGGTGCGCACGATCGGGCGCGCTCGCCGGCGGAAACACCATGGGCGATGCATCGGCGAATTCGAGGCGCCGGTTGACGAAGCGGCGGTTATTCGGGTTCGGTCGGGGCCGGTTGTGACCAGGCCACCATGACGCCGGGACCGAGGAAGCTGACGTCGCCGCCGACCGAGGCGTCCTGCACGAACACACCGGTGCGGCCGGCGAGACTGGCGGCGAATGCGTACTGATCGCTTTGTGGGGACCACCCGGTGAGGCTCTGGCTGTACTGGTCGAAGAACGGGACGAAGTTCTGGAGCATCACCGGTGAGATCTCCACTGACTCGGTGCGCGTCAGCTCGTTCTCGTCCCACAACCGCCAGGTGAGCTCCGGCGCGCTGATGAGGGCGGCCAGCGAGGTCGAGTCGGGTGACCAATCCAGCCACAGTGCTTGTCCGACGAACGCCAACGTGAGCTCAGTGGTTTCGAGGTCGAGGACCAAGACATCGGGTGTGTCGTCCGGATCCGGCTCGTCGGTCTGGGCGGGCACATCGGACACGGGGCGATCGTCGACACCGGCATCAGCCTGGATCTGGTAGGCCAGCCGGGTTCGGTCGGGCGACACGGTGAACGTGATGTTGCCGTCGATCTCGAAGAGCGGGGTCACACTCTTGTCGTCAACGTCGACAATCGCCAGCGCGTCGCCGCGCTCCAAGTCGACGACGGCCACCACTCGGTTCTCGTCGAGCCACACCGGCGCCTGGAAGGCGGCTGAGGTCTGGGCAACAAGTTCTGGTTCACCCGCATCGATCAGGTTGAGGTCGCTGCCGCCCTCGTGGGTGACCAGCCGCCCCTCCGGCGACCAGCTGTAGTAGAGCGATGAGGCCTCGGCCACGGCGACGGGTGACGCGCCGTCCGAGGACACCGTCAGGGCGATCTGATCTTCGGCTTGGCCGAGGTGACTCACCTCATCGCCGGCAGGTGTCCACAGGAGGTAGAAGGGGGCGTGGGTGGTGTCGAGTTCGGTGCGCTCCTGGCCGTCGCCGACGATCAGGCTGCTCCCGTCGGCGGTCAGTTCGGTCCACGTGAGCTGCGTGCCATCGGGGGACCAGCTGAACTGGGACACGAGGGTGTCGGGTTCGGACCATTGCTCCCACGAGCCGTCAGCCGAACGAACCAGCAGCTCGCCGGCCGGGCCCAGCGTGGCGAGGCGGGCCGGCAGGTCGAGATCGTCGACCGGGAGGGTGGGGGGTGTCGCGGGACTGGTTGGTGTCGACGGCCCGACGGTCGTGGTGGGTGCCGGTTCGTCGCTCGTCGTGGTGGGGCTGCTCTGTTCGATGTCGGGTAGTTGCGTGCTGGAGCAGGCGCCTGCGACGACGGCAAGTAGCACACCGACCGCCATGGCCAGGGAAGCGCGCATGCGCTTCATCGCAGGTGTTGGGTCCACTGATGGCCGTCCCAGTACCGATAGCGGCCGCTGTCACTGGCCGGGTCGTGGTACCAGCCGGCGGGCGTGAACGGGTGGGCGTCGACCTCGTGGGTGCCGCCCGGTTCCTGTTCGGTGAGTTCTTCCACAAGCGCCGGTTCGGGCCCTTCGTACGGGTCGATCCCCTCCATTTGGCGGAGGAGGTTGATGCGATCGCGCAGGGGCGGATGGGTGTCGAACATGTTGTTGAACTGGCGGCCCTTGTGACCGGACTTGTGGTCGTCGGGTGATTCCACCCAGAGGTGGCTGGTGGCGTGGGAGGTTCGGCTCACGACCGTGGTGTCGGCGTCGAGTTTCTCGAGCGCCTTGCGCAGGCCGGTCGGGTAACGGGTGATCTCGACGGCCGACGCATCGGCCAGCGACTCTCGGCGGCGCGACACGGCCGCTTTCAGCATGGCGGCGGCCAGCGGTGCCAACACGGCCACGACCACCACGCCGATGATGGCGATCGGGTTGTTGCCGTTGCCGTTTCGTCGTCGGCCGCCGCCGAACCACAACATTCGCCAGAACAGGTCGACCATGATGGCGATGGACCCCGCGGTGGCGACCGCCAGCGTCATCACCTTGATGTCGTGGTTGCGGATGTGGGCGATCTCGTGCGCCATCACCCCTTCGAGTTCGTCGCGGCTCAGCTTCTCCATCAGCCCGGTCGTCGCCGCCACGGCTGCCTTCTCGGGCTTTCGCCCGGTGGCGAATGCGTTGGGGGCGGGATCGTCCACCACGTACACCTGGGGCATCGGAACGGCGGCGGCAATGGCCACTCCTTCGACCACGTTGTAGAGCTGCGGGAACTCCTCGCGACTGGCCGGCTTCGCACCGGTGGCATTGAGGGCCAGCGACATCGACGTGAAATAGCTGCTCACCGACAGGCCGAGGGCGATCGCCAGCCCAACCACCACGCCGATGTACCCGGCCCCCGATCCGACCGAGATGACGATCGCCACCAGCGCCAGCAACAAGAAGAACGCGAGGCCCAGCATCCATGTGGCCCGGCGGTTGCGAGAGATCAGTTCATAGAAGTCGGGGCGTTCGGTCACCGCCCTCACCGTATCGACCCGTTGCCGGCTCGCTCGTTTCACCTCCTGGTGGCTAGACAGACGCAGATGGGGCTCTTGCATGCACATCTCGGGCTCGATCGAGTCGAGTCGGGCTGGGAACTCACCGCCGACCGAACCTGGTGGGGCCACAACGCCCTGTTCGGTGGTTACGCGCAGGCCTTCGTGCTGGCGGCCATGCGGGCCGAGCTGGATCACGATGGGCCCGGCACCGCCGAGTCGATGCCGGTGCGGTCGATGACCATGCACTTCCTGCGGCCGTTCCAGGACGGCCGGCACCGGGTCGACGCCGAGGTGATCAGGCGGGGGCGGTCGATGGCCAACGTCACGGCCCGGTCCGAAGCGGCGGAGAAGGTCATGGGCCACGCCATGGCCAACTTCGGAGTCGAGCGCGATCTGTCGACGGGGAACTACACCACCGTCGAGATGCCGCCGGTCGAGCCGTGGCACCCCGACGAGGAACCGGTGGTGTCCGAAGTCGGTGTACCCACCCACACCCTCTTCGACTTCTACCCGCGGCTGGGTGGGCTCGCCTACGGAGGACAGCGTTCGACTGCCGAGGCCGGGGGCTGGGTCCGTCCCCGTTTCGACACGCCGATCGATGAGTCGTTGCTGACCATGCTGGCCGATCTCTGGCTGCCGGCGACATATCAACGGTGGGACAACCCGCTGGTGGCTGTCTCGATCGACATCACCCTGCACTTCCGGGCCCCCATGCCTGGGGGAATCGAGCCGGGCACCCCACTGTTCGTGCGTCTGCGTACGGCCCAATCCGGTCGCGGAGTCGTCGACGAGGACGGAGAGGTGTGGTCGCCCGACGGCCGACTCCTGCTCCAGAGTCGGCAGATGCGCTACGTCACCGAGGTTCCCAGCCCGATGGGATGACGGCGCCGGCCGAGCTATTCGGGCTGGCTGAGGATGAGCGCCGAGGTGGGGACGCCGGTGCCGGCGGTCACCAGCACGTTCTCGACCGAGTCGACCTGATTGACCGAGTTGCCCCGGACCTGGCGCACGGCCTCGGCGATGCCGTTCATGCCGTGGATGTAGGCCTCGCCGAGCTGTCCGCCGTTGGTGTTGATGGGCAGACGTCCACCCAAGTCGATGTTGCCGTCGGCGATGAAGTCCTTGGCTTCGCCCCGCCCGCAGAACCCGAATTCTTCGAGTTGGGGAAGAACCAGGGGGGTGAAGTGGTCATAGATCGTCGCTGTCTGGATGTCGCCGGGACCTAGGCCCGAACCGGCCCACAACTGTTTGGCGCAGACGCCCATCTCGGGTAGGCCGGTGATGCTGTCGCGGTAGTAGCTCCGCATCATGTGCTGGTCTTCGCTGACACCCTGAGCGGCGCTGGCGATCACGGCCGGCCGCTGGGCCAGATCGGCGGCTCGTTCGGCGGTGGTCACGAGCAGGGCCTGGCCGCCATCGGACTCCTGGCAGCAGTCGAGGAGGTGCAGCGGTTCGACGATCCATCGGCTCTCCTGGTGATCGGCCAGGGTGATGGGTTTCTCGTAGAAGAACGCAGCCGGATTGTTGGCTGCGTGGGTTCGGTCGGTCACCGCCACCCGACCGAAGTCTTCCGACGTGGCGCCGTACTCGTGCATGTAGCGGGTGGCGAACATCGCGACCCACTGCGCCGGGGTGAACAGCCCGAACGGTGAGGTCCAGCTGAAGCTCACATCGAACGCCTCGGGCGACTGGTGCTGGCCCTGGACCCCTTGGCCGAACCGGTGCCAGGAGCGTTCGTTGAACGCCCGGTAGCACAACACACTGGTGGCTGCTCCGCTGTACACCGCCGCGGCTGCCTGCGCGATCACGCCGCACGCGGCGCCGCCGCCGTGGGGAATCTGGCTGAAGTGGGTGAGTTCGGGGATCCCGAGGTTGCGGGCGATCTCCACGTCGGGGTTCTTCTCCGAGCTGAACGTCACGATGCCGTCGACCTCGCTCGGGGCGAGGCCGGCGTCGGCACATGCGGCCAGGCAGGCCTCGGTGGCCAGCTGCATCGGGGTGCGGCCCGAGTCCTTCGAGAACTCGGTGGCACCGATGCCGGCAATGGCGGTCTGGCGGGCGAACTGCAACGTCACGTCAGGCTCCGTTCCGGGGCAAGGCGACTTCGGCGGTTCCGGTCACGTGGGAACCGAGCTGGTTGCGGCCCACGAATCCCAGCTCGACGATGCCCTCGTCACCGTCGATGCGAGTGCCGGAGACCTTCCCCGACAACGTCATCGTGTCGTAGGGGTAGTTGGGGGCGCCGAGCTGGATCTTCAGGCTCTTGAACACCACGTCGTCGCCCGCCCAGTCGCCGATCCATCGGTTGCACAATCCGCTGGTGGTGAGGATGTTCATGAAGATGTCCTTCGATCCCTTCTTGTGGGCCGCATCGCGGTCGTGGTGCACGTCTTGGAAGTCGCGGGTGGCCAGGGCCGTGGACACGATGAGCAGCGGATCGAGGGGGATGGCACACAGCGGCAGGGCGTCACCTTCGCTGACCGACTCGAACGAGCGGGTTTCGGTCGCCCGCTCGGGTGGAGCGGGGTGGAATTGGTGGAGGGTGACGTCGTCATCGGTGTCGACGAACCCCAGTTGGAGCGGCATCCCGATCTGCAGCTGCTCGGGGGAACAACCGACGATGTTGGTGACCAGGCGCACACCTTCCTCGAGCTCGACCAGGCCCACGATGAGCGGATAGTCGAACGAGGGCACCTTGGGGTAGTGGGGGACGGCGTAGCTGTAGAGCGTGGCCCGCCCCGAGGCCACGACCCAGTCGTATTCGAACGACTGGGTGTTGGGGTTGGAGTTGGCCGGCGGGTGCACGAGGGTTCCGTCGTCGGTGAATCGTTGGATTCGCAGTTCGCCCTGGCGCAGGCCTTCCCAGAACCATGCCTGGTCGTCGTTGTACTTGGGGCGGGGGCGTTTGGGCCGGGGCCCTTCGGCCAGAATGGCATCGGCGTCGAGGCGCATCTCCAGCAGCTTCTGGCGGCGCGGGTCTTCGGGTTTGCCGCGGCCGGTTCCCGGGCGGAACTTCAGGATCCGGAAGAACAACGATCCGACGTGTTCGCCGTGCTGATCGTGGAACTCGGTCTCGGTGGTGACGAAGTGGCCGACCCCGAGGCCGGTGGCTTTCTCGGCCGAGATGTCGACCAACTTCTGAG
>JBPCTQ010000264.1:0-13895 GCA_051011595.1 Acidimicrobiales bacterium
CCCGGGCCGGGATCGACCTGCCCAGCCTGATCAACGAACGGGGATGGGGCCAGGTACGCGAGTTCTTCGCCGCCATGTTCGACCCCGACCTGTCGGCCGACTTCGTTCGTCTCACCGTCGAGGAGACGTTCGTGACCCTGGGGTATGCCCTGCTGGGCACCGCCCTGGCCCTGGGCATCGGTGTAGTCGGCGGGGTGTTGATCTCCGAGCGACTGTGGAGCCCGTTGGCCGGCCAGCCTCGTGGCGCCGCCCGTTGGGCCTGGCGTCTGGGTCGACTCTCGTTCGCCATCCCTCGGTCGGTGCACGAGGTGATCTTCGGACTGATCCTCATCAACCTGCTGGGCCTCGATCCGCTGGTGGCGGTGCTGGCGATCGGGATTCCGTTCGGCGCGGTGACCGCCAAGGTGTTCTCGGAGATGATCGACGAGACACCCCGGGCGTCCGAGCAGGCGCTGCGGGCCCTGGGCGCGGGCCGCGTGACCGCGCTGGTCTTCGGTGTGATCCCAACTGCACTGGGCGATCTGTTGTCGTACAGCTTCTACCGCTTCGAATGTGCCATCCGCTCGGCCGCGGTGCTGGGCATCGTGGGCGCGGGCGGTCTCGGCTTTCAGCTGGCGCTGTCCTTCCAGTCGCTGCGGTATGACCAGATGTGGACCCTGTTGTGGGCACTCATCCTGGTGAGCGGCCTCGTCGATTGGTGGTCCTCGCAGGTGCGGCGCCGCCGATCGATGCCGGGCACCACCGTGCACGACACCGAGGGGGTCAGCCACAGCCCGCGGCGCGATCCCTTCCTGTTGGCCAGCGCCACCCTGGCCGCGGCCATGATCCCGGTCGCCTGGTGGTGGCTCGACCTGTCGTTGTCGTCGCTGTGGTCGGAACGGACACGACGGCTGGCCGGCGATCTGCTGGCCGACTTCTGGCCGCCGCGGCTTGGACCGGGCGGATGGTCGGACCTGATCTCGGATGCGGCCGACACGGTGGCGCTCGCCGTGCTGGCTCTCGCCATCTCGTGGACGTTGGCGTCGCTGGTGGCCTTCGTGGCCGCCCGACCGGCCCCGTCGAGCCCCAGCCCCGCCGCCCTGATCGGTCGGGTGGTGAGTGCCCTGGCCCGGTTCGTGTTGTTGCTGGCCCGGTCGATACCGCTGCCGGTGTGGGCGTTCCTCGCCGTGTTCGTGTTCCTGCCCGGGTTGTGGCCGGGGGTGATCGCCTTGGCCATCTACGAGCTCGGGGTGCTGGGCCGGCTGGAGGGTGAGGTCGTCGAGAACCTCGACCACCGCCCGGGTCGGGCCCTGGCCGCCGCCGGTGCCAATCGTCGCCAAGTGGTGGCCTACGCCACCCTCCCGGCGGCGTCCACCCGCTTCGTTGCCCTGGGCCTGTACCGGTGGGAAGTGGCCATCCGCGACACGGTCGTGGTGGGGGTGGTCGGCGCAGCCGGACTGGGACGGCGCATCGCCGAGCAGACCGCGGCGTTCGACTACCGGGGCCTGACCGCATCGATCCTCACCCTGATGGTGGTCACCGTCACCGTCGACCTGGTGTCGGCCGCCATCCGCCGCTCACTGCGCTGACGCTGCACTGGCCACAGCCGCGCTCGACGGGCAAGCTGACCCTTCATGGGACTGACCTACAACCTGGCCGATCTCTTCGAACAAGTTGCCGCGGTGGCTTCGGAACGCACAGCCATCGTCACACCGGCGCGACGGCTCAGCTACGGCCAACTCGACGAACGAGCAACCCGACTGGCCAACCACCTCGCCGCCGCCGGAGTGGGCGCGGGCGACCACATCTCGCTGTTCATGCAGAACGGCACTCCCTACCTCGAAGCCATGTTGGCCGCCTTCAAGCTGCGGGCCGTCCCCATCAACATCAACTACCGCTATGTCGAACGCGAGCTCGCCTACCTGTTCGAGAACTCGGACTCGGTCGCCGTGATCTACGACGCCCAGTACGGACCACGCGTCGACGCGGTACGTGGCCAATGCCCCCGTCTTCGTCACTTCGTGGCGGTGGCCGACGACTCGGGAGCGGCGCCGATCGACGGCTCCATCGACTACGAAGAGGCACTGGCCGCCGCGGCAACGACAAGCCCCGCGGTCCCGGACCGTTCCGGCGCCGACCTCTACATCGCCTACACCGGCGGTACCACGGGTATGCCCAAAGGGGTGATGTGGCGCCACGACGACATCTTCTTCGCGGCCTTGGGCGGCGGCGACCCGACCCAGTTCGAGGGTCCGATCACGGCGCCCGACCAACTGACCGGGCGGATCCCCGAGGTCGGCGGCATCCAGTTGATCACTCCTCCGCTGATGCATGTCAGCGCCCACTGGGGGGCGCTGCAGGCCCTGCTCGGTGGGGGCACGGTCGTGCTGTTGTCGCCCGGGCGGTTCGACCCCGACGAGGCTCTGGCCACCGTGGCCGCCGAAGGGGTGATGATCCTCATCCTGGTCGGTGATGCCATGGCCCGACCGCTCACCGACGCCATCGAAGCGGCCGACGGTGGTCACGACCTCAGCTCCATGTTCGTGGTGGCCTCCGGCGGCGCCATGTTGTCGGCCTCGGTCAAAGACGCCCTGCGGGACCAACTGCCCGACATCGTCGTGGTCGACGGCTACGGATCATCCGAAACCGGGGTCGCCGGCTCTCAGACCACCATGGGCGCGAGCGCGGGCGGCGGCCCCTCATTCGCCATGAGTGCCGACACCACCGTGCTCGACGACAACATGGCTCCCGTCGAAGCAGGATCAGGGGTAATCGGCCTCTTGGCCCGCCAGGGCCATGTTCCCCTGGGGTACTACAAGGATTCGGAGAAGTCTGCGGCCACCTTCGTCGAGCTCGACGGCGTTCGTTGGGTGCTGCCCGGTGACCTGGCCACACCCGAGGCCGACGGCACCATCACGTTGCTGGGTCGAGGGTCGGTGAGCATCAACACCGGCGGTGAGAAGGTCTTCCCCGAAGAGGTCGAGTCGTGCTTGAAGGCACACCCTGGGGTGTACGACGCCGTGGTGGTCGGGATCGACGACGACAAGTGGGGCCAGCGAGTGGTGGCGGTGGTGTCGGTGCGGTCGGGAACCGAGCTGCACCTGTCCGACCTCCAGACCCACTGCCGGAGCGAGTTGGCCGGCTACAAGATTCCGCGTGAGCTGGTGGTAGTCGATGAGATCCAGCGCAACCCCAACGGCAAGGCCGACTACGCCTGGGCCAAGGAGGTGGCCGTCGGGTGAGCGGCGGTCGACCGGCGAGATCCAGGCGGCCCCGGTAGGGTCCGGCCGATGGAGCGTCTCAGCGGAACCGACGCGTTGTTCCTGTCGATGGAGCAACCGAACTGGCATCAACATGTCGGTGGTCTCACCATTCTCGACCGCGGGGAAGCCCCCGACTTCGACTTCTTGACCATGCGCGAGGCGCTACTCACTCGCCTACCGTTGGCGCCCAAGTTCCGTTGGAAACTCAAAATGGTGCCCCTGGGCCTCGACCGGCCGGTCTGGGTCGACGATGACGACTTCGACGTCGACCAACACCTGCACCACGTGGCTCTTCCTTCTCCCGGCGGTCTCGACGAGCTGGCCGAGCTCACCGGGAAGATCCTGAGTCGCCAGCTCGATCGCAGCCGACCGCTGTGGGAGCTGTGGTTCATCGAGGGGCTCCCCAACGATCGAGTAGCCGTGGTGATGAAGTACCACCACTGCCTGCTCGATGGGGTGGCCGGATCGAGCCTGGCGTCGTTGCTGCTCGACTTCGAAGCCGATGCCCCGATGCCGGAGATCCCGTCCGACGACGAGGTCGACCGTGCCGGCCCCACTCCGTCCGACACCGAGTTGCTGGCTCGGGCCACCGGTCCGGTCCTGGCCACTCCCCTGCGGGCCGCCCGGTACATGGTCAAAGGGGCCCAACGAGGGGCCACCATGGTCACCATGGCGCGCGACGGCAAGGGGGTCATGCCGCTCGACGTACCCACCACCGTGTTCAACGGGTCGGTCGGACCCCGGCGCCGTCTGGCGTTTTGTTCGGTGGCCCTCGACGACGTCAAGGCCGTGAAGACCCACTTCGAGGTCAAACTCAACGATGTGGTGCTGGCCATCTGCGCCGGAGCCATTCGCCGCTACCTGATCGAACGCAACGAGCTACCCGAGAAGCCGCTGCTCACCGGAGTCCCGGTGTCGACTCGAAACGAGGGCGACGACTCGGCCGGCAACCAGATCGCCAACATGATCGTGTCGCTGGCCACCGACATCGACGATCCGGCCGAGCGGCTGCAGGCCATCTACCAGAGCAGCCAGGGGGCCAAGGAGATGACGGCCGCCATCCGCGCCACCGAGATCCCGTCGATGGGTGAGACCGCACCACCGGCCGTGCTCAACACGTCGATCAGAGCCCTGGCCGGGCTCGGGCTGATGGCCGCCATGCCCACGGTGATGAACACGCTGGTGTCGAACGTACCCGGCCCGCCGTTTCCGCTCTACAGCTGCGGCGCCCGTGTCACCGGCATCTTCAGCACCAGCGTCATCGTCGAGGGTATGGGGCTCAACATCACCCTCTTCAGTTACATGGACCGACTCGACTTCGGGCTGCACGTCGACCCCGACCTCGTTCCCGACGCCGCATCCATCGCCGACGGCTTCACCGCGGCGCTCGGCGAACTGATGGAGGCAGGCGGTCTTGGCTCACCGACGGTGGTGGAGGACCCTCTGGGCTTCGACACCGGCCCCACCCCCGAGGGCACCGGCTGAACCGTCATGCGTCGGCTCACCGGGGAGGACAGCCAGTTCATCTTCCAGGAGACGCGGGTTCAACATCAACACACCATCAAGGTGGTCGTGGTCGACCCCGAGGGGTCACACGACGAGCTCACCTACGACCAGTTCCGCGACGGCATCAGCCGACTCATCCCGTTCACCGAACCGTTCCGCTGGCAGCTCGTCCCGATCCCCTTCCGCCTGGGGCACCCATGGTGGATCGATGATCCCGATCTCGACATCGACTACCACGTACGCCGGGCGCGGGCTCCCGGCGAGGGCGGGCCGCGCGAACTGGCCGAGGTGATCTCCACCATCGCCAGCGTCGGCCTCGAACGCGACCGTCCGCTGTGGCAGGCATGGATGGTCGACGGACTCGAGGGCGGTCGGGTGGCCTTCGTGATGAAGGTCCACCACTCGCTGGCCGACGGTATGTCGAGCGCGCGGCTGTTGCTCGACATGTTGTCGGAGAACCCGGACCCGATTCCGGAGATGGGCGCCGTCGAGGATCTGCCCCACGAACCCCGACCGGCGCGGGCCTGGTTGGTGGGTGACGCACTGGCTCAGATGGTGCGCACCATCATCGGCCTGCCGCTCCTGGTGCTGTCGATGGCTCGCTGGTGGTGGGCCATGGTCGGCCAGAAGGTGCGGGGACGCCAGCACCTGGCCAAGTCGTTCGTGGTGCCCAAACAGCGATGGAACGCACCTCTCACCCCGCAACGATGGTTCGCGTACGACTCCATCTCGCTCACCGACATGAAGATGGTGAAGGACACGTACCACACCACCCTCAACAACGTGTTCCTGGCGGCCGTGGCCGGAGGGTGTCGACGGTACCTCCAACAACACGGCGAGCTACCGGACGTGAGCCTCACGGTCACCATTCCCGTCTCCACCCGCACCCCCGACCAGGTACGCACCTGGGGGAACAAGATGACGTCGTGGATGATCGAGCTGGCCACCGACATCGACGATCCGATCAAACGGCTGCAGGCCATCACCGAGAGCACCACCGAGGTGCGGACGGCGCGAGAGCAGCGCGGCGTGGCCTTGCAGCGCGAAGCCATGCAGACCTGGCCGCTGTGGAGCCTGCTCACCAACTGGTTGCCGGCCGCCGCGGTGGCGCTCGGCGACAAGGCCACGTTCTCGTTGATCGCGTCCAACGTGCCCGGTCCCCGGGTGCCGCTGTACGCCAACGGAGCCCGCGTGACCGACGTCATCAGCATGGGCCCGCTGGTCCACGACCTGGGACTCAACTTCACCGGATGGAGCTACTGCGACGACTTCACGATCGGTGTGGTGGCCTGCCACGAGCACATGCCCGACCTGTGGGACCTCATGGCCGCCACCGTCGACGCCTTCGATGAGCTGGTGCTGTTGGCCCGAGCCGGCTGACGCACCCACGGCCGAGACCGGTGACTCAGCGGCCGAGCCCGGTCAACACACCCTCCCACTGCGCGCGCTCGTGAGCCGGATCGGTCAAGGGTCGGCGTTGGTCGACCAGGCGCTGGAGTTCGGCCAACGCCGCCGGGTCGGTCTCCAGCCGCCGCAGCAGCACGGCCAGGGCCTCATCGTCGGCCGGCGCCACCAGGCCGGGGTAGTCCGACCCGAGCAGCCCACGGTTGCCGTCGATGGCGGTACCCACCACCGGCACTCCTGTGGCGATGGCCTCGGAGACAACGTTGGCCCCACCCTCCAGTCGGGATGTGCAGGCCAGCACCGAAGCCGAGGCCAACAGTTCCCTGGCCGCGTCCCGGTCGAGCTCTCCCAACCAGTGGTAGCGCGGGTTGTCGGCCTGCTCGGCGCGAGCGGCGACCGCCCACGCGTCGTCGTGTGCGCCCCCGGCATGACGTACCTGCACCTGCGAGTCGGTGGGCAGTCGCCTCGCGGCCCGGGCCGCCATGAGGGGATCCTTCACCTCGCGCAGGTGGGCCAGCACCACAACATCGAACGACCCAGGGTGCACGTTGCGAGCCGGCACAGGAGCCTCCACCGACTGGTGCACCACGTGGGATTTGGCCGCCAGGGTCGGGTCGAGGTCACGCAGTCGCTCGATGGCCAACGATTGCAGCACCACCAGCCGGTCGGCTGCCTGCACTGCGGCGAAGGCGTCGAGGTCGTCGGGCAGGTCGCGGTAGAGATCGGTGCCGGCCAGGCCCACCACCACCGGCCGTCGGGGATGAGCCGTCCGACTGGCCGCCACCGCCGCCGCACAGCGGCGAGCATGGAGCACGACCAGCAGGTCGGCGGTCGGCGCCACGTCGGGACCATCGGTTCTGAACCCCTCACCATCGGCTGCGGTCAGCTTCACCACCTCGACCTCATGACCCAACTCCGCGAGGCGACGCTGCCAACGAGACGCGGTGACGTCGTTGCCCGACGACGCGCCCGGGCGAACTGGTGTGACGATGACAACGTGCACGGTCAGGCGAGGGCGCAGGTCCGAAAGCCGGCGAAGACGTCACGGCGGTCGGGTTCGAAGTAGTTGCGGAACGTCGACCGCACATAGCGGGAACGGGTGGCCCACGATCCGCCACGCAGCACCTTGCGGGTGTGGAACCAGGGTTCGGAGTTGTCGCGATAGGCGTCGGGTTCGAAGTGCGGGTAGGGCTCGAACGTGGTGGCCGTCCACTCCCACACGTTGCCGATGAGCTGACGGTGGCCCCATGGCCCGTCGCCGTCTGGTTTCGAACCCACCGGGAGCACTCCCCCGGATGTGCCGTCGAGGGCCGCGTCGGTCACCACCGGGTCTCGTTCACCCCACGGATACCACCACTGCTTCACGCCGTCGGCCCCGGTGGTGGCCGCCAGCTCCCATTCGGCCTCGCGGGGCAGACGACGCCCGGCCCATCGGCACCAGGCATCGGCCTCCCACCAGTTCACGTGCACCATGGCCAAGTCGGCGTCGTCGGCCACCGGCCGCCATCGATCGAAACATCGGTGCTCGAACCCGTCATCGCCGGCACGCCAGTACACCGGCATGGCGGCCTCGACCTGCTGTCGCCAGGCCCACCCCTGCGATGACCACAGGTCGGCTCGCTGGTACCCGCCGTCGGCGACGAAGTCGGCGAACTGGCTCATGGTCACGGTCGTGGTGGCCATCGAGAATGGCGCCACGTCGACGGGATGGGCCCACCGCTCGTTGTCCATCACGAAGGGCTGTCGGCGACTGGCGCCCAGCAAGAGGCGACCTCCATCCACCCCGAGGTCGCCCGTCGACACCGGCACGGCGGCGTGCTCTTCCCGCACCAGTTCGGGGGGGGACGACCAACCGAGCGTCTGGCGGGTGTAGGTGAGCGCCTCGGTGTGGGCGTCGTGGTGCATCACCGCGTACAGCGCGTAGTAGGCGGTGGAGTCGAGGCCCTGATCGTTCTTCACCCGATCGGCCAGGGCCGCGCCCACGTCGCGCACGTAGGTCCGCGTGGTCTCGGGATCGGGGTATGCGAGTTGCCAACGGGTGATGTGGGGGACGGCGGCCGAGTCGTACCGGGCGTCGACGTCGGCCATCAGCGGCGCCGCGCCGTGGAGCCGGCGCAGCACGAACCATTCGGCGAACCAGGCGGCGTGGGCAATCTCCCAGATGGCCGGGTTGATGATGGTGGCGTAGGGCGCCATCCAACGCGAATCGTCGTCGTCGAGATCGGAAACGGTGTCGAGGAGGGATTCGGTGGCGTCGAAGACCCATCCGGCCAGCCGCTCGGGTGGCGCCCACTCGTCGAGATACATGGAGCCGAGGCTACTGCCGCCCCATCGGCGGCTTGGCCCTGAGGCCCGCCAATCCGCGCTCTGGCCGGTGTTCTGGAGAAGCCCTGGAGAGCAAATGCAGCATCTCCATCGCTCCTCCAAGACGTGTGGGCGCCAACAGCAGACAGTGGGGACACACCAACTCCGAAGGAACCGACATGACCACGTCAGCCTCTACCGCCACCCGACCGCAGCAGACCATTGCGCCCAGCTCGGATTCGACGGTCACCCACCCAGCACCGCGGCTCGACGTGATCGAGATCAGCCAGCACTCGGGCGACCGACAGACCCTCCATCGAGTGAGCTTCGCCGTCGAGCCCGGCGAGGTCGTCGCCATCGCCGGGGGCAGCGGGGCCGGCAAGACCACCCTGCTGGAAGCCATGGTCGGGGTCCGACCCGCCGACAGCGGCTGGATCCTGGTCGACGGTCAGGAAACGGCGCCCGACGAGCGGCGGTTCGGCTACGTGCCCCAGGACGACATCATCCACCACGAGCTAAGCCTGCGCCGGACTCTCGAGCACGCCGCCGCGCTGCGGCTTCCGGCCACAACCGATCGCTCGGACGCGCAGGCCGCCGTCACCCGCGTGATGGACCAACTGGATCTGGCCGACCGCGCCGAGCTGGCGGTCGGGTCGTTGTCGGGCGGGCAACGAAAGCGGGCCAGCATCGCCGTCGAGTTGTTGACCGATCCCCACCTCTTCTTCCTGGACGAACCAACATCGGGACTCGACCCGGCCACGGGGGCCGACGTCATGACGCAACTGCGCACCCTGGCCGAGCGCGGCACCACAGTGGTCCTCACCACTCACGCGCCGGCCGACCTGGCCCGCGTCGACCGTGTGGTCTTCCTCGCCCGTGACGGCCACCTCGCCTTCGTCGGAACCCCGGCCGAAGCCATCGACCACTTCGGCGTCGAGGACCTGACCCAGATCTACGAGGCACTGGCATCCGAACCCGACCCCCGCTGCTGGGCCCACCGGTTCCGGCAAGCCCGCCTGCGCTCAGAGCCCGCCGACGGACCGGCTGTGGCCTGGCCACGCCAGCCTCGAGACGATCGGCGCCCCCAGCCGGTCGGGGCGATGCGTCAGTGGTCGGCGCTGACCCGCCGCAACCTGGATCTGCTCCGTCGGAGCCGCCTCACGCTCGCCATCCTGCTGGGGTCACCGGTGCTGGTGGTGGGTATGAAGGCCGAGTTGTTCGGATCGGGCGGCTTCACGCCAGATCAGCCCAGCGCCATGCCGGCCGTTCAGGTGCTGTTCTGGGTTGCCTTCTCGGCGTTCTTCTTCGGGGTCACCTACGGGCTACTCCAGGTGGTCGGCGAGTTCGCCATTTTCCAACGGGAGCGATTCGGCGGCCTGCGGGTGGGTGCGTACGTCGCCTCCAAGATCACGGTGCTGCTCCCGCTGCTGGTGTTCGTGAACGCAGTGATGCTGGTGGTGTTGCAGGGTCTCGACCGCCTGCCGGCCACCACGCCGGCCGAGGGTCTGGCGCTCCTGTTGAGCCTGGTGTTGGCGTCGACGGTGGCGTTGTCCATGGGACTGCTGGCATCGGCGGCGGTGCACAACCCGGCCCAGGCCACACTGGCCTTGCCCCTCATCTGTTTCCCGCAGGTGCTGCTGGCCGGCGGCGTGGTGCCCACCGCCGCCATGGCACCGTTCAGCCGGGCCTTCAGTGTGATCCTCGGAACCCGATGGGGATTCGAGTCGATGGGCCGCATCCTGCACCTCGACGCCGCCACCAGCAGCGACCCTGCGACATCGGGCTACACCGCCTCGTTCACCGGATCACCGGTGCAGGGCTGGTTGATGATGGTCGGCCTCACGATCGTGGCCACCGCGGCAACCACCGCCGTCTTGCACCGCCGCACCCGCTGAGAGCGAGAACCGCGGGCGCCGGATCCGCCTGGGAGGGAAGGTCCGGCGCCTCCGCGCGGTTGTACTGCGTACGGCGGCACTAGATTGCCGACGGTCACGAGCCGAAGGGGGGTCCCGATGGGAGACGAGCATGCACACCGCCTGACGCAGTTCAGTCACGGCGCTGGTTGAGGATGCAAGCTCGCTCCGGGCGAGCTGGCGCACGTGGTGCGCCATCTGGAACACGACAACCACCCGGATCTGCTGGTGGGAACGGCCACTGGAGATGATGCCGCCGTTTGGCGCATCGCCGACGGGCGCGCCCTGGTGTCGACGGCCGACTTCATCACTCCGGTCGTCGACGACGCTCGCACGTGGGGCAGGGTGGCGGCGGCCAACAGCATCTCCGACGTGTACGCCATGGGCGGGACGCCGCTGTTCGCGCTCAACCTGGTGGGTTGGAACAGCGATGCCCTCGGCTCGGAACTACTGGCCGAGGTGCTCGAGGGCGGTCGCGAGATTGCCGAGGCCGCCGGTTGTGCCGTGGTGGGTGGTCACACCATCGACGACCCCGAACCCAAGTACGGCATGTCGGTGACGGGCGAGGTCGACCCCGATCGCATGCTCACCAACGCCGGCCTCCTTCCGGACCAGGATCTCGTCCTCACCAAACCCCTCGGTGTGGGCATCATCACCACCGCCATCAAGGCCGACGAGGCAGCCGCCGACGTCACCGACGGAGCAATCGCTTCGATGACCCGCCTCAACGACGTCGCCTCCCGAGTCGCCGTGGCGGCCGGCGCCACCGGCTGTACCGACGTCACCGGTTTCGGCCTGCTCGGCCACCTGGGCCGAATGGCCACCGAGTCACACGTCGACGCCACCATCGCGTTCGAGGCCGTTCCCTTTCTCCCCGGTGCGCTCGATCTGGCCGAGGCCGGCCTCATTCCCGGCGGTACCCGACGGAACCTGGGATGGGTCAGCGACCAGATCGAGGCCGGCGACCACGACGAATTGACCCGCCTGTTGCTGGCCGATGCCCAGACATCGGGCGGCCTGGTGTTCGGGGTCGATCCGTCCCGGTCCGATTCCGTCCTGGCCGAGTTGGCCGACACCGATCACACCGCCGCCGTCATCGGCCGCACGGTCGACGGCACCGGTCGTCTCACCATTCTCCCCTGAACCGATGAGAGCCCGGGGCAGCGACCAGTACGAATCCATCCTCGAGCTGATCCCCGACAACTGGTCCGACCCGAAGGACTCGCTCGCTCAGGTCGAAGCCAAGTTCGCCATGGTGCACGGGCAGGACCCGGGACCGGGGGTGGCCATCGAACCCGACGATCACGGAGTGTGGGTCCGCCCGGCCGACGGCCACGACGACCGGGTGGTGGTGTTCGCCCACGGGGGCGGCTTCGTCACCTCGCCCGCGGAGTCGTACACCTTCTGGGGCGCTCATGTCGCCCGCAACTGCGGGCTGGCCGTGCTCATCGTCGACTATCGCCTGGCCCCCGCCACCACCTTCCCGGGTCAACTCGACGACCTGGCCGCCGCCCACGATGCCGTGCTCGACACAGGCACGGCGGCCGACCGGATCGTCTTCATGGGCGACAGCTGCGGCGGCGGTCTCGCCGTGGGCACGATGCTCACCCAACGAGATCGGGGCCGCCCCCAGCCGGCTGCCTTTGCGGGTCTGGGAGGCTGGTACGACCTCGAAGCCACTGGTGTCGAGTCACCTTGGCCCGACCCCTTCGTCGACCCCGACTGGTTGCGCCTTCGGGGCCACGACTACGTGGGCCCCGACGGCGATTCGGCGGACCCCCGGGCATCGGTGGTGAACGCCTCGCTCGTCGGGTTGGCGCCGATGCTGCTGCAGACCGGCGAGGTCGATCCCTGCCTCCCCGGCGCCGAGGTACTGGCCCGCCATGCAATCCGGGATGGAGTCGCCGTCGAGGTCGAGGTGATCCCGGCCGTGGCCCAGGGGTTTCAGGGTATGGGCGGTGTGCCCGAGGCCGATCAGGCGTGGGCGGCGGTCCGCCGTTTCATCGACGCCCGCGTGGCGCCGGGCTGAGCGGACGCACACCCGCCGCCGCTGGCCTACCATCGGCACCACGCGACACAGGGGAGTCGAGCCATGACCTTCGACATCCATCTGGCCCACTTCGACACCGAGGAAGAGGCCGTGGCCCAGCTCGACGAGCTGGGTATGACGGCAGTGGCGTTGGACTTCGGCGCCGAGACCAGCGCCATGCACTGGCACGACTTCGACAGCCGGGTCTACGTGGTCGATGGCAACCTGCACATCGACTACGACGATGGCCGCAGCTGCGACCTGCATCACGGCGACATGATCGAGGCCCCGGCCCGTGTGGTGCACCGAGAGGTCACCCAGGGATACCGAGCGGTGATCGGTTTCTCGGTCGACCCCACCACGTTGTCGATGCCGATCAACAAACCGGCCGCCGAGCTGGCCTGATCCCCGGGAACCGCCGGAAGGCACCGACGGGGTCGTGGTTGCGCGGGCCCGGCCGGCTCAGACCATCCGGTCGGCCAGGGTGGTGAGCAGCGCTCGCATCACCGGCGGATTCGACGACAACAAACGATCGAAGTCGGTGCGGTGGATGGTGAGCAGCGTGGTCTCGGCGGTGGTGCGCACCGTCGCCGAACGGGGCTGATCGGCCAGCAACGACATCTCACCGAACCAGTCGCCGGGTACCAGCCGGTTCACTCGCTTCTGGTCGCGAAAGACATCGACTCCTCCTTCGACGACCACGAAGAACTCGTCGCCCGGCTCGCCCTGCACGGTGACCTCGGCTCCCGAGTGGCGGTGGATCTCGTCGACCAGTCGGGCCAGTTGGGCCAGGTCGCGTCGTTTCAACCCGGCGAACAGGGGCACCGACTGGAGCAACCTCACCTTCTCGGCCTGGCGGACTCGATCGCGGACCGGGCGCCGGTGGAAGTGCTCGCTGGGCGACCCCAGCTGGCGACGCAGCTGGGCCAGGGCCTGGGCCTCCTCCGCGTAGAGGACCGGCAGGAATTTCTGCAGCAATCGGCGCTTGCTGATGGTGCCGGTGAGGCTGGCCCGCTCCACTCCGTCGATGGTGAGCAGCACGGTGGGATGACTGGTGGCCCGCACCTCCCGTACCGCCCGAGGGTCGGCATCGACATCGATCACCACCTGCTCGATGCCGAGTGGGGTGTTCTGGTGCACCAGGTCGTCGGCCAGCTCGACCGCCATGGCACACGGCTCACAATCGGCGAGCTTCACCACCGTCACCACGATGTTCCGTCGTGTCATCGTCGTCCCCTTGGTTGTGCCCCGGGCCCGACTTTATGCACTGAGGGCGACGTCCACCATCGGCTTGGTGTCGGCGCTCAGCTGGCCTGCTCGGACCGCGGTCGGTGCGACACCCGCATTTGGCGGATGAGAATTGGGTGCGACGCCCGACTGCCGCACCCGTTTCGGGTACCAGGCCGCCTGACTCGTCATTCGACCGCGGACCGGCACAGTCCGTACCCTTGGCCACCCCTCAGGTCAGCGTCGAACGCGTCCCATCCCCTCTCCGAA
>JBPCTQ010000265.1:0-14477 GCA_051011595.1 Acidimicrobiales bacterium
GTGGTGTCGAAGTTGGCGCTACCCCACCAGCCGTTGACGTCGAAGTCCATGACGGTGCCCAGCTCGTCGAGGATGGCCTGTCGGGTCAAGGCGTTGGGTCCCTCGCGCTCGACGATGCTGTTGACCACTTGCTCGAACAACACCCCGTCGCCCCAGGCGCCGGCCGCCCAGGCCTCGGGGAAGTCGGTGCCGATGGCTCCCATGAAGGTGGCCAGCTCGTCGTTGGTCTCCGTTTCGTCGAACGGCAGGAAGAACGTCCAGACGTACGTGCCTTCGACAGCGTCGCCGCCCTCGGCCAGGAACCCGGGTGTGTAACACGACAGCGTGCAAAGCCAGGTGATGTTGTCGACATCGAGGCCCTGATCGGCGGCCTCCTGGCGGAACTTCACCATCGTCTCGGCGTTGCTGCCGTTGTAGACGTAGTTGGCGTTGCTGTCGCGCAGCGGCGCCATGTACTGGCTGAACTCGCTCTGGGTGGCTCGGCCGGAGATGCCGAAGGAGTTGTCGTACACCACACCGAGGGTCTCGTGGCCCTCGATCTGGGGTACGGAGGCCCCGATGGTGGAGGGCAGGTCGTTGGGTACCAGGAACGCTCCGTTGAGCGACCCGCCGGCTTCTGCGAGCACCCATTCCACGGCCCCGCCTGCGATGATGTGGTCCCGTTCGCCGCTCTCGTATGGGCACTCGGCTCCTGGTCGGCTCAGGTGGAAGCTGGTGGTCGAGCACTGGTGGGGTGGTTCGGTGGTGATGTAGGCCAGATCCGGAACGCCGGTGGGGTTCCCGGCTTGGTCCGCGCAGCTGTTGAGGTCTGATGTGTCGTTGCCGAACAGCACGGTGGTGCCCACCAGGGCCAGCGCCGACTCACACGCCCGCAGGAAACCGTTGACCGTCTCGGTGGCATTGAGTTTGGAGTCCCAGAACTCGACCTCGACCTGCCGACAGGCCAGTCCTCCGTCGGCATTGACCTTCTCACCCCAGGCGATGGCGCCGTCGGCTGCGCCCTGGAACAGCCCGGGGGCCAGCGGCGAGTCGGAGTCGGCCATGACGATGACCTTGATGGTGTCGGCGGTGACGCCGATCTCGGTGGCCTCGAGCGGTACCGAGCAGTCGACGCCGCTGGCTGCCGCGGTGGTGGTGGAGCCACCAGTGGTGGTGTCGTCGGTGGCGTCCGCGGCGGTGTCGTCGTCTCCTCCGTCCAAGGCGTCCGCTCCGTCGTCGCTTCCTTCGGTAGAGGGAGCGGCCGTGGGCGACGTGTTGGCCCCGGTTTCACCGTCGTCGCTGCGGCTGCCACAGGCTGCGGCGGCAATGGCGAAGATCAGCAGGACACAGGCGAACCACGTGCGGTTCATGTCAAACCCCCCGGAGACAACAGATTGCGGTGGCGAAACCTACCGCGGTGGGGTGCTCGATGTCACACTGCCGTCAGCTGTAGCTGCGCCGGCTGGGCCGATCGACCGCCGACAGTCGGGCTACCACCCGACCGAGTACCAGCCGGCGATCTAGCGCCATATCGTCGCGGCTGCCGGTGCCCCGTGCCGGGTTGTCGCCGGCCACCACCGGTTGGTCCGGACGCTTCACATCGACCACCCGATTCACCACGAGCCGTTCATCGTCGCTCGGGTGGGCGAATACCACGACGTCGCCGCCCCGGAGGCGCCGGCCGTGTCGGCGCACGAGGAGGCGGTCACCCGGGAGGTACGTGGGGATCATCGACTCACCCTCGACCTCGACGCGGAAGTACGGCCACCTCATTTCCTGAACGCTAGGCGCATCAACCGGTCACCGAAAAGCGGCTGCCGGCCAGGCTGGTACCGCGGCGGGGTCCCGACCATCACCCCGCGTGGGTGAGGCGCCTTCGAGGAAATTCGGCAAAGCTCCCCGACTGGGCTCGGCGACATGCTCGAGCCAAACGAAAGGAGCGAGAGAGATGGCGATCCAGGAGGAGTTCGGCGGCAAGATCGAACGGGGCTACGCCGAGTCCGAGGAGTGGTGGCCCGAGCCCGTCCGCCCTCACCCCGACGCCCCCAACGTGATCGTCTTCCTGCTCGACGACGTGGGTTTCGCCCAGCTGAGCCAACGCTTCGGTGGGTTGATCGAAACACCCAACATCGACCGATTGGCCGACAACGGACTGCGCTACAACGAATTCCACACGACCGCACTGTGTTCGCCCACCCGCGGCTCGTTGATGACCGGCCGCAACCCGCACACGATCGGGTTGGGCAGCCATTCGCTCACCGCCATGGGATTCCCCGGCTACAACGCCATGGTGCCGCCCTCCTGCAAGACCGTGGCCAACTACCTGGGCGAGGCCGGCTACGTGAACTACGCCCTCGGCAAGTACGACCACACCCCCCTGTACGAGGTGTCCCAGGTCGGCCCGTTCGACCGTTGGCCCAGCGGCGAGGGTTTCCATCACTCGTACTGCTTCATGGCCGCCGACGTGCACCAGTTCGTGCCGGTGATGTGGGACGACCACCAGCCCGAGCCCCACCGCATATCCGATCACCTCGACCAGGATCTGGCCGATCGCGCCATCCAGTGGATCACCGGCCACAAATCGCTCAAACCCGAAGATCCCTTCATGATGTTGTGGGCGTCGGGTTCGATGCATTCGCCTCACCACGCCCCGCCGGACTTCATCGACCGCTATCGAGGCAAGTTCGACATGGGCTGGGATGTCGCCCGCGAGCAGATCCTGGCCAACCAGATCGAGCTGGGCATCGTGCCCGAGAACACCCAGCTCACCGACCGCATCCCCGAGATTCCCGCCTGGGACTCGCTCACCGACGACGAGCGAACGCTGTACGCCCGCCAGATGGAGGTGTTCGCCGCCCAACTCGAGCACGTCGATCATCAGATCGGACGGGTGGTCGATGCCCTGGAGCGGGTCGGCGAACTCGACAACACGCTGATCTTCGTCACCTCCGACAACGGAGCGAGCGGTGAAGGGGGTCTCAACGGCACATTCAACGAGACGTATGTGCTCAACGGTCTGCAGACCCCGTTCGACGCGAGCATGGGTTATCTCGACCGCTGGGGCGAGACCGACACGTACCCCCACTACCACGCCGGATGGGCCATGGCCGGCAACACGCCGTTCCGCTACTTCAAGCAGAGTGAGCATCGCGGCGGCCAACACGACGCCATGGTGGTGCACTGGCCCAACGGGATCGAAGCCCGCGGGGAGATTCGCAATCAGTACGCCCACGTGTCCGATGTGGTGCCCACGATCCTCGAGGCCGCCCGGGTCGAGTGGCCTGAGGAGTTCCACGGCGTCGAGCAGAAGCCGCTCGATGGCACGTCGATGCTCTATTCGTTCAACAATGCCGAAGCGGCCAACGCCAAGGACCGCCAGTACTACGAGATGTTCGGCAATCGGGCCATCTGGTCCGAGGGTTGGAAGGCGGTGACCCTGCATGCCAATCGCATGCCGTGGCATCTCAACAAGATGTTGCCCTTCGACGAGGACGAGTGGGAGCTTTATCACGTCGCCGAGGACTTCTCGGAGAGCACCAACATCGCCGCCGATCACCCCGAGAAGCTGGCCGAGCTCGTCGAGATGTTCGACGAAGAAGCGTGGAAGTACAACGTCTATCCGCTGTACGACGACATGGTGACGAGGATCGGCAAGCAGCAGGACCGGCTCTTCGGTGATCGTCGGGAGTTCGTGTACTACTCGCCCGGCGCAGTGCGAATCGCGGAGAAGGCGTCGGCGCCGGTGAAGAACCGTAGCCACAACATCATCACCACGGTCGATCTGCGGGGCGACGAGGAGGGGGTCATCGTCGCCTGTGGCGGGATGACCGGCGGGTACGCGATGTACGTCATGGATGGCTGCCTGGTGTTCGACTACAACTACCTCGACGGCGTGCACTACAAGCTCACCTCGCCGCCGTTGCCGAACGGACCCACCGAGTTGAAGTTCAACTTCATCAAGACCGGTGAGTACGCCGGACTCGGTGAGCTCTTCGTGAACGGTGAGAAGGTCGACGAGGTCGACATGCCGTTCATGCACATCAGCACTTACTCGCTGGCCGAGACGTTCGACATCGGCTGTGACACCGGCACCCAGGTCGATCCGGCCTACGACGGCAGTCCGTTCCCGTTCACCGGGGAACTCGACAAGGTGGTCATCACGCTGACCCAGGCCCGACTGGCGCCCACCGAGACCGACATCGAGTTCGTCGACTGACCCGCCGGCCGAGAGCTCGGCCGGCGGCGTGGTTGCGGTCGATCAGACGGCGTCGACGATCTCGCGTAGCTGGCCCAGCAACTCCGCCGGGTCGCCACCGACGGGAGTGACCATGAGATTGGTCACCCCGGCCTCCTTGAAGGCCGCCACTCGGTCGGCGATGTAGCCGGGGTCGCCGCACATCGAGCCGCCCTCGAGCATCTCGTCGGGAACCTTGGCGGCCGCTTCGTCCTTGTGGCCGTCGAGGTACAGGTCCTGGATCTCCGCGGCCGCTTCCTCGAACCCGTACCGGCACGCCAATTCGTTGTAGAAGTTCTTGCCCTTGGCGCCCATTCCGCCGATGTACAGCGCACTCATGGGCCGCCCGTACTCGCGGTACTTGGCCGCGTCGTCGCCGATGGCCAACATGCCGCCGGCGGCGATCTGGAACTCACCCAGATCGGGTGACCGTTTGGCCAGGCCGGCCGCGAGGGCGTCACCCCAGACCCGGTCGGCCCGCTCGGGCATGAACATGAACGGCAACCAACCATGGGCCAGCTCGGCCGTGGCCTCGACGCTCTTGTCGCCGAGCGAAGCGATGTGCACCGGGATGTCGGCTCGTTTGGGGTGATTGATCATCTTGAGCGGCTTGCCCAGGCCGGTGCCTTCTTCGGGAGGCAGTGGCAGGGTGAAGGCCTTGCCGTCGTACACCAGCCGGTCACGGCGCCAGGTCATACGACAGATCTCGATGACCTCCTTCATACGAGTGAGCGGCAGCTTGTACGGCATGCCGTGGAAACCTTCTATGACCTGCGGTCCCGACGCTCCCAGGCCCAGCTCGAAACGCCCGCCGCTGATCGAGTCGAGGCCGGCGGCCGTCTGGGCCAGACAAGCCGGCGTGCGGCTGTACACGTTGAGAATGCCCGAGGCCAGGGTGATGGTGTCGGTGGCGGCGGCCAGATAGCCGAGCAAGCTCACACCATCGAATCCATAGGCTTCGGCGATCCACACCATGTCGACGCCGGCGTCCTCGAGTTGTTTGACCTGGGCGGCGATCTGGACGGGATCGTCGGCGTAGTTGGCCAGCGTGCTGATCTGCATGACCGGGAGTCTCTCCGGTCTCGGACGATCTCGCCAGATCAGGTGTACCCGAGACCGCGGAGCGTGTCGCCGGCCAGACACTCGAACAGCTCGATGTCGGCGGCATCGAAATCGGCGCTCCAGCCGCCGACCTCGCCACGGAAGCGGTGACGTCCGGGCCCGGTGGCCTTGGCCGGCAGTTGGGTGAAGTCCACCGCCATGGCCACCTCGGCCACCAGGTCGGTGTTGTGATCGAGGCCGACGAAGTCGTAGAGGTTGGTCACCGAACCGCATCGGTCTCGCGACAAGTCCTCGTAGTGGACCCGCAGCCACCGGCCACGGGCGCTCGACAGCGCTCGGCTCCGATCACCCTCCGCGATCATCTCCACCCATCGCTGGATCTGTTGTTGTCGCTCGGCGGGTGCCCATTCGGTGGTGCGGGACCGATTCGCCATCGACGCGACCACGTCGCGTCCGTCGCGAACCACCTCCACCACCCGGGCCGCGGGCCACAGGTCGAGGATGACCTCGGCGTAGGCCACATGGTGAGGTGTCTTCTCGACGAGGCAGCTCGTCTGGGTGCCGCCCAGATGGCGAATCGATTGCCGGAACACCTGATCGATCACCGTCCGGGCCTGGCCGCGCGCGTCGGTGTGAGTGTCGCCGACCGATTCGAGGATCTCGATGAGGTGGTCCCGTTCGATCCACCAGTGCGGTCCGGTGTTGGAGGTCGACGAACGGTCGTAGTTCTCGATGACCTCCTTCTTGCCGTGTGGTGTGAGCCCCTGACTCCGAATCGGTCGGTAGACCGTGCCGAACAGATGCGACTCGGGACCACTGACCACCCGGTCGTGCTGGGCCAGGATCTGACGGGTCCAGCCGGTCCCCGACCGCGGACTGCCGACCACGAACACCGGGTCGAAGTCGGTGGGGGCGGCCCTCGTCATGGCATCAACCGGAAACGGCCAGCTCGGAGATGGCGGTCCAACCGTTCAGGAAGGCATCGATGTCGTCGGTGAGCGGCTCGAAGGTGGAGTCACAGATCACATCGCCGCCCCGGTCGTTCCACTCCGGACCCCACGGAACCTCGACCACACCCTGGGGCCCATCGGGGCACGTCGGAGAGTTGATCGAGAACAGCGTGACGGTGCCGGCCAGGTAGTCGTCGCGGTGGGCGTCGATCCAGTCGATGGCTGCGCTCACGCTGGACTCGAACACGAAGGGATCGGCCACGCCCTGGCTGACGGCGACGGCGGGTACACCGAGCTGGGCGGCCTGACGGGCGGCCCCGACCGTGCCCGACAGCCCCTGGAGTGGTCCGAAGTTCTGGCCCGAGTTCGAGCCGGTGACCACCACGTGAGGGGCCGGATCGACGTTCTCCAGCGCCCACACGACCGCATCGGCGGGGAATCCGTCGACGGCGGTGCCTTCGATGCCGCTGGCGGTGGTGGCCGCCTCTGCTTCGACGGGCCCGTCGGTGACGCTGCCGCCACTGCCGCTCTTCTCCTCGGCCGGCGCCACGATGGTGATGGTCACGTTGTCGAGAGCGGCCAGGCCCTGGGCCAGGGCGTCGATGCCGGGCGCACCGATACCGTCGTCGTTGCCCAAGACGATGTGCAGCACCTCGGACGGTGCCTCGCTGGTGGTGGCGACGGCGCTGGTGGTGGGTGCCGCCGTGGTGGTGGGTGCCGCGGTGGTGGCCGAGTCCGGTGCGGCGGAGCCAGAAGTCGTGGTCGAGACGGTGGACTGGGCGACGGATGAGGTGGTCGACGACCCGTCGTCGCTACTGGAACACGCGGCGGCCAGCACCAAGACGGCAACGGGCAGCAGAAAACATCGTCGTACCATCAAATTCCTCCAAGGCCTGTACCTGATTGGTACCGCTTGGGCGGCCGAACGGCAACAGCTGGGTGATCTGACGACTCGTCAATTACTCTCGAACCGTGACCGCCTCCCCGCTGGCTCTTGGAGCCGAATTCCCCACACCCGATCATGCCGAGTGGCTAGAGCTCGCCGAAAATGCGCTCCGAGGCCGCTCGATCGACTCGCTGCGCACGCACACCGTCGATGGGATCACGGTCGAACCGCTCTATACGGCGGCCGATCTGGCCGATCGACCGTCGCCGGGCCTGCCCGGTCTGGCTCCGTTCGTGCGCGGGACCCGGGCTGCCGGCGCAGTCGTGGGCGGCTGGGACGTGCGCCAACACATCGCCTGCGCCGATGCCGCCGAACAAAACGAGGCTGTGCTCGCCGGCTTGGCCGCCGGGGCCACGTCGGTGTGGATTCGAGTCGACGACCCGGCTTCATTGGCCCGCATGGTCGAGGGGGTGCTCTTCGATCTGGCCCCCGTTGCCCTCGACGCCGGCCATGTCACCGGGGATGCGGCCCGTCGGCTGGTCGAACTGTGGAAGGCCGGCGACGCGGCACCGGGCGACATCGGTGGTTCCTTCCGTGCCGATCCGATCGGTCTGTTGGCCCGAACGGGCGTGCTGGCCTCACCGCTCGACCAACACTTCGACGAGCTGGTCGCGCTCATCGATCTGGCTCGACCGTTTCCGCGCGTCCGAGCCCTGGCCGTTGATGCCACCGTCTATGCCGACGCCGGTGCGTCCGAAGCCGACGAGTTGGCGTGCTCCCTGGCCGCCGCCGTCGACGTGCTGCGGGCGCTCACCCAGCGCGGCCTCAGTGTCTCGGATGTGGCGGCCCAGCTGGAGTTCACCTACTCGGCCACCGCCGATCAGTTCGCCACCATGGCCAAGCTGCGAGCCGCTCGCCGCCTGTGGGCCCGGGTCGTCGAAGCGTCCGGCGGCGCCGACGCCGACCAACGCCAGGTTCAGCACGTGGTCTCGGCACCAACGATGCTCACCCGGCGTGACCCCTGGGTGAATCTGCTGCGGGTCACCATCGCCACCTTTGCCGCCGGAGTGGCGGGTGCCGACTCGGTCACCGCTGCACCCTTCGACAGCGCTCTCGGCCAATCCGACGAGCTCGGGCGGCGACTGGCCGGCAACACCCAAGCCTTGTTGTTGGAAGAGTCCGGGCTGGCCCGGGTGATCGACCCCGCCGGCGGGAGCTGGTACGTGGAGTCACTCACCGACGAGCTGGCCCAGCAGGCATGGGCCCGCTTCCAGGAGATCGAGGCCGAAGGGGGATTGGTCGCCGAGTTGCGGTCCGGAGCGCTCGGTCGCCGCCTGCACCAGACGTGGACCCAGCGCCTCGATGGTCTTGCGTCGCGGGCCACACCCATCACCGGTGTCAGCGAGTTCCCCGACTTGGGCGAGGTGCCCCTGCACCGGGCCGATCTGGCGAGCCGACCCGAACCCGAATCGGTGGGAGACCGGGTCGAGGCCTTGCCCCTGCGCCGCCTGGCCGGGCCGTTCGAACGGCTGCGAGACCTCGCCGCGGCCACTGCACCCACCGTCTTCTGCGCCAACCTGGGCTCACCCGCCGTGCACACGGCCCGCACCAGCTGGGCCACCAACTTCTTCGCGGTGGGCGGCATCGAGGCCCAGGCCGACGACAGTTATCCCGATGCGGCGGCGGCCGCCGCAGCGTTCGGGAACTCGGGTTCACAGCTGGCTGTCATCTGTTCCTCCGATGCGCTCTACGCCGACCATGCGGCCGAAACGGCAACGGCGTTGTCGGCGGCAGGCGCGCGGCGCGTCTACCTGGCTGGATCACCGGGTGAGGCTCGCGCCGCACTCGAACAGGCGGGTGTCGACGAGTTCATCCATATGGGCGTCGACGTGCTGGCCAGCCTCCGCCGAGCCCATCAGGCCCTCGGCACCCTGCCTACCGAGGAGCCATCGTGATCCCCGACTTCACGCAGATCGATCTGGGCGGCGACACCCCCGACGCCACCCTCGCCGACTGGCAGGAGGCCGTCGAAGCCGAGACCGGCAAGGGCCCCGATGCCCTGGTGTGGTCCACTCCCGAAGGCATCGACATCGCCCCCCTCGCCACTGCGGCCGACGTGGCCGAGCTCGACTTCCTCGACACGTTGCCCGGCATCGCTCCGTTCCTGCGAGGGCCGTACCCCACGATGTACGTCAACCAGCCGTGGACCATCCGCCAGTACGCCGGGTTCTCCACGGCCGAGGAGTCCAACGCCTTCTACCGCCGCAACCTGGCCGCCGGCCAGAAGGGGCTGTCGGTGGCCTTCGATCTGGCCACCCACCGCGGGTACGACAGCGATCATCCCCGAGTGCTGGGTGATGTGGGCATGGCCGGTGTCGCCATCGACTCCATCCTCGACATGCGTCAGCTGTTCGACGGTATCCCCCTCGACCAGATGACGGTCTCGATGACCATGAACGGCGCGGTGTTGCCGGTGATGGCGCTCTACGTCGTGGCGGCCGAAGAGCAGGGTGTTTCCCCCGAGCAGCTGGGCGGCACCATCCAGAACGACATCCTCAAAGAGTTCATGGTGCGCAACACCTACATCTATCCGCCGACACCCTCCATGCGGATCATCAGCGACATCTTCGCCTTCACGTCGCAGCGGATGCCCAAGTTCAACTCGATCTCGATCTCGGGTTACCACATGCAAGAGGCCGGGGCCACGGCCGATCTCGAGTTGGCCTACACCCTCGCCGACGGGGTCGAGTACATCCGCGCCGGCATCGACGCCGGGCTCGAGGTCGACGCCTTTGCCCCTCGGCTGAGCTTCTTCTGGGCCATCGGCATGAACTTCTTCATGGAGGTGGCCAAACTGCGGGCCGCTCGCTTGCTGTGGGCCAAGCTGGTGCAGCAGTTCGAGCCGTCGAATCCGAAGTCGTCGTCACTTCGCACCCACAGTCAGACCTCGGGGTGGAGCCTCACCGCCCAAGACGTCTACACCAACGTGATGCGCACGTGTATCGAGGCCATGGCCGCCACCCAGGGCCACACCCAGTCGCTGCACACCAACAGCTTCGACGAGGCGCTGGCCTTGCCCACCGACTTCAGTGCCCGCATCGCTCGCAACACCCAACTGGTGCTGCAGCAGGAGTCGGGTACGTGCCAGGTGGTCGATCCCTGGGGCGGCAGCCATCACGTCGAACGACTCACCGCCGGGTTGGCGGCCGCGGCATGGGCCCACATCAGCGAGGTCGAACAATCGGGAGGCATGGCTGCAGCCATCGAGGCCGGCATCCCCAAGATGCGCATCGAAGAGGCGGCCGCGCGCACCCAGGCCCGCATCGACTCCGGTCGCCAGACCGTGGTCGGGGTCAACAAATACGTGGCCGATGACGACACCCCGATCGACGTGCTCAAGGTCGACAACGCCGAGGTGCGAGCCCAGCAGTTGGCCAAGCTCGAGCAGCTCCGGGCCGAACGCAACAACGACGAGGTCGACGACGCGCTGCGGGCGCTCACCGGCGCCGCCGATCAGGGCCATGGAAATCTGTTGGCGCTGGCCGTCGATGCCGCTCGGGCCAAGGCTACGGTCGGAGAGATCAGCGACGCCCTCGAGAAGGTCTACGGACGCCATGTAGCCGAGGTGCGCACCATCTCGGGGGTGTATTCGGGCGAAGTGGGCGACGACGACACCATCAGCACCGTGCGAGACCGCGTGGTCGCTTTCGAGACCGACCACGGACGGCGACCCCGCATTCTCATCGCCAAGATGGGCCAGGACGGCCACGACCGGGGGCAGAAGGTGATCGCCACAGCCTTCGCCGACCTCGGTTTCGATGTCGACATCGGGCCGCTGTTCCAGACACCGGCCGAGGCGGCCCGCCAAGCAGTGGAAGCCGATGTGCACATCGTGGGGGCATCATCGCTGGCGGCGGGCCATCTCACTCTCGTGCCCGAACTCAAGGGCGAACTGGCCGCCTTGGGCCGAGACGACATCCTGGTGGTCGTCGGCGGCGTCATCCCGCCTCAGGATTTCGATGAGTTGCGAGCGGCCGGTGCCGCCGCCATCTTCCCTCCTGGCACGGTGATTGCTTCGGCCGCCGCCGAGCTGCTCGATCAGCTCGGCTGACGCCGCGTCGTCACGCGGGCTGCCGTTGGCTGATGGCGTCGAGTCGCGCCCGAAACGCCTTCGACATCCCGTACCGGCGGCCGTCGATCTCGATGATGTCGACGATGGTGGATTCGACCCATCGGATCGGGGTGGTCCGCGGCAGCGACACCGTGACCTCGGCTGCCGACGGGTTGAGTTTGGTGCTGCGACAGATGACCAGCAGGTCGCCGGCGCCGGCCACGATGAAGTATCGCCGCCGCAGGACCAGTCCAGTGATGGCCACCAGCGGACCCGCCACGATGATGAAGACCGGCGCCAGGTCGGTGAACAGCCCCAGCACCACGACCGTGACCGCAAGGGTCACCACGTCGGGCCAGAGGCTGGTGCGTTGTTCGACGATGACGGCTTCGTCGACCTCGGGGACCGTCCCGATCAGCCGCTGCACCGAATCGATGAGGCGGCGGCGCAGCATGATTCGAGTGTGCCAGACCGCTACGAGGCATCGGAACTGCGGTGGACCGGCGGAGCGATCAGTCGCTGAGCCAGACCGCTGCCGTCACGGCACCATCGAGTGCCCGGCGTTCCGCCTGATCGAGGCTCGAGAGTCGCTCCACCGCCGCCACACACCGGTCGCGCTGTAGCCGGTCCCATGCGGGATTCGAATGGTCGGCGACCACCTCGCGGTAGAAGTCGCCGGTCTCGTCGATCGACTGCTCCCGTATCGATTGCATCAGGGTGGCGGGTTTGGGCTGGTGGGCCGGCGCCGCGGTGGTGGTGTCGTCGTAGTGATAGTCGGCCAGCTCGGGCGAAAGGGCCTGCAACAGCTGACGGTGGGGAAGGTCCGCGGCACGAGCCTGGGCGCCGCCCCCAGCGGCGTAGGCGATCGCTGGGGGCGTGAAGATCGGATAGATCCGTCGATCGGGAGCCATTCGTGTGACGTCGCGAACTCGATCGCGGAGGCGCACCGTCAGGTAGTAGTTGTGGGCCTGGTCGGGGCCACCCAGATCGGGTGGCAGCCAGTCCGGTGCCGCTGCGGTGTGGGCTGACTGTCGGCAGTGTTCCACGAAGTCGGGTTCGGCCAGCCCCAGGGGGTCGAGCTTGAGGCGGCGATCGAACGCGGGCCAGAACCGTGCGCCGGTGGCCTTGTCGGGCCATCCCGGGTAGTACGCCCGCAACGCCTCACCCAGCAGCCCCTGGACTCGGATCTGCTCGACACCTTCCGGTAGCTGTTCGGCAGAGCGGAGGTCGATGCAGTTGGAGATGCCTGCGGTGGCCTGCACGTGGTCGCGTATGCGGTCCGGCAACGATCGTGTCGTCACCGGGGCCGCGAAGCCGACGTGATGGTCGAGGCCGAAGGTGCGGGCCAGATCGCGTGCCACCTGCACATCGTGGAGCCCCTCGCCGCCAATGGTCAGGAACGTGAACTGGTCGGTGACACCGAGGTGCAGGGCGGCCGCTGTCACCAGACGGCTGTCGAGCCCGGCGGTGAGGTCGATGTACCTCGTGGTGGCCGTCAGGCGGCTGGCGTACGACACACCATCGGCGATGGCCGCCGCCGCTTCTTCTATCGAGGGGGACTCGGCCTCCGGTGTCGGGATCCAGGGAGGGGCGTCGATCCGTTGTTGGACCTCGATCCGCCCACGATCGATCTTCAGCATCTGATTGGCCGGCAGACAACCGACGTCTTCGAATCCGGTATGGGCCCCGATGAGCCAGCCCGTGACGGCCAACGAGCACGGTGCGGTCACCGATTTGGCGGGCCGGGGCCCGCCGTTGGCCACGGCCACCAGGGCGCTGGTCGATCCCACGATCTCGGCCTGGTCGTTTCGGGCTCGATACGCCGGTACGTACCCGCAGTGATCGGGGGCGATCACACCGCTGCCGGATGCGTCGATCTCGATGATGGTGAAGATCCCGCCGAGGTCTGCCAGGGTCCGAGGTGAGGTGCGGATCTCGTGCACCGACCGGTCGGGTCCGGTCGGTACCGGGTCGCCCAACCACCCGAGGAAACCGTCACCCTCGGACTCAGGCCCGTCCGGGTGCGGCCACCACAGCAGCGCGAGGGTCTCGCAATGTTGCGGACGCCATACCCGGGGCCCCTCCTGCCCAACGGGTGGATCCAGCTGTCCGAGATCGGTCACCACCTGCTCGACGAGCTCGGGAATCGGCCGATCACCGATCGCGCAGATCAGGACAAAGGCATACATCGGTGGTGGTGCGGGGCCGTGGTGGTCTGAGGGTCGATGCCGCGACGCTAACGTCGATTGCCGTGGCCGAGTTCACCGATGTCCCCGAGTTGGTCGATGGTGTTCGTTCCGGTGATCGCACCATGCTCGGTCGGGCCATCACATTGGTGGAGTCGACCCGGCCCGACCATCGCGAACTGGCGGCCGAGCTGTTGGCCCAGTTGGTCGGGCCCGGGGTGTCATCACACCGGGTGGGGATCACGGGTGTGCCCGGCGTGGGCAAGTCGACGTTCATCGAGTCTCTCGGGGTGCGCCTGACCGGCGAGGGTCACCACGTTGCCGTGCTCACCGTCGATCCCACCAGCAGCCGCACCGGCGGGTCGATCCTGGGCGACAAGACCCGTATGCCGCGGCTGGCCACGGACCCCGGCGCCTTCATCCGGCCTTCGCCGTCGTCGGGCACCCTGGGCGGGGTCACCCGATCGACGCGGGAGAGCATCGTGGTGCTCGAGGCCGCCGGCTACGACATCGTGCTGGTCGAGACGGTGGGCGTGGGCCAGAGCGAGACGGTGGTGCACGGCATGGTCGACTTCTTCCTGGTGTTGATGTTGGCCGGCGCCGGCGACGAGCTCCAGGGCATCAAGAAGGGTGTACTCGAGCTGGCCGACATGGTGGTGGTCAACAAGGCCGACGGCGACAACGAGGTGCGGGCCCGCGCTTCGGCCCGGGACTACGCCGCCGCGCTGCACCTGTTGGCCCCGGCCAGCCCGAACTGGTCGCCGCCGGTGTTGACCTGCAGCGGGCTCCACGACATCGGCCTCGATGTGTTGTGGCAACAAGTCGAGCAACACCGGCAGGTGGGCACCGAGTCCGGTGAGTTCGCCGAACGTCGTCGACGTCAGCAGGTGGCGTGGATGTGGTCGATGCTCGACGATCGGTTGCGCGGCTACTTCCGCACCAACCCCGGGGTGCAGCCCGAGTTGGCGACGGTGGATGCAGCGGTGCTGGCGGGTGAGATGTTGCCGTCGACGGCCGTCGACCGCCTGCTCGCCGCCTTCTCCCGCTGACCGCCCCGCACCGTTCTGGC
>JBPCTQ010000266.1:0-5673 GCA_051011595.1 Acidimicrobiales bacterium
ACACCAGGTAGCGCCCGGAGATGTCGGCCTTGATGGGCCGGCCCGCTCGCACCAGTGTGGAGAGCGCCGAGGTGACCAGCGGGGTCGCGATGGTGGGCCGACTGGAGACCGCGGTGGCCAGCGAGCGGACCCGGGCCACCGGTTGGTCGACGCCGTCGGCCCACAGCTCGAGCTCGCCCTCCACGACACCCGGGCGAGCCACCAGAACGGGCCGGTCGGGTTCGTCATCACCGGCCAGATCGAGTGCGGTCGACGGCGGCTCATCGGATGGCTTGCGGCGCACGGCCCACACGGCCACGCCGATGGCCACCAGGGCCACCACCAGAGCCAGGACGGTCACCGCTTCGAGCATGGGGATCGAACCTACCGCCGTCAGTCGGAGGTTTCGCTGCGGGTGTAGCGTCGAGACCAGGCGGTGGTTTGGGGGGTTGTGTCGTGGAACCGGATGTCAGCATTCAGCGTGGCCGTCCGTGGGGCCTCGGGCGACGGCCGTTGGCGGCGATCGTCTTCGTGCTCGCGATGGTGTGTGCGGCATGCACGTCCAGTGGTGAGGAGGCCGGGACCACCGACGCCGCCACCACCACGGCCGCGGCTCCCATCTCGGCCGAACCGACCAGCACCACCGCGAGCAGCACCACCACCACAACCGCGGCCCTGACCGCCTCGTTCCGTGGTGTCACCGAGGACACCATCGAGCTGGGGGTGGCCATCGTCGACTTCCAAGAGCTGAACGACCTCGGCTTCATCGACTTCACCCACGGTGACAAGGAAGCCATCTGGGAGGCCTTGTTCGCCGATCTGAACGAACGCGGCGGCATCAACGGGCGCAAGGTCGAGGCGGTGTACGAGGTCTATCTGCCGGTGGGCAACGAGCCGGCCGAGGCGGCGTGCATCCGATTCACCGAGGACGAAGCCGTGTTCGCGGTCCTGGGGTTGTGGGTCGGCGAGACCGTGTTGTGCCTCACCGATCAGCACGAGACGATCTACGTCGGCCACCAACCGAGCCAGGCCAACATGGACCGCAGCCGAGCCGTGCTGGCCTCACCCGGCATCAATCCCGAGCGTCGACTCGACGCCTTGTTGTCGGTGCTCGATCAGACGGGCGAGCTCACCGACTCCACCGTCGGGATTCTCGCCCAGCTCACCAACGAGGATGCCGTTCGCCGCGATGTCGTCCCGCGGCTGGAGGAGGTGGCGGCCGGCGTCGGGTCGGTAGGGGTCATCAGTGCCGAGGATCAGGTCGGCACCGCGGCCGAGATCGCCACCTTCGTCGAGCGGTGGACCACCGAGGGTGTCGACACGGTGTTCTTCCTCGGCGCCACCGCCCAGAACGAGATTCCCGCCGTCGTTGATGCCTTGGGACCCGACATCGGCAAGGTCTCCGACATTCCCGAGGTGGCCCGACAACTGGCCGACAGCTCGGGCCGGGCCGATGCCTACGACGGCCTGTTGACCATGAATGGCCTCAACACCACCGACAGCGAGCAGTTCGATGAGCCGATGATGCAAGCGTGCATCAGCCTCGTCGTTGACGCCTTGCCTGGCCTCGACGAGGTGGTGCCTAGCGCCGACGTGGTCGACGGCGAACCCGATTGGTACACGGGCATCCGCGATGCGTGCACCAACCTCACCGTGTTCGAGGCGGCGACCGCCGCGGCCGGCCCGGTCCTCACCAACGAGTCGTTCCGTATCGGGCTCGAGGGCCTGGGTTCGATTCCGATCGCGGGCCAGGTGTTCTCGTCGTTCTCGCCAGGGAAATGGGACGGCGAGGACGGTTTCCGTCTGTATGTCTACGACGCCGAAGCCGGGGACGGCGGCGCATTCGTCGCTCGCTCCGAGATCGTCGATGTGACCGCGGGTTGATCCCGTCGCTAGAAATCACTCGTCCGCCCCCACCCTCGAAGGAGCCCCATGGCCGAGCAGACCCTCACCATCAACAACCTGCGTTCGGTGTGGGAGTCGACCGATGCTCTGCTCAGCGGCTTGTCCGACGACGAATGGCAGACCCAGTCGTTGTGTCCCGACTTCGACGCCCTCGGCATCCTGGTTCACCTGGCGGCGGTGGAAGCGGTGTTGTCGGGCTGGCTTCCCAACGGCATCGAGACCCCCCCGCCCTTCGACAAGATGGGCCCCTTCATGGCGGAAGTGGCCGACTGGTCGGGTCCCCAGTTGCTCGACCGCACCCGAGAGGTCATGGCCGGACGACTGGCCGAGCTCGAAGCCATGGCGCCCGACACATTCGGGGGCCCGTCACTCACGCCGGCTGGTCCGGCCACGTACGACCGCTTCATCGAGATCCGGGTCTTCGACTTCTGGGTCCACGAACGCGATCTGCGCACGCCGCTGAACCGTCCGGCTGCATCCGACGGTGGGCCTCCCGCCGCCATGGCCTTGTCGGAGGTTCATCGCTCGTTGGGGTACATCGTGGGCAAGAAGATCGGGCTTCCCGACGGCAAGGGCATCACCTTTCGACTGCACGGAGGACTCGACACCGAGCTCCACGCGGCGGTCGACGGTCGGGCCGCCGTGGTCGACCAGCTCGACAACCCCGACGTGGTGGTCGACGCCGACTTCGTGACGTTCATGCAGCTGGCGTGTGGGCGCATCGATCCCGAACCCCAGATCGAGGCCGGGCTCATCTCGTGGAGCGGTGACGACGAGTGGGGTGCTCGGGCCGCCAGGAACCTGGCCTACACGATGTAGCGCCTCGGGCCGACCTGATCGTCAGAGGCGATCGGCCAGCTCGCGGTACTTCAGGAACCGTCCGACGAACTCGTCGTGTTGGTCGGACGACCATCGCACGTCGGGCCACCCCGGCAGTTGGCTGCACGCCACCCGATGGGCCTCGACCCGGCTGGGCAGCCGGTGTTCGAAGCCGAGTGCCCGCAGTCCATCGAGCCGCACGTAGATGGGAACCATGATGGCCTCGGCCAGCGTCGGTTCGGATCCCGCCAGCCACCGATCGTCGGCCAGCCAACCGTCGACTTCCTCGAACCCCCGCTGCAGCGCGTCACCGGCCCGGCTGATGCGTTCGGGATCGGTGCCGTAGTACACCCCGCCGACCGGTTTCATGAGGTGGTCGTCGAGCCAGTGAATCCGGTCGATGACCACTTCCCGTTGGTCGGCCGCCAGAGGCAACAAGCCGGGCTGGTCGCAAACGTCCTCCAGCCACAACAGGATGGGGATCGAGTCGGCCAGGAACTCGTCGTCCACTCGCACCATCGGGATCTCGAGCCGGGGAGAGTGTTCGACGAACTCGTCGGGCAGCTCGAAGCCATCGGGGCGGACGGCGCTGGGCGGAAGGTCGAACTCGACGTGGTCGATCCCGCGCTGGGCCAGGGCGAACTTGACGCGGGTGGCGAACGGGCAGATCCAATGGCCGTACAGCGTGACCGTGCTCATGTCAGCAGCACTTCACAGCCGGTGCCCGCCAGCACACCATCGACCACCGCCCGATCGGCCGGTTCCAGGGCGGCGAAGGCCTCGTTGAGCCAGCGTAGACACTTGGCCTGGTAGGGGAACGGCGCCTGCCGGTAGGTGTGGCCGTCGATGTCGACGACGACCTCGTCGGCACCGGCCGCCACGGCGCTGGCGTTGGCCACCATGAACGGCGCGTACGTGCGACCGATCTCGGCCAGCAGTTCGAGTGTGGTGGGGGGCAGCTCGTCGCGAGAGAACCAGCCGCGGTCGCCGTCGACGTCCCACCAACCCATGTCGTCCATCCACTGGGTCCACACCACGGTGCGGGGACCCTTGGCCACCGCGAGCGCCACCGAGTCGGGATCCCAGCCGGTGAGTTGGGTGAACTGACCGAAGATGGCGAAATCGCCCCGCCCCGGCCGCTGCCCGAGCACGAAGGGGTACTCGGTGAAGTGACGATCGAGCAGGTCGAGCAGTCGCTCGTAAGACGGCTCGATGATGGGCAGGTTCTCGTCGGTGCAGCCCACCAGTGCGGTGCGTTCGATCTGGCGTTGGGCGAACATCTCGCCGAACTTCTTGCGACTTTCCTCGGGGACCTGCAGGCCCTGCATCAGCGGTAGCAGCTGGGCGGCCATGTCGATGCCGGCGGGGTAGTGCCGGTTCCAGCGGTAATGGAACATCATCTTGGTGCACCACTCGTCGCCGTAGTCCTCGATGAGATGATCGAGGAAGGCCACTACCGGGTCGGCGGGCACGATCGACCGGCCCTGGTGGTAGTCCTCCAACACCATGATCTGGGGACTGGAGTCGACCATGGCGGTGGGGTACTCGCCCTCGTCGTCGGGAAGGGCCATCACAGGCACGATCTGCACCGGGACCTCGGCGAAGTCGTCCCACTGGGAGTTGCGGGGCACCCACTGGTAGGGGATTCGGCGGTAGCGAAGCACGGCTCGCATCTTGCGGGTGTACGGCGATCCGGTGACACCCCCGAGCTTCACCGGATGGGGATGGGTTTCGCTCGGCATGGTTCCCCTTCGGTCCTGCGGGCGACTATTGGCACTGTAGCTGACACTTGTCTGGGGTGTCCCAGCCGTCGGGACCTTGGCCCGTGGCCGCTGCGGAGCTTCGGGTGGATGCTGTGGGCGCGAAGGAGAGGAGCGCCAGTGATGGAGAAGATCGCCGATGCGGCTGCGGAGTTCCTCGGACATCACCGGGTGGCGGTCACCGGGGTCTCCCGCGAGCCGGAGAACCATGGGAGCAACGTGGTGTACCAGCGGCTTCGTGACCGGGGGTACGAGGTGTTCGCCGTGAATCCGAACGCGGCCGAGGTGGAAGGTGACGAGTGTTACCCCGATCTGGCCTCGGTGCCCGGCGGGGTGGAGGCGGTGGTGATCGGCACCGCGCCCGAACGGGCACAGGCGACCGTCGAGCAATGTGTGGCGCTGGGTATCGAGCACGTGTGGTTCCACCGCGGGCCCGGTGCCGGCAGTGCGGATCCTGACGCCGCCCGTTATGGACGGGAGCACGGCATCACGGTGATCGAAGGCGGTTGCCCGTGCATGTTCGGTCCCACGGCAGACTTCGGCCACAAGATGATGTGCCCGTTGCTGAAGCTCACCGGCAACGTGCCTCGGACGGTGGAGCCGGCCCGCACCTAGAGGCCCGCACCTAGAGTCATGGGAGTGATCACCCCACTACAGGTCTACGGCTCGGAGCACTCGTACTTCACGGGCAAGTTGGAGAGTTACCTCCGCTACCGGGAGATCCCCTACGACTTCGTCGCCATCAACCCGTCGGCGGGGCAGAAGATGCGGGCCGGGACCGGGGTGTTCCAGGTTCCCGGCGTGCGACTGGCCGACGATCGATGGATGACCGACTCCACGCCCATGATCGCCTGGCTCGAGGCCGAGGTTCCCGGCGTGGCGGTGCTACCCGCCGAGCCGGCGGTCCGGTTCCTGTCGTTGCTGGTGGAGGACTTCGCCGACGAGTGGTTGTGGCGGCCGGCCATGCACTACCGGTGGAGCTACGCCGACGATCGGTTCGTGTTGGGCAACCGCTTGGGTCGAGAGCTTCTCGGCGGCCGACGTATGCCTCAGGCGGCCCGGCGCACGTTCATGCAACAACGCCAGCTGGGCATCTTCGTCCGGGGAGACGGCATCGATGGCGTCACCCGGCGCCACGCCGACCACGCCTATCTGCGCATCCTCGACATGCTCCAGACCATCTTCGACGACCGTCCCTACCTGCTCGGGG
>JBPCTQ010000267.1:0-20967 GCA_051011595.1 Acidimicrobiales bacterium
GTGATGGTGACCTCGATGGGTGGGGTGTCGATGGCCCGCACGATGCCGAAGGACCGCACGGTCAGATCGCCGATGGTGCCGTCATCGGCCACGGCCAGCCCCTCCGATGTGACCCAGCTGTAGGCCATGTGGGCCGCGCCGATGCAGTAGGACCGCAGCACGACCTCGTCGAGCACCTCACCACACGCCACCCCGACGCGGATCACCCCGTCGACCAGTTCGGCCTGCGCTCGGCCACCGTCGGGATGGGTGACCTCGTCCAGCCGGCCCCGCACTCCGGCCGCCACCACCACGGCCTCGGCCCAACCGGCACCACGAATGTCGATCGACGTCGACGGACCGGCGATGTCGGTCTCGTCCACCACGACATCGGGCAGCACACTGCCCACCGCCGCCGCCATGCCGGGAGTCCGTACGGTACGCATCACCCCCGTTCCGTCGGAGTTGAGCCCCACCGCCACCGGTGGTCGTTTGGGGCCCAGCCGCACCGTGTCCTCCCTCGACAACAGCACCCGCACCGGTCGCCCGTGTAGGTCGGCCAGTCGTCGAGCGGTGGCGGCCACCTCCGACGACTGCTTGGCGCCGAACGCACCTCCATTGGCCAGCGGCGAGGCCGGCTCACCCCCTGGCTCGCACCAGGAAGCATCGGTCTCGAGGTAGGCCGGCTCCACCCAGGCAGTGCGCAGGGTCCGATCCCACTCACCCGGCGGCAGCGCCAACGGTGGTGTCACCGTTGCCGTTGTACGACGGCCTTGCACCTTGCCGGCGGCCAGCCGGGCCTCGACAAGGGATTCGGCGACGGTCCAGTCGCCCGCGCCGTCGGGCACGGCCACCAAGGCGTCGGTGGGAGCGCCGTCGTCGGCGAAGCCACCCGCCCCAAGTGCGACCGCCGGTCCGACCTGTTGTGGGCAGCGTCCCTCGAGCAGCGCCCGAGCAGCCCCGCCCGCTCGATCAACCGAAACAACCGGGTCGGTGCCGGCCACCCGCACTGCGGCCTCGCTGATGGTCTGCCAACCAGTGCACCGGCACAGGTGGGCCTGCAGGGCCCGGCCAACGGTTGCCGCATCGGCCAGATCGGCCCCTTTCTCCTCGGCGCCCACCAACCGACAGATGATGCCGGGTGTGCAGAAACCGCACTGGCTTCCGCCGGTCGCCGTGAGCGCGGCGGCCCAGGCCAGGCGACGGTCTTCGTCGACTCCCTCGAGGGTGGTGATCTCCCGGCCCTGCACGCGACGGGCCGGGGTGACACATGAAACCCGCGGCTGACCGTCGACCAGAACCGTGCAACAACCACACTGGCCCTGCGGGCTGCAGCCGTCCTTGACCGACACCGCGTGCACGTCGGTGCGCAGGACATCGAGCAGCGTTCGCCCGTCATCGGGTACCGATACGGCTTCGCCGTTGATCATCAGTTCGAGGGCGGGCCCGTTCTCACTATTCACCGTCGAGAGGTTACGTTGACCGGATGCGCAGCCCTCTGTCCCGACGTACCTTCCTGGCCGGCACGGCCGGTCTGGCCGTCGTCACCGCCTGCGGAAGCGATGGTGACGGCGGCAGCAGCGGCGATCTGTCCACCCCCGTGACCTATCCGGCCGACGGCACGCCGCCGCTGGTTCCGGCCGGCTCGCCCACCCTCGGCGTTCGTTTCCCCGACGGGCTTCGGGGCATTCCCTCGGGATTCGAGGAGAACCTCGAGGTTCGTGCGCCCTTCACCGCCAACAGCGCGGAGGACGGGTTCCCGTTGGGAGACGACGCCCCCGACACGATGGAGGTGGTGGTGCAGTTCGACGGCGCCGTCGTCGCCGAACAAACGGTCGCCGCCCAGGCCAAGGGTGAGTTCACGCCCTACTACCCGGTGGTTTTCACCCCCGAACAATCAGGCCTGTACGCCGTGGTGAGCGACTTCGCTCCCGACGCCCCGGCATGGCTCAACGTCAACCCCGAAGGCACCCTCGTCCACCCGCATCTGGGCGACGACCTGCCGGTGGCCCCGACCCCGACGTTCGACGACGACCTCGGATTCGACCTGATCTGCACCCGTGACCCAGAACCGTGCCCCTTCCACGACGTCACCCTCGAAGCGGCGTTGGCGGCGGGGCCGGTGGCGCTGTTGCTGGCCACGCCGGCGTTCTGTCAGACCGACACCTGCGGACCCTCGGTCGATCTGATGATGGACATCGCCCCCGACTTCGCCGACATCACCATCGTGCACGCCGAGGTGTACACCGAGCCGCCGGCCGACGGCAGCCTTCCTCTGGCCCCGCTTCCGGTGCAGTACGAGATGGGGTGGGAACCGGCGCTGTGGGTCACCGACGCCAGCGGGCTGATCGTGGCCGAACGCCATTGGGCGATGGGCAGCGACGACATCCGTGCCGCGCTGGAAACCGTCTGATCGGGCCGGTCAGCTCGGCTCGGGTTCCAGCTCGATGTCGTAGGTGGTGACGTAGTCGCCGAAGACCGGTTCGAGTTCGGCCCGGGTCAGGCCGTATTCGGCCAGCGAATACGGCTTGGTGCGAGGTTTGCGGATGGGGTCGTCGTCGATCCACTGCGCCATGGCGGCCTCGACCTCACCACTGAGGTCGGCGCCCAACCAGGAGTAGATCCCGGCAACCGCTTCGAGGGGATCACCGACCACGTCCCGGAGGTGGACGTGGTGTACATCACGGCCGGCCAGAGCCGCCTCGGCCCGGTGGATGTACTCGGCGAGTCGGGGCGGGGTGCTGCGGGCGATCCACTCACGGTCGGCGGCGCCCAATGACAGACCGTGGGCGAAGCTCACCAGGTCCATGAACGAAGCCAACGCGCGGTACGGATCGCGATGGGCCCAGATGATGCGGGCATCGGGATAGGTGGCCAGCAACGAGTCGATGAAGTACGCATGGGCGGGCATCTTCAGCACCCATCGCCCGGGCGCCTGCGACTGCAGTACCTGGAGGGTGCGACGGTGATGGGCATAGGCCTCACCCATGTCGCAGCCGGACAGGAACTCGCGGTAGGCCGGGTTGGGAACCCTCGTCTCCCACATCACCGCCTTGAAGTCCTGGGCCAGCACGAAGGTGCATTCGGTGGGACCACCCGCCCACTCCCAGTGCGGCGGAGGCGGATCGATGGTGGGGAACACGGCCTCCTGGAAGGCCAACATCTCGAGACAGCGAGGGTCGGTTCGCAGGGTGGCGGTGGTGGGAGGTGGCACCGACTGGGTGGCCTCCCAGTTGAGAAGACTGCGCCACTGCGGATCACAATCGAGCAGGTAGGAGATAGCCGTGGTACCGGTGCGGGGCAGGCCGAGGATCACCACGGGGGCCTCCACGGCCGTGGCCGCCAGCTCGGGGTTGCGCTCGTGGTAGTCGTCGACGCGGAGGCGGTTGGCCAGGTAGTTGACCGCCTCGTTGGCCAACATGGCCCGGCCACCCGGCGTGACCGCCGACGAGCGGAGGCCCTCACAGACGAGGGCCAGACCCGGCTCGTAGGTGCCGCCGGACGCGACGGTTCCCGCCCTGGTCTCGGCTTCGGAGACCACCGCGGGCATCGATACGGCGTCGGCTTGGGAGAAGTCGGGCATTACGTCAGTAGAGCACGACGATCGGTCGCCGACGGCGAAAACGGCGACCGCCGGGCCCTGGGGCCCGGCGGTCGTTCATCGTTCGAAGCGGTTGGTCAGCTGAAGGACTGACCGCAGCCGCACGTGCGGCTGGCATTGGGGTTGTTGATGGCGAACCCGGCCTCGTTGAGACCGTCCTTGTAGTCGAGTGTTGCCCCGGTGAGCAGCTGGGCGCTGGCCGGATCGACCACAACGGTGATGTCGCCGTATTCCTGTTTGACGTCGTCGTCGTTGATGTCGCTGTCGAAGTACATGTCGTAGCTGTACCCCGAACATCCACCCGGCATGACGGCGACGCGCAAGGCGAGGCCCTCTTCCTGTTCGGCTTCGATGAGCTCGGCGACCTTGGTGGTGGCGTTGTCTGACAGTGCGATCAAGTCGTGCCTCCTGGAGCATTACGGCGACTTCTACAGCATACCGACAGTCCGAACCAGAAGAACAGGCCGAACATTCCCCGCGAACACAAGGGAACAAGGTCCCGAAACTGCTGGTTGACACTCGTACAATGCCAACCATGGCGCCCCGCCCCACCGCCGACGACATCTTCGGGCTCCTGCGCGGGGTCATCGACCCCGAGCTGGGCAGCGACATCGTCGAGCTGGGGATGGCCAAAGGGGTGCAGGTTTCCGAGAGCGGCGACGTCGAAGTCACCATCGCACTCACCACCGCCGGTTGCCCCCTGCGAGCCCAGATCAAAAAGGACGTCGTCGCCCGGATCGAGAACCTGCCCGGTGTGGGTTCGGTCACCATCGACTGGACGGTGCTCACCCAGCCCGAGAAGGCCGAGGCAATGGCCAAAGCCCGGTTCAACGTCGCCCAGGACGCTCCCGACACGAGTGTGGCCCCCACCACCAAGGTGCTCATGATCGCCTCCGGCAAAGGCGGTGTGGGGAAGTCATCGGTCACCGTCAACCTGGCCGCCGGTCTGGCCGAGCGCGGGTTCGCCGTCGGAGTGATCGACGCCGACATCTGGGGTTTCTCGATTCCGCGGATGCTGGGCGTCGAGGGCCAGCTCGAGTCGAAGGACAAGAAGATCATCCCGCTGCGACGCGACATCGGCGAGGGCTACCTCGAGATCGTGTCGATGGGATACCTCGTCGAGAAGGAGGAGACGGCGCTCATGTGGCGCGGGCTCATGCTCAATCGAGCCGTGCAGCACTTCCTCCAGGACGTGCAGTGGGGTGAGCTCGACTACCTGGTCATCGACATGCCTCCGGGTACCGGCGACGTGCAGATGGGTCTGGCCAAGATGCTGCCCCGCGCCGAGATGATCATCGTCACCACCCCGGCCCGCACCGCCCAGAAGGTGGCCGTGCGGGTGGCCAACATGGGGCGCAACAACTACCTGCGCATTGCCGGGGTCGTCGAGAACATGACCGAGTTCGTGGCCCCCGACGGCGAGCGTTACCCGCTGTTCGGTACCGGCGGCGGCGACGAGCTGGCCGCCGATGCCGGCGTCCCGCTCCTGGCCCGAATTCCCATCGAGGCCGCCGTGGCCGAAGGGGGCGACGAAGGCCAGCCGATCGTGTTGGGTGAGGGCCCGGCGGCCGAAGCCTTCGACCAGCTGGTCACCACCATCGTCGAAGAAGCCGTGCCCCCGGTCGAGATGGCCGGCTGCAGCGCCCGCATGCTCGATGCGGTGGCAGCCGCACTCGACGAGTTCGACGCCAGCGCCTAGCCCCTCAGCGAGCCGGACAACGTGAAAAGGCCGAGCCCGTCGGTGCTGGTGGCACCTGTTGGCCCGGCCCCTTCGGGCGTGATTGTCAGCGGCGGCTGAGGAGCTGGCCACCTCGGGTGGCCAACACACCGGCCGCGGCCAGCACCAAGGCACCACCGATGAGCAGATCGGACTCGCTGCCGGTATCGGGCAGGCTGCCGTTCTCGGTGTCGTCACCGTCGTCGGTGCTGTCGTCGGCGACCGTGGTGGTGGTGGCCGGCGCCTCGGTCGTGCTGGTGGGGGCTTCGGTGGTGGACGTGGGCGCCTCGGTGGTGGTGGTGCCGCCGCCGCCGTTGCCGCTGATGGTCACCAGGGCACCGGCCGACTCGGTCTGGGCCGAGGCGCCGGCCAGCACGGCGAAGTCCTCGACGATGTTGTAGGTGACCGTCACTTCGAAGTTGCCGTCACCATCGGCGGTGACCGGGGTGAGCTCCTGGACGTTGCAGTCCTCCTGGCCGTTGATGGCATCGAGGTCACCGTCGGGAGCGGTACACGACAACACGAAGAGGTCGAGACCGGCGGTGAACCCCGACCCGCTGACGACCAGCTCGGCCTCGCCGGCCTCCTCGACGGTGTCGGGGTCGACCGTGAGTGTCGGTCCGGACTGGGCGGTGGCGAACCCGCCGAACAGCAGCGAGAACAGGGCCAGCAGGCTGATCGAAACGAGGCTCTTCTTCATTGGTCACTCCACGGGGATGTGCGGCTCAGCCAAACACTAGAGATCCGGCCGCGACAGTTGGGTGATACCCGGGTTCCCGGAGCCAGGCGGCACAACACGGCCGATTTCGACGACCGAGCGCAAGCCGCGGATGATCAGTCGTCGTGGGGCAACCGCACCCGTTGCCCGCCGTGATCGGGCACGAGGAGACGACGTTGTTCGGTGGTGCCGGCCCGGCGCACCGCGGCCATGACCGACGCCACGTCACCGAGGGCCTGGAGGGCGACCAGGGTGCGAGCGGTAGGGGTGATCAGGTCACGTCGACCCTCACCCGCTTCGGCCAGGGCCGCCACCGGTGTGACCCAGTGGCCGGCCAGCGCTTCATCGTTGTCGGGTTCGGGCTGTTGATCCGGCGGGCACACGGCAAAGAAGAAGCGGGTGTCGTAGCGGCGGGGTGCACCCTCGGGTGTGATCCAGTGCCCGAAGTAGCGGAGGTCGGCCGTGGCCAGACGAACGCCGTCCCGATCACAGACCGTCGCCAGTCGGCGTTGTCGATCGACACCCCCCGGGCCACCGAGCAGCACGCCGACCTCCTCGAAGCACTCACGAACAGCCGCCACCCGATAGCCGAGACCCCCCGACGGCACCCCCAGCTCAGTGGTGGCGGCTGCTTCGGTAGGGCCGTCGCAACGCTGCACCCAAGCGTCGTCGAGGTCGTCGTCGTCGACCGCACCACCGGGAAACACCGAGGCTCCCGGCGCGAACTCGAGGGCCGGGTTGCGCTGCAGCAGGTAGGTCTCGATCCCGGTGGCGCCATCCCGCAACAGGGCCACGGTGGCCGCGGCGCGCGGGGTGATCAACGCTCGATCTCGGGCGCCGGATCACCATCGTCGTAGGGATCATCACCGCGGTCGGTGCGATAACCATCGGTGTCGACCACCGGCCCCGACCCGTCGTTGCGCCAGGCCGCGGCGCCGTTCCAGACCCGATAGGCCTGGTAGTTCTCGGCCCGGAAGCGGATGCGCGACAGCACCGGTCGTCGCACCAGGGCGCGAGTGAAGGGCACAAGAAGGAACAGCCCGACGGCATCGGTGATGAACCCGGGGGTCAACATCAGGGTGGCCGCCACCAGAACGAGGCCGCCATCGACGAGTTCGTTGCTGGGCATCCGGCCGGCGGCCAGCTGGGCCTGGAATCGACCCCAGATGGCAAATCCCTGGAGACGCACCAGAAAGGCGCCGACCACACTGACCAGGATGACGAGGGCGATGGCTTCGGGCCACCCGATACCACCGGCCACCTGCACGATCACGTACACCTCGAGGACCGGCAGTACCACGAAGGCCAGGAAGAGGACAGCGAACACCGTTTCATCGTACGGCGAGCCGAGGCCGTCGTAACCTCGCGTCCGTGCCGAACACCATCACCCACATCGATCAATGCACCGATGACTGGATCAGCGAGGTGGTGGGCCACCCGGCCGAGATCGACCGTATCGACCCGGTCGGCGAAGGGGTCGGCCTGCTCGGTGAGGTCCATCGGGTTCATCTGGCGGGCTCGGCCGAGCCATCGTCGGTGATCGTCAAACTGGGCTCGGCCGCCAACGCAGCCATCGCCGTCCAGTTCGGCTACTACGAGCGGGAGTGGGGCGCATACCGCGACCTGCTGGCTGACACGCCGGCGGTCACCCCGGCCTGCTACTTCAACGCGCTGGTCGACGACGCCCCGTGTCTGGTGCTCGAGGACCTCGTCGACCACCGAGTGGGCGACCAGGTGATCGGGCTGAGCACCGGCGAGGCCGAAGCCGCGGTGGACCTGGCAGCGGACCTCCACGCCTCGTTCTGGGACGACACCCGGCTCCATGACCTGCACTGGATGCCCGGACCCGATGATCCCCGGATCGCCGGCTACGGCGTGTTGTTCGAGATGATGTGGGACAGCTTCCTGGAAGGACCCGGAGCCGAGACGCCCCACGATCGTCGGCAGGCGGCAGCCGCTGCCATGCAGCAGTTCGACCGTGTGTGCGATGGGTTCGTCGCCGCGCCGACGACGGCGGTGCACGGCGACTTTCGCCTCGACAACCTGCTGTTCGCCCCCGACGAAACCGCCGCCGCCATCGACTGGCAACTCACCGCGCGCGGCCGCGGCCCCTACGACCTGGCCTTCTTGTTGGCCGGCAGCGCCACCACCGAGTTCCGACGGGGTCACGAGCGTTCATTGATCGAGCGGTATCACCGTCGCCTCGGCCAGCTGGGGGTGACCGGGTATTCGTTCGATTCCTGTTGGGAGGACTACCGGCGGGGCCACATCATGAACCTGCCCAATCCCATCACCGCCGCAGTGGTGGTGGACCCCGGCAACGAACGGGGCCGCGAGTTGTTGCGCCTCAACGCCCAACGGGCCCTCGCCGCCGTCACCGACCTGTGGCCCTGACCGGGGGAACTCTCCGGCGCAGGGCGGGAACTCTCCGGCGCAGGGCGCCTCCGAGTTCCTTCGAGTTGTTCGGCTAGCGCCTCACAACTCCCGCAGGTACCCAAGCCGCAAATCCGCGCGTGGCCGAGAACCAACCCGCAGGGCGATCCGGCTCTGCCGGTCGGCCGGAACGGCGCTTGCGATCCGCAGGGCGGTCGAGGAGCGCCAGCGACGGATCCGCCCCCGCGGCGCAAATCAATCTTGCGTGCCGACCTTGAGTTCGTTGAAGGCCACACCCTTGTCGACGCTGATGTCACGGGGCAGGCCGAGAACCCGGTCGCCGATGATGTTCTTCTGGATCTCGTCGGTGCCGCCGGCAATTGATGCCTGGAAGCTGGCCAGGATGTTCTTGCCCCACTGCTCACCCTTGTCGCCGTCGACCCAGGCGTCACTCTCGAGGCCGATCACCTCGATGGTGAGGTCGCGCATGAGGCGCGAGATACGAGCACCGTGCAGCTTGCCCAGCGATCCACCGGGCCCGGGCGTCTTGCCGGCTTGCAGCTCGGCTCGGGTGCGCATGGCCACCAGGCTCTTGGCGAACTCCTCGCTGTAGAGGCGCATGAGTTTCTGGCGCAGCACCGGCTCGCCGGTGCGGCCCAGTTTGGTGGCTTCTCCGATCAAGCGGTCGTAATAGGTGGTGCTCACCCCGCTGGTGGAGCCCGAACCGATGGCCACCCGTTCGTACATCAACATCGACGTGGCCAGGTTCCAGCCGTTGTTGAGCTCACCGACCAGCCAGTCCTTGGGGATACGGACGTCGGTGAAGAAGACCTCGTTGAAGTGGGTGCCGCCGTCGATCTGATGAATGGGGCGGATCTCGACCCCGGGCGCCCGCATGTCGAGGATGAACATGGAGATGCCGGCGTGTTTGGGCTGGGCCGGATCGGTGCGGGCGATGGCGATGCCGTAGTCACACTGGTGGGCCAGGGTGGTCCACACCTTCTGGCCGTTGATCACCCATTCCTCGCCGTCGAGCTCGGCCTTGGTCTGGAGGCTGGCCACATCAGAGCCGGCGCCGGGCTCGGAGAACATCTGACACCACAGTTCCTCGGCCGAGATGTTCTTGGCCAGGAACCGTTCCTTGTGTTCGGCCGAGCCGTACTCGGCGAGCATCGGCAGACACATGCCGTGGGTGATGGTGAGCTGGAAGGTCATGTCGGGGTACTTGGCGTACTCCTCGCGGTAGATCCGCTCGTGGGCCTTGGTGAGCCCCTGCCCGCCGTATTCGCTCGGATAGGTGAGCCCGGCCAGGCCGGCGTCGGCCAGGGCCCGTTGATACCCCTGGGCCGCGGCGAGCGACTGGTCACCGCGCGGATCGGGCCCGTCGTAGGGGATCCCGGTGGCGTGTTCTTCGAGGAAGGTGCGGCACCGTTGCCGGAACTCCTCGGACTCGGATTCGCTCAGTTCGACGGCGTCGGTCATGTCGGTATCAGGCTCCTGCTCAGACTGTCGAGGGTAGTGAGGCCCTACGTCCCTGGGCCAAGCCGTCGGACAAGAGCAGGATGGACACTGGACCCGTGGGTCAGAGCTGAGAGGAGACGGCGTGAGATCGGTTCTGAATTCGTTGTTGATCGTGGTGGTGTTGTCCACCGGGCTGTTGTGGTCCGCGGCCCCTGCCTCTGCTGAGCCCACGATGACGGTCACCCCCGAAACGGGGGTCATCGACGGGCAGACCGTCATCGTCCGGGGCGAGGGTTACACCCCGGACCTCTCGTCGGGGACGACGCTCTGCTCGAGTGAGGTGCTGGTGTCCGAGAGCCCCGCCGACTGTGACGGCCGCTTCATCACCACCAGCACTGTGGCCGCCGATGGCACCACCGAGATCGCCCTCATCGCGCGCCGTTTCATCGAGGTGCAGGGACAGGCCATCGATTGTGCGGTGGCCGAGGCCTGTGTGGTGGTGCTGGTGTCGGGCACGAGCATCGACAGCCTGGTCGACCTGGCTGCCGTGCCGATCCAATTCGACGGCACACCGATACCTCCGCTCGAGGTCTCCACCAACGTGACGGCGGTGACCGCCCAGTCCGTCACGCTGGCCGTGACCTGCACGCGCCCACCCGTCGCACCCGTGGGTGTGACGCTCGGAGTCGACCTGACCCAGGCAGTCAGCGGTGTCGACGTCGACGCCTGGCCCGTCCGCACGGGGGCGACGCAGCTCGAATGTCCCACAACGGCCGAGGTCGTTGTTCCCCTGGTGCCGATACAGGGGACAAGAGACGGCAAACTCACCTACCCCTACCGTCGGCTCCTCCCCGGACCGGCCATGCTGGCCGTCGACATCTCGGCCGAGGACTTCGAGACCACCGAACAGCACACCGTCGACTTGGGCAGCACCGACCTCTCCAACCGACAGTCCTTCGACAACAACGGCGTCGAGGTGCGGGTGAGCGGGGTGCAGGTGAATCCGGGCGGACGCGCACTGGCAACGGTGGAGCTCACCTGCGACGTGGGTCGCCCTGTCGACGTGAGGGTGCAGGCCTTGTCCAGAGCACAAGCCGGCACCTACCGAGCCGCATTCGGACACCACAACGAGGTCTACTGCGACGAGACGGCGGTGTTGACCGTCGAGCTGAACCACGAGGTTCACCCTCAGCGCGACGACATGGTCCGCGCCGGCCCGGTGGAGATGTACGCCACTGCCGGGGCGGAGGGGGCGGTGGCGTCGGCCGACATGAGACCGGTCACCACCAACCGCAAGATGCGGCCGAAGTCGATCCGTATCCGGCACCACCCCAAGGCCCGGATCACCATCCAGGACGTCACCACCGAGGGCGTGACGGCCAGGTTCCGATGCAAACGCGATGCCACCTTCAGCGTGTACAGCTTTCTCGGCCAGCCCGTGAACAACGTTGTCTTCAACGACCGGGGGTGGAACACCATGGAGTGTGAGACGGGTCGCACCGTGGTGTTCGACATTCCGTGGCAGGGATCGGAGATCCGCACCGATACCCGATCGGCCGTGGTGGTACGGGCCATCAACGGCGTACACACTCCCCATTGGGATCGCCAGTTCCAGCAGAACCAGGGAGCGTGGCGGACGATCTCCTGATCGAACGAGCGGCTGCCGGTTCTGGTCGGGCGGCGTGATCCGGACAGCCGTGTCAGCATGGGGAGCGACACCACCGTCGGAAACGACGGAACCGAACCAACCGGCCGGTTGTGTACGTCTTTGGGGGAAGACATGACGAACCCGCGGGCAACTCGACCGAACCGAACAGCTCGACTCATCGGGGTGTTCACCCTGTTGATCATGCTGGCGGTGGGGCTCGATCCGGTCTCGGCCCAGGACGCACCCGGGGAGTTGGAGATCACGTTCGAGGTGATCAGCTCCGACCAGCGCTCGGTGCTATTGGAGGTGTCGTGCTCGAGGCAGGCGCGAATCGAGGTCTCGGCTCTGCTCTACCAGCGAGGTCACGAAGTGCTGGGCGGTCACAAGTGGCGATCGTGTGACGGCGCCGTGCTGGCCCGAGTGGTGATGACGCCCAGGATCAAGGTGGATCGAAGCGGTCGCCGGCTACCGATCCGGCGGGTGCTGCGGGGACCGGCCCAACTGAACCTCACCATCGACGGCACCGCCGCCGGCGGTGGCTTCGCCAGCGCCGGCAACGACTCACCACTACAGGTGTTCGTCGACCAGCCCGACCTCGCTCGCGGGTACCACTCGTACCAGCGGGGTCAGCGCCTGACCATCGACCCGGTCACGCTCCGATCCGACGGTGCCCTGGTCGTGCCCATCCGGTACTTGTGCACCCGCACCCAACAACTCCCCCGCCTCACCGTGACGGCGTTTCAAAACGCCCCGGGGGCCACCTACCGCCAGCTGTCGACCACCCTCACCGACATCGACTGCGGAGTCGAACGGGTCGAGCAGGTGGAACTTGGTGCCTACGACCCGTTCGACACGCTCAACGAACTCTTCGGTACGCCGGCCCAGACGTGGGTTCTGGGACCGGGGCCCATCGAAGTGGTGGCAGAGATCGATGACCTGCGCACCCTGGCGTCGACGGTGGCCATGCAACCCGACCAGATCGACGGCGACGCCTTGCCCGAGCTCATTCGTCCCGCTCACGACCCGGACTCGCAGATTCGTATCGGCCGATCCGAAGCAGCGTCGATCAACGCATCGGTGAGGTGTCCGGCCACGGTCGACTCGGTGCTCGTCGGCACCTGGGCCGTGCGCCGAGGAATGACCGTGCGCCAGGGCCATGGATTCCGAATCGCCCGCTGCCGAAACAACTCCACCGCGGCGTTTCGGGTGCCGTGGTCGCAGAAACCGCCGACCGAGCGGAGCTTCGGTGTACACATCGCCTCCCTCGGTGGGCCGCTCGATCTTCTCGAACCGTCGTGGATCTACGTGCAGGGCGGTCAACGGAGGGTGCAATGACGCAGGACTCACAATCTCGGGGGAACCATGCCGCGTGACCTAGTCGAACCGGTTGCCAGGCCCGCGCGCCTGTTCACCACGCTGTCGCTCGTGGTGGCGATGATCGCGGCAACGTTGGTTGTTGTTGTCGGTGGGGTGGCGGGTGCCGATCCGTCGATCGTCGTCAATCCCAACAGCAACGTCGCCGATGGCACAACGGTGGTCGTGCGGGGTGCAGGATTCCCGCCCGGCACCACGGCCGCCACGGCCCAGTGCGCCTCCGTGGTTTTGCAGACGAACGATGTGCTCGGTGATTGCGACACCGACAACTTCAGAACCGGGGCGGTGCAACCGAACGGCAGAGTCAGGCTGGAACTGACGGCATACCGCTTCCTCGATCTGGGCAACGAGGTCATCGACTGCGCAGTGCCCGGCTCGTGCATCATCGGCATCGGCAGCAGCGAGAACTTCCCCGAGGTGGGCGAGTTCGCCACCACCGAGATCGACTTCGACGACACGGTCGTCAACGACCCACCGCTGGAGGTGGAGGCGAACCTGCTCGGCTGGACCTCACGCAGCATCGACGTCGAGGTCACATGCAGCCGCCCGGCCTCGGGCAACGTCCGAGCGACGATTGCCCAGGACGGGCCCGACAACTTCACCAACCCGTTCGTTTCCGGGTCTCGCTACGTCGAGTGCGACGGCGTCACTCGGGTGAGTTTCCCGCTGGTGCCCCGGCAGAACCAGGGTCGCGGCGGCCTCATCTACCCGTTTCGGCGCCTCAAGTCAGGCCCGGCCTCGCTGACCGTGAATGCGACGATGCAGAGCGAGCGGTGGTACCAGACCACCAACATCATCGAGGAGATCGAACTGGTCGACCCGGGCCTGCATCGCCGGATCACCGACGACAACAGCACCGCCACCACCGTCCGGTTGCGCGGTATCCGGGTCACCCGATCCGGGCGGGGGGTGGCCAAGGTCGAGTTGAGCTGCGCCGCCGACGTCGGCAGCCCCTACGTGTGGGTTTCGCTCCTGGCCGACGGCCCAGGGGCCACCTATCGGACGGCAAACGGAGCATGGTCCCAGCCTTGTGAGGCGGGGCACCACGTGATCTCGGTACCCGTCGACAGTCTGGAGCGCGCCCATCGAGCCAACGTCATTCCCGCTGGTGACATAGAGGCGATGGCCGCCGTCGACGACCTGGAAGGGGGCTATTCACTCGACATGCGCCCGCTCACCACCAACCGCGACATCCTGCCCCCCAGTCTGCGGGTGAGCCACAACCCGGCCTCGCGCCTGCGTATCGGCCACGCCACGGGCAGTGTCCGCAGCCACCAGCTGAACAGGGTACGGGCGTCGTTCCGCTGCGGCCGAACCGCACCCTTCACGGTCTTCGCCACCATCGGCCAACCCATCGGCGCCACCGTCCATCAGCGGTTCGAGCGCGTCGACGTCCAGTGTGTGGCCGGCCGGACGGTGGTGTTCGACGTGCCCTGGAGCCCCGGCATCCAATCCGGTCGCCGTACCGCAATCACCCTGCAGGCCGTCAACGGCCATCACTACCACTGGACCGGACCGTTCCAGCAGACCCAAGGCGCCTGGCGGACCACGAGATGAGGTCGGCGGCCCGAACGACACGACGGCTCAGCGGCCGGGTCGGAGCCGCGCTCATCCTCGTCATCGGGTTGGTCGTCGCGGCCTCGGCTCCGGCTGGAGCGGTTCCGGCCATCACTCTCTCGCCGAGTACCGATGTGATCGATGGCTCCACCATCTCCATCGAAGGCACCGGCTTCGACCCGGGTCAGCCGATTGGTGCAGTTCAATGTCGGGCGGCCGTCCAGCCGACGCCGAGCAGCGTGCTGCAACACTGCTATCTGGACAATGTGGCCAACGGTGAGGCCGATGCCGACGGCCGATTCAGTCTGCCATTCACCGCTCACCGCTGGTTCAACGGCGACGACCCCGTCGACTGCGCCGAACCAGGACGGTGTGTGATTGGGGTCAGCGCCAGCGACGAGCCGTTCGAGTTGCACACGGCTCCCATCACCTTCGACGAGACCGTGGCCAACGATCCGCCTCTCGAGCTCGATGTCACGATCGACTCGTGGACGTCGAGGTCGATCACGGCCACGGTGACGTGCTCACGCCCCGCCCAGGTGGAGGTGTTCGGGTCCATCACCCACACACGCCGAAATGGACGGGCCTCGGCCAGCGGGGGTGTACCGGAGGCCCTCGCATGCACCGATTCGATCACCGCCATCATCCCCGCCATCCCGTTCCAGTCGACCGACCGCGGCAACAACCGGATCTACCCGTTCCGGCGCTTGTTGCGCGGACCGGCAACAGTGGCGGCCGGAGCGATCGGCCGCGCCGGTCGATGGACCGAGACAGCCGAGACCGACCAACAGGAGTCTCTGGCCAGACCCGAGCTGCACGAACGCCGGAGATGGTCCAACGACACCATTGCGGTTCGCATGCTCGGGGCTCGGGTCACCAAGTCCGGCCAGGCCCTGGTGCGGATCGAGCTGACCTGTCCACACCGCACATCGGCGTTGGTGGCGGTGGACGTGTTGGCCAACGCTCCGGGTGGTGTCTATCGCCGATCCGGCCTCGAGCAGGAACGGCCGGTCTGTGAAGGCACCGAGGTGATCGACCTCGACATCACCGCCACCCGGGTGGCCGACCCCGAACGCCGAACCGATCTCGTACCGGCCGGCCCGATGGAGTTCTACGTGCGGGCGACCTCCGGTCGCCAGCCGGGTGGCAGTGCCATTCACATGCGACCGGCGGTGATCAAGCGCACGATCGTGCCCGAAACGGTCCGGGTGGTGCACCAACTGCGATCCCGGCTGCGGATCGGCCGAGCGACCACCGACGGCGTGCGGGCCTCATTCCGCTGCGGCCGCACTGCCACGTTCACCATCTTCTCCACCGCGGCCCAAGTGACGGGCACCGCCGTGCACAACACCGGCGGGCAGACCGAGATCGGCTGTGTGGCCGGCCAAACGGTGCCGTTCACCGTCGAGTGGTACCGAGGCCTACGAGCCGACCAACCCGCCGCCGTCTCGCTGTACGCCATCAACGGACGCCACCCCGATTGGACCGGCCCGTGGCAACAGACCCAAGGCGGCTGGCGCACGACGAGCTGAGGAGGTCGACATGACGCGAGTGCTTTTGGCACTACTTCTGGCATCGGTCGGACTGGTGGCCGTCCCCGCCGACGCGTCGGAACCAGCCGGCCCCATCGTCACGGTTGAACCCTCGGGCACGATTGCGGACGGCGACGTGGTCACGCTGATCGGTGCCGGATTCCCACCCGGTGACCTGGCTGCGGCCGCGCAGTGCCGCGCCTCTGTGAAGCAGACCCTCGACGTGCTGGCCGAGTGTGACCTCTTCAACTTCGTGTCCGACACGGTGTCGGCACGAGGCACGATCCGGCTCCACCTACAGGCCTGGCGGTTCATCGAGGTGGAGGGGGAGGTTCTCGATTGCGCGATACCGGGGACATGCCTGACCGGGATCAGCAGCCTCGGTTCTCGCCCGGTTCTCACCGACGACACCGTCGTCGAGTTGGACTTCGACGACACGGTCGCGACCGAGCCGCCTCTGGAGATCACCACCCGATTCGTGGCGGCGACGGGCCGCCAGATCCAGTTCGCACTGAGCTGCAGTCTCCCCGCCCTCATCTCCGTGGAGGGCAGGCTCCGCCAGGAACGCCCACGAGGCACGGCCCTCGCGACGGGATTCAACACCGTGGAGTGCGGCGAGCGGACCGAGGTGATCCTGCTGTTGACCCCACGCGATCTGAGCAACGATCGCCGCAATCGTTTTCCGCGGCTGGTGGCCGGTGCGACCGACCTGCGGGTCAGTGTGAGTGGTCGGTCCGGACGATGGTTCGACCAGAAGACCATTCGCCGCACCATCGATTTGACCGTGCCGGGGCTCTCCCGGCGGGCGTCGCAGCCCCAGGAAGGGACGGACCTGGATGTGCTCGGGCTTCGGGTGAGCCGTCGGGGCCGGGCTGTGGTCCGGGTCGGCGTCACGTGCTCGCCGACCCAGCAACAACTGGGGGTGGGGGTGACTGTGCTGGGTGACGGACCGGGTGCGAGCCACCGTCAACTGAAGGGCCACAGCGACGTGGTGAGGTGTGACGGACCCCAGGTGCTGTCGATTCCCGTCGACCAGGGTGACACGTTCAGCAACCGGGAGGACATCATCGGTGCCGGCAAGGTCGAGATCTACGCCCGAGCGGCGAGATTCCCCATCATCGGTCCGTTCGCACCCCTCGCCATGCGCCCGGCTCGGACCAACTCGGCCATCGTGCCCGCCTCGTTGCGCGATGTGCGCCACCGACCGGATTCACGGCTCCGCATCGGTGACGCCACCACGGATGGCGTACGGGGTTCGATGCGGTGCGGACGCGATGCCACCTTCAGCATGTTCGCCACCATTGGGCAGCGTCGCGACGAGACCGTCCACACCGACGAAGGGGTGATCCAAATCGAGTGCGTCGACGGGCAGACGAGCGTGTTCGACATCCCGTGGTCGTTCGGTGTGGTGCGGCCGGGCCTGCGCTCAGCCATCCATCTTCGTGCCATCAACGGGACCTGGGACTACTACCCCGGCCCATGGCAACAACAGCAGAGCGGCTGGCGGACTCCATCATGACCAAAGGAAGACACATGCTCCGAGCACTGCTCGCCCTCATCGTGATCACCGCGGGCCTTGTCGCGGTGCAAGCGACCGCCTCGGCCCAACCGTCGGTCACGGTCACACCCGGCGGAACCATCGTCGACGGAGACGAGATCACCCTCACCGGCGTCGGCTTTCCCCCGGGTGAACTGGCGGCCACCGCGCAGTGCACGAGCGAAGTGATCGAAACCGAAAGCCTCAGCGAGTGTGACCTGAGCAACTTCAACTTCGACACCGTTGCCAACGACGGAACCATCAGCCTGCGACTGGTCATCCGCCGGTTCATCCAGGTCGACGGGAAGGCCATCGATTGTGCCGTGCCCGGCCGTTGCCTCACCGGCATCAGCAGCGGTTCGTTGGCGAACCCCAGCGCCGTCACCGCGGTGGAGATCGACATCGACGACAGCGTGGTCAACGATCCGCCCCTCGAGTTCGAAGTATCCCTACGCGGGTGGACCAGTCGCAGCGCCGACGTCGACGTGAGCTGTTCACGGCCGGCCACGCTGCACCTCCGCGGGCTGATGCTCCAGAAGCGCACCAACGGCACCGCCGCCGTCCGAGGCCATCGCCAGATCGAGTGCGACGGCACCGGCACGGCCCACATCGTCATGAAACCGGATCCCGACTATCTGCGCCGGGGAGACATCCAGCCCTACGAACGCTTGTTGGCCGGACCGGCCCAACTCGACATCCGGGCTTCGGCGACCGTCGGCCGCTGGAACCATCGCACGGTACTGCGCGAAGACATCGTCGTCACCCAACCCGATCTCACCCGACGAATGACCCAGGCCCACAAGGGCATCGAGGTCGAGGTCCGGGGCGTACGGGTGACCCGACGAGGCCAAGCCGTGGTACGAGTCGCCGTGCGCTGCGCCCAGCCGGTCGGGCGGTCGTTCCTCGGCGTCGAGCTGCTACGTGACGGGCCGGGTGGGGTGCACCTCAGCGCCTACCACTCCCCCGACATCGACCAGTGCGCGGACGAACAGATCCTCTCCATCCCGGTACTCGGTGAGACGCGGTCCTATCAACGCGACGACATCTTGGCGCCGGGCCGCTTCGAGGTGGTCGCCACCGCCGGTCGGTTCCGGCCCGGCAATCGGGTCGCGGCCATCGACCAACGCGTGCTGCGGATCAAACGGGCCATTGTTCCGGCCACCGTCCAGGCGGTGCACAACCCGGCGTCCCGGCTTCGTATCGGTGATGTCACGACCCAACGGGTGAAGGCCTCGATCCGGTGCGGGCGGACGGCCTGGTTCTCCGTCTTCGCCACCATCGGGCAACCGACCGAGAGCTCCGCCGTCCGGCGCACGCAGGGACGAAACCAGGTCCTCTGTATCGCCGGCCGCACGGTCACCTTCGGTATTCCGTGGACGGGCCTCATCGCGGCCGACACTCGTTCGGCCGTCAATCTCCGCGCCATCAACGGATTCTGGAGCACCTACGACGGGCCCTGGCAGCAGTCCCAGGGGGCCTGGCGCCAGACCTAGTGACGCGGGACCTCAGCCGGTCGGCCCACCAACCGGGATCCGGAAACCCACCAACGCCCCACCGGAGCGCCGGTTGGACGCGTGCACCGATCCGCCGTGGGCCTCGGCGATCTGGCGAACGATCGACAGGCCCAGACCCGATCCGCTGACACCACGGCTGGTATCGGCCCGGTGGAATCGGTCGAACACCAAATCGATGTCGGCTTCGGGAATGCCAGGGCCCTGATCGAGTACGTCGACCCCGTCGACCCCGACGTCGATGGTGATGGTGCCGTCGCGGTCGAACTTGATCGCATTGTCGACCAGGTTGGTGACGGCCCGACCCAACATCTGGGGTTGTCCGGACACCAGCGCGGTGTCGACTCCGGTCAGCTCGATGTGGCGATCGTGACGACGGCGGGCCCGCTGGGCCACCGCATCGGCAACGTCGACCAGATCGCACGGCACGAACGCCTCGGTCGAGCGGCTGTCGGTGCCGAGATCGACGACCTCGTTCACGAGCGTGGACAACTCGGTGGCCTCGGACTGGAGGCGAGCCAGGACACGTTGGCGATCCACATCGTCGAGCGCCGGGTTCTGCAGCAGTTCGATGTTGGTGCGCAGGCTGGTGAGTGGTGTTCGCAGCTCATGACCGGCGTCCTCGATGAGCCGCTGCTGCTGAGCCCGCGAGGTACCCAGCTCGTCGAGCATGGTGTTGAAGCTCTCGGCCAGACGACCCACTTCCCCCGTGCCGGCGGCGTCGACCGGTTGGTCGAAGTCCTTGGTGCGGGCCACTTCTTCGGTGGCCGAGGTGAGCTGGCTGATGGGGCGGGTGAGGCGACGCCCGATCAGCCAACCGAGAATGCCCGCCACCGCGGTCAGCAGACCACCACCGAAGAACAAACGCCGAGTGAGCCCCGACAACGCTTCGTTGGTCTCGGACAGGTCGCGGGCGATCTGAATGGTGACACCCGGGTTCAACGGCCGGCTGATGAGCCGGAACTCGGTGCCGTCGACCTCGACCGTCTCCAGCTGGTACGGCTCGTCGACCTGGGTGCGAATCGGCAACGCAACATCACCGGCGTTGGCCACCACCTCCCCGTCCGGGCCCACGACCTGAACGATCGAGTCATCAGCGGCCAGATCGGTGTCGCCCGGGCGGCGGCGCAACTCGGCGAACGCCCCCGGCTCGAGTCGGGCCGGCAACCCGGCGCGGCCACGCTCACCCCCGTCGAACACTTCGCTGCGAGAGATGAGGAAGTCGTCGATCTCCTCGACCAGCTCTTGTTCGGCCGACACGCGCGCCGTCACCCCCACCACGATCGCCGCCAGCGCCACCAGGACCGCCACCAACAACCCGACCTGGGTCCGGAAGCTCACGCCGACCTCAACGTGAACCCCACTCCCCGAACGGTGTGGATGAGCCGCGGTGCTTCGTTGATCTCGGTCTTGCGCCGCAGGTACGAGACGTACACGTCCAACGACCGCGAGGTGGTCTCGAAGTCGTAGCCCCAGATCCGGTCGTAGATGACGTCGCGGGTCAACACGATGCCGGCGTTCTCCATCAGCAGTTCGAGGAGGTCGTATTCGGTCTTGGTGAGCTCGATGTCGACTCCTCGCCGGCTGGCGCGACGCGACGCGGGGGTCAGCCGGAGGTCGTCGACCACGAGCTCCTCGCCCGGATTGTCGTAGGTGGTACGCCGCAGCAGCGCCCGCACCCGGGCCATCAGCTCGTCGAGGGCAAACGGTTTGGGCAGGTAGTCGTCAGCGCCGGCGTCGAGCCCGTCGACCCGATCACTGACCTCGACCCGGGCGGTGAGCAACAGCACAGGTGTGCGGTCGCCCCTCGACCGCAGGGTGCGACACACCGCCAGGCCGTCGAGCACCGGCATGTTGACGTCGAGAACCAACAGATCGGGGGCCATCTCGCCGAACGTGGCCAGTGCCTGGCCGCCGTCCTCGGCCACCTGCACGTTGTACCCCTCGTACCGGAAGGCG
>JBPCTQ010000268.1:0-6666 GCA_051011595.1 Acidimicrobiales bacterium
GCCAAGCCGACATCGTGGAGGATCGATTCCCGGCCGAGCACTTCGAGCTGGTCCACGCCCGGGCTGTGCTCCAGCATCTCCCCGCCCGGCGCGACGTCGTCACCAAGTTGGTGGGCCTACTCAAGCCAGGGGGATGGCTCATACTCGAGGACGGACATTTCGGCCTGTTCGCCGAACAACCACTTCCCGAGCCCTACCAGACGATGCATCGCATCATCGCCTCCGCCAGCCGCGACGAATGGCGCGATCCGTCCGTGGGTGCCCATCTGCTGGCCTGGATGGCCGAGGAGGAACTGACCGATCTCGACCTGGTGGGCGACGTCTGGGCCATGCGTCCCGGCGAGGACGGCGGCGACTGGTGGTTCCTGGCCCTCGAGCGGGCCGGACCGATGCTGGTGGAAGCCGGCGTGCTCACCACCGAGCAGGTCGACGAATCGTTGGCCCAGGTGTCCGAGCCGGGATTCGTGATGGTGAGCACCACCAGCATCGCCGTGCTGGGCCGCCGTCCGAACTGACCCGGCCGCCGACGTTGGCTCTACGCTGCCGCCCATGACACAGATCGACACCAACGGCATCACCCTCGAGTACGACGATCGTGGTGATGGTGAACCATTGGTCCTGGTGATGGGTCTCGGCACGCAGATGATCGCCTGGTCCGATGGTTTCGTCGACATGCTGATGGAGCGGGGCTTTCGTGTCATCCGTTTCGACAATCGTGACGTCGGCTTGTCGTCCAAGATCGACGCCCCACCCCCGGATCGCCGCGCCGTGCTGGGCCAGATGGTCTTGCGTCGTCGGCCCGACGCGCCGTACCTGGTGGCCGACATGGCCAACGACACCGCCGGCCTGCTCGACGCCCTCGACATCGACTCGGCTCATGTCGTCGGCGCATCGATGGGCGGCATGATCTCTCAGCAACTGGCCATCGATCACCCGCACCGGGTGCGCAGCCTGTGCTCGATCATGTCGAACACCGGCGACGGGAAGTCCGGCCGCATCTCACCCCGGCTGCTCGTCAAGGCCCCCCGCATGCTCTCGGGCGACGTCACCACCGCCATCGCAGACTCGGTGGCCATCACCAAATTGATCGCCGGGCCCCACTTCGACCAGGCCAAGGCCCGCGAGTTCGCGCAGGCTGCGTTCGACCGCTGTTATCACCCGGCGGGGACCGCTCGTCAGACGGCCGCCATTGCCGCCAGTCCCGATCGGACCGAGGCCCTCGGTGCGCTGACCGCGCCCACCCTGGTGATCCACGGCGTGCTCGATCGACTGGTTCGTTTCTCGGGCGGGGTGGCCACCGCCCGGGCCGTTCCCCACAGCCGTCTGCTGGCCTTCCCCGACATGGGTCACGACCTTCCCGAGGTCCGATGGCCCGAAATGGTCAACGCCATCGCCGCCAACGCGGCCCGATCGACCTCCGCCGACGTCCTTGCGACATCGGTCACACCCTGAGAAGATGCACGAACCTACCCGTCGGTAACGCAAGGAAGTCCGCTGTGTCCCGTCTTCGTCGTCGCAGTTCGTTGGTGGCCGTGCTCGGGGTCTTGGCCCTGGTGGCCTCGGCCTGTCAGATCGACGTGGCCGCCACCACCCTGCACGTGGTGCAGTCCCAGGAGGACGGGTTGCTGCAGAACGGCGACGAGCCCTACGTGGCGGTGATCCAGTGGCGAGTCATCCCGGGCGAGGCCGGCTCGACCGAGGTGTCGTTCCTGGGCAACCTCGCCGAGCTGGGCAGCGGTATGGACGATGGTGACTCTGCTCCAATCCCGGCCTCCATGGGCGCGGCGTCGTTCTCCGACGTGCAGGTCTCGAGTCTCGGTCAGGTGGCCCAGGGCATCCTGCCCGAGCTGGTGGGCACGGTGATGATCGTGATGGAGAGCGACCTCACGTCGTGGGGCACCGTCAACAACCTCATGGGCGACGTCGAGTCCGCCCTCCAGACCGAACTGCAGAACGAGATCGAGCCGCTCACCATCGTCGATCTCACCAATCCGGCGATCGTGGCCGAAGCGCTGTCGGTGGCGGCCGCCAACGTGGAAGAAGCGGTCACTCCCGGAATCCTCGACTCGATCCTGTTGTGGCTCGGCAGCCTGGGTAACCCCGATGACCTCATCGGTGTCGGGTTCACCGTGTGGATCGCCGCCGGTGGCACGCTGGGCCAGTTCATCGACGCCAGCCTCCCGGCCGCGCTACCGGCCAACGCCGCCGGTGGTGTGTGGCACGACAATCTCGACCCGAAGACGGCCACCCTGCGCTTCGCCGGCGACAGCGCCATCTACGACGTCGACATCGTGGCCACCAACGCCCCACCTTCGTGACCAACCGTTCGTGACGAGCGGGCCGATACTCTCGGCCCCACCGTGAGCAGCCGCCGCCACTACAAGACGATCGTGGGTCATCTCACCGACGACCCCACCACCGCCCCCGAGTTGGTCGAGCGCCTCGACGACGACGTGCTCATCCATCTCGGTGCATCGGTGGCCGACGAAGTACGGCGCCGAGCCGTCGAAGGCGGCGACCCCGACGCCGCCATCGCCGACGGCTTCGACACCGGGTTCGGCCGCGACGGGTTGGCCGTGTTGCCCTGGATCACCTCGCACTACGTCGTGTGTCCCGGCGGGCTGGTGGGCAAGAACCGGGCGTCGCACCGGTGCCGGTTCATCAGCGTCAACAACACCTGGGTGTGGGACTGCATGGAGCTGATCAACGAGGAGAAGCGGTCGGCACCGGGCACCGACGAAGGGTTCCGGGCCGTGGCCCTCATCCCGATCATCGAAGGCACCACCCTCGACGTGGTGAGCGGCCGGCTCCGCAGCGGGCAGCACAGCGTCGAACGGGTGGTGTCCTACGAGGTGCGCAAGGGTGAGCTCGTCGAAGTCAGCCAACGAGTGGTCGCCGCCGCCGGAATGCGCTGAGTCCGAGCGACCACCCCGCTCCGGTCGCTAACCCTTCACCACCTCGGCCAAGGCGGCCAAGGTCTGGGGGTCACGAGCCGAGACGTTGAGCATGGTCACCGGGCTCTCCTCCCAGGCGGCCAGACGATCCTTGATCCGTTCCACCGGGCCCACCAGGCTGATCTCGTCGGCGAACTCGGTGGGCACCGCGGCGATTGCTTCGTCCCGTTTGCCCTCCATGAACAGGTCCTGGATGCGGAGCGCTTCTTCCTCGTAGCCCATCCGGGCCATCAACTTGGTGTGGTAGTTCTGGCCCTTGGCCCCCATGCCACCGATGTAGAAACCGAGCGTGGCCTTCACCGGCCACAGGGCCTCCTCCCAGTCGTCACCGATGTACATGGACACGTTCACCGGAATCTCGAAACCCTCCTTGGCCCCGGCGATCTGATCGGCGTACACCTCGGGCCGGTAGGGCGAGTAGTAGAGGGGGATCCACCCGTCGGCGATCTCCGCGGTCTGGGTGACGTTCTTGGGCCCTTCGGCCCCGATGTAGATGGGGATCTCGCTCCTCAGGGGATGCGTCATGATCTTGAGTGGTTTCCCCAGGCCCACGCTGCCGGGGCCGTCGTAGGGGTTCTGGTAGAAGTCGCCGTCGTAGGTGAAGTGGCCGTCGCGGCGCAACACCGTGCGGATCATGTCGACCACCTCTCGCGTGCGGGCGAGGGGCCGATTGGACGGCTGGCCGTACCACCCCTCCACCACCTGGGGGCCCGACACCCCGAGGCCCAGGATGAACCGCCCGTCGGACAGGTGATCGAGGGTCATGGCGTGCATCGCCACCGCGGTGGGCGTTCGGGCCGCGATCTGCACCACGCTGGTGCCCAACTGGATGCGGTCGGTGACCGCGGCCAGGTCGGCCAGCGGGGAGAAGGCGTCGGACCCCCACGACTCGGCCGACCAGGCACAGTCGTACCCGATACGTTCGGCCTCCTGGGTGAGGGCCACGAAGTCAGCTGGCGGTTGTGCGGTCCAGTAGCCCCAGATGAGTCCCAGTTTCATGACGCCTCCATGTCGAGTCCGGCATCAGTATCGTTCGGCGCGGCCCGCTCGTCCTCATGGGGCCCTCGGCGCCCGACCGCGCAGACCGATGCCATCGCCGGGGCAATTCCTGTCCCCGGTGCGGGCGCGGCAGTACGGTCGAAGGGTGCACGAGGTCAGCGTCCGCTATCGCCGGCAGAACCGCCAGACCGCCATCGACGGTTCGGTCGGACCCACCGTGTTCGTGTGGACCGCCCGCAGCAAAGCCGGCCACGGCACCGCCATCGACGGTTCGTGGGGAGAGCAGACCATCACCGCCGAGATGCACGAACGCCGATTGGGCAACGGTGTGGCCACCGTGGCCGGCACCCTCGGCGAAGGGGCCATCACCCTCGACATCGCCCAACACCTCAGCCTGGGCCTCGACGTGACGGGCACGATCGGCACCGACGACGTCGCCTTGCGCCTCGATCGTCCGGTGGGCGCTCGCCGGCGCATCGTGCACCGCCAGCCGCAACCCGAGGCGGCCCTGTTGATCGCCTGGCAGAACCTGGGTGGCAGCCTCACGGGCAAGGTCACTCGACCCATCGACGCGGTCGCCGCCACCGTCGTGGGGCTCGCCGCCGGAGCATTGACCAACCGGTAGCGTGGCCGGATGCGCAACGACGGCATCCTGGCCGGCGATTTCGACATCGACCAGCCACCCCGACGCCGCGGCGTCGACTACCCCAACGTGGCGGCTCGGTTGGGCCTGGTGGTCGAGCACAGTGCCAGCGGCACCACCGGGGCCATTGTTCGCTTCGCGCCACCCCAGGTGGTGCTCCGTGATCGCCACGGTCGCGATACCGCGCTGCGCCTCCGTGACGGGGCCTTCAGCATCGACGGGCGCCCGGTCGCGCTTCGTCCGCCGCCGACCACCGACACCACCACCGCGCCGAGCCGCACCACGTCGGGGTCGGTTGCACTCGACGACGTTCCAGCCCGAGTGGCGCGCGCCAGCCGGCTCTACGTGGAGGGAATCCACGACGGTGAGCTGATCGAGAAGGTCTGGGGCGACGACCTCCGGGTCGAAGGAGTGGTCGTAGAGGTCATGGACGGCGCCGACGACCTCACCGCACTGGTTCGCGGCTTCGGCCCCGGTCCCAACCGGCGACTGGGCATCCTGCTCGACCATCTGGTCGACGGATCCAAGGAGCACCGTCTGGCGGCCACCGTCGATCACCCCGACGTGCAGGTGGCCGGCCACCCCTTCGTCGACGTGTGGCAAGTGGTGAAACCATCAGTTGCCGGTCTCGATGCCTGGCCCGACGTTCCGCACGGCGAATCGTGGAAGGAAGGTGTCCTGGGTCGGATCGGCCATCCCGGGCCGCCGGGTGCGTTCTGGAAGCAGCTGCTGGGTCGGGTCGAGACCTGGACCGACCTCGAGCCGGTGTTCGTCGGTGCGGTGGAGTCGCTCATCGATTTCGTGGCCCCACCCGAGCGCTGAGGTTCCCCGGACCGCGAGGCGCTCGACCGATAGGGTCGCCCCATGGCTGACTTGCTCGAGCTCTCATCACGTCTGTTCGACTCCGGCGAGCTGACCGAACCACCCAATCGCATCACCCTCGAATTGTCCGAGGTGGGCGACGGCATCGCCATGATCGAGTCGTTCAGTCACGTGGTCATCTTCGATACCGACGAAGGGCTGGTGCTCTTCGACACGAGTCACGATCTCACCGCCGAAGGTTGTGTCGCCTCGCTACGACAGTGGAGCGATGCACCGATCCGCTCCATCGTCTACACCCACGGTCACGTCGATCACGTGGGTGGCAGTGCCGCCTTTGCCGCCGACAACAGTGACCGCGGCCCCGCTCCCCAGGTGATCGGCCACGAGAACATTCGCCCGCGTTTCGATCGGTACCGGCTCACCAACGGGTACAACACGGCCATCAACCAGCGGCAATTCGCCGGACGCGCCATCGGCAGCACCGATCTGAACGACTTCTTGAATCCCGATGTCGTGGAACCAACCGTCGAGTTCGAAACCACCCACACCTTCGCGGTCGGCGACGTCGAATTCGAGCTCCGCCACGATCGGGGAGAGACCGACGACCACTCCTGGGCCTGGATCCCCTCCCATCGAGCAATGGCGGTCGGTGATCTGTTCATGTGGGTGTTTCCCAACGCCGGCAATCCCCAGAAGGTGCAGCGGTATCCGGCCGAATGGGCCCAGGCCCTGCGGGCCATGGCCGCGTGTCAGCCGGAGCTGCTGCTCCCGGCCCACGGCCTGCCCATCACCGGCGGGGACCGGATCACCGAAGCCCTCGAGAACACCGCCATCGCCCTCGAAGGCCTGGTGACCGACACCTTGGAGCTGATGAACAACGGCGAGCAGCTCGACGCCATCATTCATCAGGTACGCGTCGACGACGAGCTGCTGGCCAAGCCCTACCTGCAACCCACCTACGACGAACCCGAGTTCATCGTGCGCAACATCTGGCGCCAGTACGGCGGCTGGTACGACGGCAACCCCTCCCACCTCAAACCACCGGCCGACGAGGTCTTGGCCACCGCCATCGCAGAGGTGGCCGGCGGTGTCGACCCGCTGGTGCAGCGAGCCCACCAGGCCGCCGACGACAATGATCTGCGGCTCGCCTGTTCGTTGGTGGAACTGGCCGTGCAGGCCGCACCCGACGACCACGGCGCCCACGGGGCCCGGGCCGAGATCTACCGGGCCCGGCGCCAGGAGGAACGA
>JBPCTQ010000269.1:0-28507 GCA_051011595.1 Acidimicrobiales bacterium
GATCCCTGGATCGCCATGGCCGCCCAGGCAGCGGCCACCGAGGCGGTCCGCCTGGGCGCCATGATCACACCCCTGGCCCGGCGACGGCCGGCCATCGTGGCCCGCCAGGCGACCGCCCTCGACCAGCTGAGCGACGGTCGGCTGACCCTCGGGGTGGGGCTGGGTCTGGATCGTTCCGGTCACGAGTTGTCGAGTTTCGGCGAGGAGCTCGACGCTCGCACCCGGGCCGACATGCTCGACGAACATCTCGCGGTGCTCGACGGGCTGTGGTCGGGCGAGCCCTTCGACCACCGAGGGGCGCACTACACCGCCACCGATGTGCACTTTCTGCCCACCCCCGTGCAACGTCCCCGTCCGCCCGTCTGGGTCGGCGCCCGCTGGCCCAACAAAAGGCCGATCCGCCGGGCCCTGCGCTACGACGGCATCTTCCCGGTCGATGTCGGCGGACCCCAGGACCTGGCCGACCTGGTCGGTTACCTCGACGAGCAGCGTGCGCCCGACGACTTCGACGTCGCGGTGATGGGCCACTCGGTCGAACCCGACGAGGCCAGCCAGAACGGCGCCACCTGGTGGCTGACCCAATTCGGCCATGACCTCACCGACACGGCCGACATCGAAGCGGTCATCAAGAACGGCCCCCCGACCTGACGATCACCTGCGCCCACACCCCGCGCGCTGCCCCAAAACCGACCGTTCTGGTAGTGCAGCGTCAGGCTCTGCGTGACGCTGCACTACCAGAATCGAAAAGGGCGCGGCTCCCCGGGCGGGGGGGAGAGTGACCGACAGCCGGAGAGTTATTCGCCGCCGTCGGCGCTGGTGGCGAGTTCGCCTTCGATCTCTTCCATACCCTCGACCACCGGGGGTTCGAACCCCTCGATGGCCCGGAAGACGATCTCTTCCTCGCCGTCGTCGTTGGCTTCGACATCGACGATGATGATCTCGCCGGCGCGGAACTCCTTGAACAGCAGACGCTCCGACAACGGGTCCTCGACCAGACGCTGGAGGGCACGCCGCAGCGGACGGGCCCCCAGGGTGGGGTCGTAGCCCTTGATCGACAGATGGTCCTTGGCCGCATCGGTGAGCTCGAGGCCCATACCCTGACCGGCCAGCTGATGGGCCACCCGCTTGACCATGAGGTCGACGATGAGGCGCACCTCGGGCTGGGACAGCTCGTGGAACACGATGACGTCGTCGATGCGGTTCAGGAACTCGGGTCGGAAGTGCGCCTTGAGGGCGTCGTTGACCTTTTCCTTCATGCGCTCGTAGGTGACGGCCTCGTCGACCTTGGTGAAGCCGAGGTTGGCCTTGCGCAGGTCGGCCGTACCCAGGTTGGAGGTCATGATGAGCACGGTGTTGCGGAAGTCGACCGAACGGCCCTGGCTGTCGGTGAGGCGACCCTCCTCGAGGATCTGCAACAGCGTGTTGAAGACGTCGGGGTGGGCCTTTTCGATCTCGTCGAACAACACCACCGAGAACGGCTTACGACGCACGGCCTCGGTGAGCTGACCACCCTCTTCGTATCCGACGTAGCCCGGGGGTGAACCGACCAGGCGGCTGACGGTGTGCTTCTCCATGTACTCCGACATGTCGAGGCTGATCAGCGACTGCTCGTCGCCGAACAAGAACTCGGCCAGCGTCTTGGCCAGCTCGGTCTTGCCCACACCCGATGGGCCCAGGAAGATGAACGAACCCGACGGTCGCTTGGGATCCTTGAGACCGGCCCGGGTGCGGCGAATGGCCTGGCTGACCGCCTTGATGGCGTCTTCTTGGCCGATGACCCGCTTGTGGAGCTCGTCCTCCATGTGGATGAGCTTCTGGGTCTCTTCCTCGGTGAGCTTGTACACCGGGATGCCGGTCCAGATCGACAGCACCTCGGCGATGGCTTCTTCGTCGACCTCGTCGAACAGGTCGACACCGGACGCCTTGATCTCGGCTTCCTTCTCGGCCCGCTCGCCCAGCAGCTCCTTCTCACGGTCGCGCAGGGCGCCCGCTTCCTCGAAACGCTGCTCTTCGACGGCTTCTTTCTTCTGGCGCACGACATCGCTGATCTCGTTCTCGAGCTCTTTGAAGTCGGGCGGGGTCTCCATGCGTTTGATGCGCAGGCGCGATCCGGCCTCGTCGATGAGGTCGATGGCCTTGTCGGGCAGGTGGCGGTCGGAGATGTAGCGGTCGGCCAGGTTGGCCGCAGCCACCAGGGCCTGGTCGGTGATGGTGACCCGGTGGTGCTGCTCGTAGCGCTCGCGCAGGCCCTTGAGGATCTCGATGGTGTGGGGCACCGTCGGTTCCTCGACCTTGATGGGCTGGAAACGGCGCTCGAGGGCGGCGTCCTTCTCGAGGTGCTTGCGGTACTCGTCGAGTGTGGTAGCGCCAATGGTCTGCAGCTCACCCCGAGCCAACATGGGCTTGAGGATCGAAGCGGCGTCGATGGCACCTTCGGCGGCACCGGCACCCACCAGGGTGTGGAGCTCGTCGATGAACAAGATGATGTCGCCCCGGGTCTTGATCTCCTTGAGCACCTTCTTGAGGCGCTCCTCGAAGTCGCCCCGGTAGCGGCTACCCGCCACCAGCGCACCCAGGTCGAGGGTGTAGAGCTGCTTGTCCTTGATGGTCTCGGGGACGTCGTCGGCGGCGATGGCCTGGGCCAGCCCCTCGACGATGGCGGTCTTGCCCACCCCGGGTTCGCCGATCAGCACCGGATTGTTCTTGGTGCGCCGACTGAGCACCTGCATGACCCGCTCGGTCTCGCGCACGCGGCCGATGACCGGATCGAGGCCCTTCTCGCGGGCCAGCTGGGTGAGGTTGCGGCCGAACTGATCGAGCACCAACGAACCCGACGGTGTGTCGCCCCCGCTGCCACCGGCGGTGGCGCCGGCCTTGTCGGTGCCACCCGCCGAGGACCCGCTGGGACCGCTGTAGCCCGACAACAGTTGGATGACCTGCTGACGCACACGCGACAGGTCGGCCCCCAGCTTGACCAGCACCTGGGCGGCCACTCCTTCGCCTTCGCGGATGAGGCCGAGCAGGATGTGCTCGGTGCCGATGTAGTTGTGGCCCAGCTGGAGCGCTTCACGCAGCGACAGCTCGAGGACCTTCTTGGCCCGGGGGGTGAAGGGGATGTGTCCCGACGGCGACGATCCGCCCTGGCCGATGATCTCTTCGACCTGGCTGCGAACGGCTTCGAGCGAAATACCGAGCGACTCGAGGGCCTTGGCGGCCACTCCCTCGCCCTCGTGGATGAGGCCGAGCAGGATGTGCTCGGTCCCGATGTAGTTGTGGTTGAGCAGCCGGGCCTCTTCTTGGGCCAGCACCACTACTCGGCGAGCTCGGTCGGTGAATCTCTCGAACACGCAGCTTCCTCTCTGGCGGTGGATCGGAGGTTGATCCAGTAGGGGGAGTCTATCGGCGCCCGACTGTGAGCCGCGATCGACACCCGATGCTTCTATCGGCACAACAACAGCAACGACTGAGCGGGTATGCCCGGTCCGGTCCGATACCTGAGGTGACGTCGGCCACTGTCGGGCCCGGCGGCTGAGTTTCTCGGTATCGGAGCCCACCACCTAGGGTCGTGGTATGGGATCGGGCAATCCCCTGGCTGCCTTTCCTGCATTGGCGGCAGGACTCGAGCAGGTCGAGGAGGAACTCGGCGCGTCGGTGATCACCAACGACACGTTCCTCACCGAGGTGGCCAGCCATCTCATCGTCGCCGGCGGCAAACGAGTGCGACCCGGCTTCACGCTGGCCGCTTCCACCGCCACCAGTACCGGTGACGCTCCGGTCACCACCGAAGCCGTCATGGGCGGTGTGGCGTGCGAGTTGGTGCACATCGGGTCGCTCTATCACGACGACGTGATGGACGAGGCCGAGATCCGCCGGGCAGCCGACTCGGTCAATCACCGGTGGGGCAACCTCCGAGCCATCCTGGCCGGCGACTTCTTGTTGGCCCGGGCATCGGAGATCGCGGCCTCACTGGGCACCGAAGTTGCCGGGTTGTTGGCCAACACCATCGCCCGGCTGTGCGAAGGTCAGGTCCGCGAGCTGCAGGACGCCTACAACGTCGAGCGCACCGAAGCCGACTACCTGTTGTCGATCGAAGGCAAGACCGCGTCGCTGCTGGCCACCAGTTGCCGGGTCGGGGGCATCGTGGCCGGGCTCCCCCGCGACCTCATCGACACCGTCACCAAGTTCGGCCACAGCTACGGCATGGCCTTCCAGGTGGTCGACGACATCCTCGATGTCACCGCCACCGACGAGGAGCTGGGCAAACCGTCGGGCAACGATCTCATCGAGGGCATCTACACCCTGCCGGTGCTGCGCGCGCTGGCGTCGGATCTCGGCCGCGACCTGGCACCGCTGCTCGGCGAAGTACTCGACACCGACCGCCGCGATCGGGCCCGCGACATCGTGCGGGCCACGACCGGACCCGCACAGGCGCTGGCGGTCGCCGAGCGCTACACCGACGAAGCCCTGCGGTCACTCGATCCGCTGGAGGGCACGCCGGCCCACGCTGCGCTACGCAGCGCCAGCGAGCATCTCATCGAACGGGTGGGCGCCGTCAGCCGCTGACCACGGCGGGCCGGCACGGCGCGGAAAAACCCCGTCTTGCATGACCCGTACCCACGAGTAGGCTTCGGTGATGGCTCGAATCATGAAATTCGTGGCCGTAGCGGGCCTCGTATTGGTGGCGGCTTGTGGGAGTGACAGCGACAGCGAGTCGTCGTCATCCACCACAACCGGCGGCGATGCGGGAAATGCCTGCCCGGTCGAAAACTGTTCCGTCACCATCTCTGATGTGGTCACCAGCGGGGAGGAACTCGAGATCACCTGGGAGACGAACTTCGACCCCGACGTGTCCCGCAACCACGTCCACGTCTACTGGAGCACCTTCAGCCCGGCCGAGGTGAGCGCCGACGCCGAGAGCGTGCACGGTGTCACCCAGGGCACGTGGGTGCCCACCGACGCCAACCCCAACTTCATCACCGAAGGAGCGGTGTCGATGACCGTACGGGGTGACGCCGAAGAGGTGTGTGTCACGGCGGCCGACCGCGATCACAACGTGCTCGACGTCGACGTCCAGGACTGCTTCGACGTCTCGGACCTGGTGGCCTAGGACCAGCCGGGCCAACGGCCCACCACATGCCGACCGCTCCCGACGACATCCCCGAGCGGATCGGCCGCTATCGAATCGGCGGTCCCCTCGGTCAGGGCGGCTTCGCCATCGTGTTGAAGGCCCACGACGAGGGCCTCGACGCCGATGTGGCCATCAAGATCCTCGACACCGAACGGGCCTTCGATCCCGATCTGCGAGAGCGCTTCGTACGCGAGGCCCGGTTGTTGCGACGGGTCCAGAACCCGCATGTGGTGGCCGTGTTCGACATCGGCGAGCTCGACGATGGCCGCCCCTACTTCGTGATGGAGTTCGCCGCCGGTTCGGTGGTGCGCGAACGGTTTTCGGGCGGGCGACCGTCGAGCGCCGATCTCCAGACCATCGTCGTGGCCTTGCGTTCGGGACTGGGGGCGTTACATCGAGCCGGCATCGTGCATCGCGACATCAAGCCCGACAACCTGCTGATCGCCGGCGCCGAACACCAATCCGACACCCGGGTCGGAGCCGATCGACTCGACGACACCGAACGCATCATCATCGGCGACCTGGGCCTGGCCAAGGACCAGTTGATCACCGGCGCCGGGCCCACCATTCTCGGGGGCACGCCGCGTTTCCGTGCGCCCGAACAGCTCGACGACAGCGCCGCCATCACACCGGCCACCGACACGTTCGCCGCCTCGGGTGTGTTGTGGCAGGTGCGCACCGGTTCGCTTCCGCCCGAGGACCTCGAGGCCGACATCCACCATGTCAGCGACGGCTGGGCCGCCTTCTTCCGCCAGGGTCTGGCCCGGGCGCCCCTCGATCGTTTCGAGTCGATCGACCAGTGGGCCGAGGCCGCGCTGGCCGTGGTCGATCATCACGACGCCTCGTCGAGCACGGCGGCCCACTCGACCACGAGCGTGGCCGTTGGCGTGTGTCCCTACAAGGGGCTGGCGGCCTATCAACCGTCGGACGCCGCGCTGTTCTTCGGCCGCGAAGCCCTGGTCGACGAGCTGATCAGGCGCCTCCAGATGCTGCCCACCCTGGTGGTGGCCGGGCCGTCGGGTAGCGGCAAGTCGTCGGTCGTTCGCGCCGGTCTGGTGCCCGCCGTCGAACGGGGCGCATTGTCGGGCAGCCAGGAGTGGCCCGTCGCCTTGATGACCCCCGGGCTCGACCCCCTCCGCGAGCTGCATCGCCAACTCGACCACCTCCTGTCCGGTCCCTTGCCCTCGATCGAAGAGCTCACCGAGGACCCGACCACGATTCGTTCGGCTATCGGCCCGGGCGGGGCCCTGCTGGTGATCGACCAGTTCGAGGAGGTCTTCACCGCCCCCACCGACCAGATCGGCACCACCGTGCGGCTGCTGGCCGAGCTGACCCGTCCCGAACACGAGGTGCGGCTGGTGCTGGCCCTGCGGGCCGACTTCTACGATCGCTGCGCCGCCCATCCGTGGTTGGCGCAGGTCATCAACGACAATCAGGTCCTGGTCGGGCCCATGCAGCGCTCCGAGCTGCGTCGGGCCATCGAAGCACCGGCCCGGCGCGCCGGACTCCGGTTCGAGACCGGCGTCGTCGATCGCATCCTCGACGATGCGGGCAGCGAGGCCGGGTCGCTCCCGCTGGTGGCGCACTCGTTGATGGAGACCTGGCTTCGGCGGCGGGGCAACGAGTTGACACTCGGCGGCTACGAGGCGGCCGGCGGGGTCGCGGGCGCCATCGCCCAGAGCACCGAAACCACTTTCGCTCGCCTCGATCCGGCCGCGGCCGAGACCTCGTCGCACCTCTTCCTGCGGTTGGTGAACCCCGGCGACGACAACGTCATCACCCGCCGACGTCTGAGCCGCGACGACATCGACGAGCAGGAACGCACCGTCATCGACGAGTGGGCCCAGGCTCGGCTGCTGACCGTCGACGAGGACGGCATCGAGATCACCCACGAGGCCATGTTGGCCACCTGGCCCCGGTTGCGGCAGTGGATCGAGGAGAGCCGCGACGACCTGCGGACCCGCCAACGCATCGCCCGGGCCGCCGAGAGCTGGCACAGCGAACAACGTGACCCGGCCCTGCTGTATCGCGGGACACCCCTCGAGGCCGCCATGGCCTGGCTGGAGGAACACCCCCACGATCTCGGGCGCGAGAGCCAGGAGTTCCTCGATGCCTCGGCGGCCGAACGGGACCGAGAGGCCGAGGCCCGAGCCGCGGCCGGTCAACGTCAACAACGCCGGCGCCGCCTGGCGGTCGGCGCCCTCGCGGTGTTGGCCGTCGCCGCATTGGTGGCCAGTGTGCTCGCCGTGATCGCCCTGGCCCAGTCCCGCCAGGACGAGGAACGAGCAGTAGAGGCCGAAGCCGACGCCAACCTCCGCTTCGCCGAGCTGGTGGCCGGCCAACCCACCGAAGGTGACCCGCTCCTCGGGGTGATGCTGGCGGCCGAGGCCATCGCCCGCGCCCCTCGACCGCCGGTGGGCGCGATGGCATCACTCATCGAATCCCGCCAGCTGGTGGCCGAGTCCGGCCCGGTGCCGTTGGGTGGACCCATACCGGTCGATGGTGCGCTGCGGGTCGATCTGTCCGACGACGGCACTCAGTTCGTGGTCGGTACCCGGTCGGGGGTCATCGAGATCGGGGCCACCGATCATCCCGACACACGATCGGCCCTCGCCGGCCACACCGACGGAATCGAGGGGGTGGTGTTCGCTCCCTCCGGTGAGCAGCTGGCGTCGGGCGGGCTCGACGGCCGCATCGTGGTGTGGGACCTCACCGCCGCGGAGCCGACCGCGAACACCCTCGCCGAGCTCGACTCGCTGGTCTGGGATGTCGCCTACAACAGCACCGGTGACCGGCTGGCAGCGGTGACCGAGAACGGGCAACTGGTGGTCCTCGACCCCTCCTCGGGCGACGAGGTGGCTCGATTCGATGCCGGACCAGCTGTTGATCTGTTGAGTGTGGCCTTCGGACCCGACGACGATCTCATCGTGGCCGGCAGCGGGCGGGGTGAGGTGTGGGGCTGGCGCCTCGGTGCCGGGGAGCCGGCATTCGATCCCATCCCGGCCCACACCAGCGATGTCTGGGAGCTGGTGTTCGCTCCCTCCGGCGACCGACTGATGACGGTCAGCAGTGACTTCCGGGTCCTGCTCTGGGATGTGGCCACCCAGGACCAGCTGTCGGAACCCCTCACCCAGGACGGGGTCCGGCTCGTCGATGCCAAGGGTGCGGTGTGGTTGCCCGATGACACGATCGTCGTCGGTGGGGCCGACGGCTCGGTGTGGCAGATCGATCTGACCGGTGCCGTCGAACCGGCGCCGGTCATCGATGGCTTTCACGGCGATCTGGTCCTCGATCTGGCCACGTCGGCCGACGGCACTCGACTGGTGTCGGTGGCCGACGACCAATCGGTGCGCCTCATCGACAACATGACCCGCCAGCCCGTCACCGAACCGATCGTCGATCTGGGTGCACCCGGCTTTTCACTCGCCGTGAACCCGTCCGGCACCCGCCTGGCTGCCGGGGCGGCCGACGGTGCGCTCACCATCGTCGGTACCGACGGCACCGATGCGGTGACGGTCGACGGTCTCGACGGACGGATTTCAGCCATCGCCTTCGTCGACGACAACACGGTGGTGGCCGGCGACCAGGCCGGCGGGCTGCACCTGATCTCCGGTGGCGCAATCACCACCTCCATCGATGCCCACCCGCAGTCCATCAACGCGCTGGCCGTCGATCCGGGTGGCTCCACGATCGTGACCGTGGGCGAAGACGGTTCGTCGCGAGCGTGGGACAGTGCCGATCTGACGGCAACCGCGGAGGCGGCCCCGGTGGGGCCCGTCCCCACGAGCGTCGCTTTCGTCGACGACAACGACGTGTTGATCGGCTTTCGCCAGGGCGACGTACGGCGCTGGTCGCTCGACGGTGATCCCGGCGACGCGGTGTCGGTCGACATCGACACCATCTGGCACATCGCGTACGACCCGATCCACGAACGGGTGGCTTTCTCCACCGGCTCCGAGCTGGTGCTGGTGCACGCCATCACCGATCTCGACGAGTCGCTGGCGAGGTTGTCCGACTTCGGGAACGGGGCCACCTCGTCCACCTTCCTGGGCGATGGTGACACCGTGGCGGCGGTGAGCCGCGACGGCGAACTCCGCCACCTCGACGTGGCATCCGGGCTGGCGGTGGGTCCACCCCTCCAGGTGCACCCCGATCAGGCCTGGGCCATCGTGTCGCGCGACCCCACCGGCCACGTCACCTACACCGTCGGGGGAGACGGATTGATCGCCCGCACCGACGTACTCGACCTGGAGACGGCCTGTCGCCTGGCCATCGGCGCCTTCGACATGGCCCGACGCGACACCTACCTGGGCGACACCGAGTCGGCGGCGTGTCCCTCGGCTTGAGCGGGCACCACCACCTCGAACACCGACCCCTCCCCGACCGTCGACGACACACTCACACGGCCGCCCATGAGCTGCACCAACTCGTGGGTGATGGCCAGACCCAACCCGCTCCCGCCGGTGGTGCGGTTGCGTGAGGTGTCGACCCGCTCGAATCGTTCGAACACGCGGGTCAGATCTTCGGCCGAAATTCCTTCGCCGGTGTCACGGACGGCGAACACCACGGCCTCTGCCTCACGCCGGGCGTCGATGGTGACGGTTCCGCCGGTGTCGGTGTGACGGATGGCGTTGCTCAGCAGATTTCCCAGCACCTGGCGGAGGCGACGACGATCGGCCCACGCCACGAGGTCGCCGGGGACGGACTGCTCGAGCTCGACACCCCTGGCGACGGCGGCCGAACGATGGGACCCCACCGTGCTGGCCACCAGCTCGGCCACCGGCACTGATTGGGGCGACACAGACAACGCCCCCACATCGGCCAGCGACAGTGTCTGCAGGTCGTCGACCAGTTCCTGGAGCAACAACGTGTCGTCGTGCAAGGAGTCGATCAAGGCCGAGTCGGTGGTGACCAGGCCGTCCTGGGCCGCCTCGAGATAGCCGCGAACGTTGGAGAGCGGCGTCCGCAGCTCGTGGGCGATGTCGCTGGTGAAGCGCCGTCGGCGAGTGTCCTCGGCCTCCAAGCCGGCGGCCATGTCGTTGAACTGGCTCGACAGCGCGGCGAGCTCCTCGACCCCACGCTCGTCGGCACGGGCGGTGAGGTCACCTCGTCCCACCGCTTGGGCGGCGGTCCCCAACGAACCCAGCGGGGCGAACATCCGGCGAACCGCCAGCCAGGTGACCACCACCGCCGACAAGGCCACCACTGCGATCAGTCCCAACAACCGCCAGTCGGGCCCATCGGCCAACAGGCCCGACGGACCGGTCGCTTCGCCCAGGTACAACAGCGCCGGCTCCGCGACCGAGAACGGTTCGTCGAATTCGCCTTCTTCTCCGGTGGACCGAACGAAACACTCGGTGATCTCGGGTTCGACGCGCTCGGCCGCCTCGGGGTCGATGAGCAGAGGCACCAACCCGAAGCCGTCGTCGACCAACTCATAGGGCACCTCCAGCTCGTCGAGGCAGAAGGTGAGCAGCTCGGTGTCGATCTCACCGAGTACCGGTGATTCGAGGCCGAAGTTGGCCAGCTCCCCATCGATGAATGCGGCGTCGTCGAACGGGTCGATGAACGCCACCTCCTGGGCGGGCAGGTCCGGTGGCTGGGTGCCGGGTTCGGTGGCCGAGTCGGCGAGCACCAGGCCGTCGAGGTCGGTGACGGCTACTCGCTCGTCGAAGTCGGTGGCCATCTGGTCGACCACCTCCTGGACCCCTTCCCACGACCCGGTGAAGAAGGCGTAGGTGGCCAGCTCGGTGTAGATGATCTGCTCGGCTTCGAAATCGCGGGTGAGTGCGGCGTCGAGATCGTCCCGGGCGATCCGGTCAGCCACCAGGGCAGTGGCCACCACGGCGATGAGCGCCACCACGATGACCACCAGCAACACCCGGCCGAACAAGGTGCGCACGTCAGTCGGCCACCTTGTAGCCGACGCCGTACACGGTGACGACGTGGCGGGGTCGGGACGGATCGACCTCGAGCTTCTTGCGCAGCCCGGCCACATGGACATCGATCGTTCGTTCCAGCCCGTCGTAGTCGAACCCGAAGGCCGCCTCCAGCAGGTCGCGTCGGCTGAAGGCCCGGCCCCGGTCGGCCGCCATGGTGTGCAGGATGGCGAATTCCTTCGGGGTGACGGCAACCGGGTGTCCCTCCCGGGTTACCTCGTGGCGGCGAGGGTCGACCACGATGTCGCCGATGGTGATGGGCGCCAGATCGACGTCGCCCTGGCCCGACCGACGCAAGACGGTGCGGACGCGGGCCATGAGCTCACGGGGGCTGAACGGTTTGGTGAGGTAGTCGTCGGCGCCCAGGTCCAACCCGGCCAACATGTCGTCCTCGGTGGCCCGGGCCGTGACGAACACGATCGGGATGTCGGTCTCGAACCGCAGGATGCGGCACACGTCGAGACCGTCGAGGCCCGGCATCATCACGTCGAGGACCATGAGGTCGGGACGCCGTTGGCGTGCTTGTTCGAGGGCGCTGACGCCATCGTGCACCACCACCACTGCATGACCTTCGGCGGTCAGGTAGGTGCGAATCAGTTCGGCTTGTTTGGGGTCGTCCTCGGCGACGATCACCCGGGCTCCGTTGGGTGCCATGTCTCCATCCTGGGTCATGAAACGGGGTTCGCAACGGCAACAGCCGGTGCCGGACCGATCAGGTCCGACACCGGCCGTGGGTGGGGCGATGGGGTCAGGCGGCAACGTCCTCCTGGGCCTCGGGGTCGTCGCCCTCGTCGGTCTCGTCGTGGAAGTCGTCGATGTCCTCGCAGCTTTCGAAGAACACCTCTTCACAATCCTCGGGCAGTTCGTCACCGACGGCGAAGCTGCCGGCCACCACACCCCCGCCGAGACCTTCCAGAACCGAGTCGGCCACGTCATTGGCGGCCTCGTCGTCGAAGTCCCATTCGATGAACGTGACACCGAGCTCCTCATCGAGCTCCTCGGTATAGGCGATACCGGCCTCATCGAACGCCGCCCGCAAGGCATCCATCTCGGCCTGGATCTCAGCGGCCAGCTCGGCCAGCTGTTCGTCGTTCAGGTCGAAGTCGACGTCACCGCCCACCAGCCCATCGAGCACCGCGTCGACCACACCGTTGGCGGCCTCGTCGTTGAAGTCCCATTCGATGAACGTGATCCCGAGCTCCTCATCGAGCTCCTCGGTATAGGCGATACCGGCCTCATCGAACGCCGTCCGCAACGCATCCATCTCCGCCTGGATGTGGGCAATCTCTTCGGGGCCCGGCTTCCAGTCGTCACCCCAGAGCTCCTCGTACACCGATTCGGCCACATCGTTGGCGGCCCCGTCGTCGAAGTCCCACTCGATGAACGTGATCCCGAGCTCTTCGTCGAGCTCCTCGGTGTAGGCGATCCCGGCCTCATCGAACGCCGCCCGCAACGCATCCATCTCCGCCTGGATCTCGGCGATCTCCTCCGAACCTGGCTCCCACTCGAAACACTCGTCGAGGTCGGACCCCTCGTGGGCCGCTCCTTCGTCGACGTCGGACTCGGGTTCGGGTGCCTCGGTGTCGGGTTCGGCCGGCACGGTGGTGGCGGGCGGCTCCAGGGTGGTCCCGCCATCCTGGGCGTTGGCGATGCCGATGGTGCCACCGAGCAGGCCGAGGCCCACCAGGGTGGCGCCGACCAGGCGGGTACGGGGGGAGCGGGTGTTCATGGGGTTCCCTTTCGTGTCAGTGGAGGGGGTCATCGACCACAGTGAGCCACCGGGTGTTCAGATGTTGTGAAGGCCCGGTCAGATCTCACTGTTTTCGGTCACGACGCGGCCGTTGGGGCCCGTGGTCCGGTGTTGCACCGAGCCGTCGCCCCGGTTCGGGCCAGTACCCTCGGGAGGTGGCTCCCCTGCTGACGGTCAGCAACCTGCGCGTGTCGTATGGATCTCGGGTCGCGCTCAACCGCATGACCTTCACCCTCGATGCCGGCGCCTCGGCCGCGCTCATCGGTCCCAACGGTTCGGGTAAAACCACCCTGTTGCAGACACTGGCCGGCCTGAAGAAGCCGACGGGCGGCACCGTGGCCTTCGACCCGGTCAACCCCCGAGTCGCCATGGTGACCCAGCGCCACGATCACGGTCGTTGGATGCCGCTCACTGCCGGGGAGGTGCTCACCATGGCGTCGTACGCCGAGCGCGGGCTCATCGGTCGTCTGCGCGACGACGACCGCGCCGCCCGGGCTCGGGCGGCCGACCAGCTCGGTGTCGCCGACCTGCTCGATCGCCAGTTCGGCGAGTTGTCCGGTGGTCAACAGCAGCGGATACTCATCGCCCAGGCGCTGGCCCAGCGGCCCCAGCTCTTGTTGCTCGACGAGCCGATCACCGGTCTCGATCTGGTGTCACAGCAACGCATTCTCGACGTGGTGGCCAGCGAGACGGCGGCCGGCACGTCGGTCATCTTGTCCACCCACCATCTCGACGAGGCCCGACACTGCGACATCGTGTTGCTGGTGGCCACCGACCTGGTGGCCAGCGGGCCCCCCGATGAGGTCCTCACCACCGAACGGCTGCGGGAGGCCTTCACCGGCAGCTTGTTGGGTGACCATCGCGACCACGGCCACAAGCTGGATCTGTTGCTGCTCGACGACCACGGCCACGGCACCCACGACTGACCCACGCCCAACTGGCGGTCCTACGCGTCACCTGTGACGCGCTCCACCGCCAGAACGGTCGCGTCGCCCAACTGGCGGTCCTACGCGTCACATATGACGCGCTCCACCGCCAGAACGGCTGGGCCCGCCAGAACGGTCAGCTCACGTCAGGCGGCGGCTTCGTCGACGGACTCGAGCCCGCTGACCTCGTCGAGGAATCGCAGCACCGTGTCGTTGAAGATCCGCGCGTGTTCGATCATCAGCCCGTGGGCCGCTCCCCGGATGATGGCCAGCCGGGCATCGGGGATGGTGGCCGCCAACAGCTCGGAATCGGCGACCGGCGTGAGAATGTCCTGGCTGCCCACCACGATGAGGGTGGGAACCTTCACCTGGGCCAGCTCTTTCATGAGTTCGTCGTCGACCGACAGCAGACCCTGGAGCTGGCCGATCAAGCCGTGCACTGGCGCCCGCTGCGCCAACAGCCCGATGACATTGGCCACCGGCCACAGTCGGCGCATGGACCGCGGTCCGATGAGCCACTGGAGGTTGGTGGTCATCCACCGGTGCATACCCTTCGTGCGGGCCTGCTCGACCCAGTCCTCGAGCAGCTCCTGGCGCCAGGGCTGGAGCTGGCACGCGGTGCAGGCCAGGGTCATCGACCGCACCCGAGACGGGTACATGACGGCCATGATCTGCGCGAGTGCCCCACCCATGGAGGCACCCATGACGTGGACCGAGTCGATGCCCTCCCGATCGAGCACCGCCACCGCATCGGCGGTGAGGTCCTCCAGACGGTAGGGCCCGGTGGGTTTGTCGCTGCGACCCGACCCACGGTTGTCGACGATGATGCACCGGTACCGAGCCGTGAAGGCCCGTCGCTGCATCATCCATCCCAGACCGTCGGTGCCGAGCCCGTGCAACAGCAGCAGGGGCGGACCATCGGCGGGGCCGGCCATGCGGTAGAAGATACGGGTGCCGTCATCGGCGTAGGCGTAGGGCATCAGAGGGCTCGCTGGATGGCCGCGCGGGCGGCCTCGGCCAGATCGACCGCCGGCTCGCGCCCCGCCGTGGCCGGAACATCGAGGGCCGTGCCGATGGTGTAGTGCCAGGTTCGGCTCCACTGGCGGCCACGGGCCACCGAGGGGAGCACCGTGGCTCCGGTCTCCACGGCAGCCGAGGCCATCCCGAGATCGAGGCCACCGGCCATACCCCCGTACATGAAACGCCACTGCAGCGGAGCCACCACCAACTCTCCGGCGCGCAACAAGCTGGAGACCTCGTCGGGATGGGCCAGCACGGCGCCGATCCGCCGCAGGAAGGAACCAACGACGGCGACGTCGGGAAGTCCGACCAGACGGGCCTGTCGGCCCGAGGTGTTGGCGATCCCGAGGGCGGCCACCATGGGCTCAGCGAAGCCAATGCCCCGGTTCACCACCACCATGGTGGGGCCGGTGGCCGGAATCCGACGCTCGCCGGCCACGTCGACGTTCCAGCCCAGACGGCCGATACGGACGGCCATGGCGTGCCACCCGGGGTCGAGGCCCCACGGGTCGACGGTGTGGGACCCGTCGGCGTGGGCCCGAATCTCGTCCATCACCTCTTTGCCCATCGCCGCGCTCACGCCGCCTCCCGAGTGTCGAGGTAGACGACCGATGCCCACTGATACAGATCCTTCACGACCTCGACGGTGGTGAACCGGGGCTGCCAATCGAGCACCTGGTGGGCGCGAGCCCCGTCGGCGGTGCGCCCTCGGGTCAGCATCTCGACTCCGTGTTGGGGCAACGGCGACCCGAGCAGTCCGGTGATGCTGCGAGCAAGGGTCCACACCGGCCCCATGACGGGTACGGGAATGCGGCCGCCCAAACGCACGGCCTGGGAACCCGACACCGCCCCCTCCCCCACCACGTTGAGTGGCCCCGACCAATCGGCGGCCAGGGCCGCGATGGTGGCCGAGGTCATGTCGTCGATGTGGAGCAGCGAGAACGGAAGGTCGGGAACGGCCGCCACCGGGACCACCGGCAACCGCAGGTACCGACCGATGGGGCTCGGAATATGCGGACCGACGATGGGGGCATACCGCAGCGGGGCCACCGGCACGCCGCTGTCGCGGGCGAAGGCCCGGGCCATCTCCTCGACGTCGCGGAGCGTCCGCCCGAAGGCGGTGGTGGGATCAACCGCACTGTCCTCGTCGGGCCCGAGTGGGCTCTGGCGACGCCGTCCGTAGATCTCGATGCCCGAACGAACCACGATCCGTTCGACCGACTCGCACTCCGACACGGCCCGGAACACGGCTTCGGTGGCCGAGAGGCTACGGGCATGGGCGTCGCCGGGGCTGCTGCGGGCATGGGGTTCGTAGATACCCAGATGCACCACGTGGGTGGGATCGAACTCACGGATCAGCGAGGTGAGGCGTTCGGAGTCCTCCGGGGGCACCCGTTCGAACTCGGTGCGGCGCAAATGGCGTCGTGGTGGGTCGATGTCGGCGCCCATGACAGCGTCGTCCGAGCCGGCCTCCAGGGCCAACGCCACCGAGGTGCCGAGGTGGCCACCGAGGCCGGTGACGAAGATGCGGCGTTTGCTCACGAGGGCCCGGATCCGGGATCGGGCCGCAACGTGGGAAAGAGGATCACATCTCGAATGGTACCGGTACCCGTCAGTAGCATCACCAAACGATCGATGCCGATACCCAGCCCCACCGTGGGCGGAAGCCCGTACTCGAGGGCTTTCACGTAGTCGTGATCGATGGGCATGGCTTCGGCGTCACCGGCCTCCCGATCGGCCGCCTGGCCCGTGAATCGGGCCAATTGCTCGTCGGGATCGATCAGCTCGGTGAACCCGTTCCCCAGCTCGCGGCCGGCCACGATCGGCTCGAATCGTTCCACCAGTCCGGGGTGTTCGCGGTGATCGCGGGCCAACGGAGAAACCTCCTTGGGGTAGTCGGTGACGAACACCGGGTCCCACAGATTGGCTTCGACATTTTTCTCGTAGATCTCGAGGATGAGCTTGCCCACGCCGTAGTACGGCTTGACCTCGACCCCCAGCCGTTCGGCCTCGGTGGCCAGCTCGTCACGATCCATGTCGATCGACACCTCGAGGCCGGTGAACTCATGGACCAGCTCGATCATCGACGCACGCCGCCACGGCGGGGTGAGATCGATGGGCCGATCGTCGAGCTCGACCACCGTGCCGCCGGTGTGGCGTTCGGCCAGCGACGACACCAGTTCCTCGACCAGGTCCATGCAGTCGTGGTAATCGGCGTAGGCCCAGTACAGCTCGAGCATGGTGAATTCGGGGTTGTGACGGGTGGACAGGCCTTCGTTGCGGAACACCCGAGCGATCTCGAAGACCTTCTCGAACCCACCCACCACCAGTCGCTTGAGATAGAGCTCGGGCGCGATCCGCAGATACAACTCGGTGTCGAGGGCGTTGTGGTGGGTGGAGAAGGGACGGGCGGCAGCTCCACCGGGGATGGGGTGCAGCACCGGCGTCTCCACCTCGACGAATGCACGCTCGTCGAGCCACCGCCGGATGTCGGCCACGATGCGGCTGCGCGCCAACAACCGCTCGCGAGCTTCATCGTTCACCCACAGATCGACGTATCGCTGCCGGTACCGGAGCTCGGTGTCGGTGACCCCATGCCACTTGTCGGGGAAGGGGTGGCGCCACTGGGCCAGGGTCTCCCACTCGTCGACCCGGATCGACAGCTCGCCCCGCTTGGTGCGCATCACCACACCGGTCACACCCAACCAGTCGCCCAGGTTGAGGTCGGCGAACTGCTCGAAACGAGGGGTGGTCTTGGCCGGCGCGAACAGCTGGATACGACCGGTGCCGTCGCGCAGGTCACCGAACACGAGCTTGCCCTGACCGCGGCGGAGCATCAGGCGACCGGCGACGGTGACGGTGACGTCGGCCTCGGTGCCATCGGCCAGGTCGGCGAAACGCTCATGCACGCCGGCCGCGGTGGCGTTGGGTTCGAATCGGTACGGAGCAGTCATCGCGGGGGCCTCGAGGTCCTGGCGGGCGGATGCGAGCATAGGACCCGACCCCGTCCCCTTCCGGGGATTGGGCCGAGCGCGCCGGTGCGCGGGGCGGCACCGACCACGATCACTCGACGTTCTTGGCGTGAACCAGGCGCAGGCCGTGCAGCGTGAGGAACGGCTCGTTGTGCTCGATGCTCTCGGTGACAGGGGCGATGAGATCGGCCAGCCCGCCGGTGGCCACCACCGTGCACTCCCCCAGCTCGGCCCGGAACCGGGCCACCATGCCGTCGATCTGGCTGGCGAAGCCGTAGACGGCTCCGGACTGCAGGGATTCGACGGTGCTCTTGCCGATGACACTGCGGGGTTCGGACATCGGCACCGCCCCCAGCAGCGCCGCGCGACCGAACAGGGCTTCGAGGCTGATCTCCACACCAGGAGCGATGGCCCCCCCGAGGAACTCACCGTCAGAGCTGATGACGTCGAAGTTGTTACCGGTACCGAAGTCGACCACGACGGTGGGGCCGCCGAAGAGGTCGTAGGCCCCGACGGCGTTGGCGATGCGATCGGCACCCACTTCCTTGGGGTTGTCGTACAGGATCGGCATGCCGGTCTTGACGCCGGGTTCGATGACCACGGCGGCGAACGAGAAGTACCGGTCCACCATGGCGCGGAGCGCCTCGAGCACACGTGGCACACCCGAGCAGATGGCCACACCGGTGACGTCGCGCTCCAGATCGAGATCGGCGGCGGCCAGGAAGTTGCGGATGAGCACGGCGTTCTCGTCCGACGTGCGGTCGTGGTTGGTGGCGATCCGCCACGAATCGAGCAGCCCGACTCCCGCTCCTTCGCCGGTCTCGAGGCTGTCGTCGAAGAGGCCGATCACGGTCTGGGTGTTGCCCGCATCGATCGTCATCAACATGTTCAGTCCTCCCGGTCGATGTCGAGGCCGATGTCGAGCACGGTGACCGAGTGGGTGAGCGCACCCACCGAGATGAGGTCGACGCCCGTTTGGGCGTAGTCACCAACCGTGTCGAGATCGATGCCCCCCGAAGCTTCGATGAGCGGTCGTCGACCGCCCTGGGCCTCATGGGCGTCGACCACGGCCACCGCCTCGCGGGCCTGGGTGGGCGACATGTTGTCGAGGAGTAGGAGGTCGGCGCCGGCGGCCAAGGCCCGTTCGACCTGGTCGAGACGGTCGCACTCCACCTCGACAGTGCGGGCCGGCCACCGCTGACGAGCCAGCTCGACGCCTTCGGCGATGGTGAGCCCCATCAGATGGTTGTCCTTCAGCATGATCCAGTCGCTGAGATTGGCTCGGTGATTCCAGCCGCCGCCGGCTCGCACGGCCGCCTTTTGGAGGGATCGGAGGCCGGGCAGCGTCTTGCGGGTGTCCCAGATGCGACAGCCGCCGGCCGCGGCATCGACGTAGGCCGCGGTGGCGGTGGCGATGCCGCTGAGATGGCACAGCAGGTTCAGGGCGGTTCGTTCGGCGATGAGGATCGATTCGAGGGGCCCCGAGACTTCGGCCAGCACCTGATCGGGTGTCACCCGATCGCCCTCATCGGTCTGCCAGCGGAGCTCGACAGCGGGGTCGACCTGGCGGAAGGTCTCGTCGACGCAGGCGGTGCCGGCCACCACGCCGGTGTCACGAACTCGGAACCGAGCGGTCGATCGGGTCTCGGGCGCCAAGAGGGTGGCCGAGAGATCGCCGAAGGGATGGAGGTCCTCGGCCAGGCCCCGCTGAACCGCGTTGTGTACGTCGGCCGCCGGCGGGTGGAGATGTCGACTCACCGAACCAGCCTGCCCGTCCCAGCCGGATTTCCCCAACCCCGCCCCGCTCGCCGAACTGGCGGTCCCACGCGTCACCTATGACGCGCACCACCGCCAGAACGCCGCGCGACCCGAACTGGCGGTCCCACGCGTCACCTATGACGCGCCCCACCGCCAGAACGCCTTGGGTGGGCTCGGTATGCCCACGTCGGGCGACAACCGACCGGTAGCCTGGCGGCCACACGACGGGAGCCACCAATGGACGATCATGAGTATTGGGACGAGTTCTACGGCGCCCACAACGCCGTCGGTTATCCCAGCCCCTTCGCCGAGTTCTGCGAGAGCCATTTCCTCGACGACACGTCCCACATCCTCGAGCTGGGCCCGGGCAACGGTCGCGACACCTTCTACTTCTACGACCACGGTCACCAGGTGACGGCCGTCGATCAGTCCGAGGCCGCCGTCGAACAATGCCGCCATCGAGCCGCCGAGGTCCGATACGCCAATCGCGTGCAGTTCCGGTGCGCCGATTTCACCCGACTCGACCCGGTCGACTACCCCGACATCGATGCCGTGTATTCGCGGTTCACGTTGCACTCCATCGATCGCGAAGCCGAAGGCCGGGTGCTCGAGTTCGCGTGGAACGCCCTACGGCCCCAGGGCCAACTCCTGATCGAGGCCCGAACCATCAACGACCCGCTGTACGGCAAGGGCACCGAGGTAGGCGAACACGAGTTCATCACCGACCACTACCGCCGCCACCTCGACGCCCAGGAGTTCCTCACCCGGGTCCTCGACCAGGGGTTCCAGTTGCACTTCTTCCACGAGAGCAACGGCCTGGCCGTGTTCCAGGACGAAGACCCGGTGGTCGTACGGGTGGCGATGATCCGGCCCTGACGCCGCCCCCGCCGGTCAGGCCCTTTGTGGTTCGGCGGTGTCGAGCTGGTGCTGATCGAGCTGGCCTCGCAGCTCGTCGATGACGGCTTTCTTGTCGGCGTCGGCCACGCAGTTCCTGCCCTCGAACCGGTCGGTCCGATCGATCAGCCAGGCCGGATGGCCGTGGGTGTCGACCACCAGCTTGTGGTGGTGATCCATGATCATCCGCTCCCGGGCGAACTCACTCACCACATGGGGACGATGGCCGGCGCTCGGGTCGTCGAACAACGGCCGCAGGCTCTTGCCGTATGTGGGCGACGCCATGGAGCCACCGGCGTAGTCGAGCAGCGTGGCCCCCACGTCGATCAGCTCCACCAGCTCGGTGCTCACATCGCCGCCGGCATGCTGGCCGGGCACTCGTACCACCAGCGGTATCCGTAGCGCCCCGTCGAGGAAGGTGTTCTTCCACACCAGACCATGGTCGCCGTTCATCTCACCGTGGTCGGCACAAAACACCACGATGGTGTTGTCCCACTCGCCGCGGGCCCGCACCACGTCGAGCAATTCACCGACCTGGTCATCGATCAACAGGCACGACCCGGCGTAGTCGGCCCGCAGGGTGGCCAGCTCCTCGGGCGTGAGCTGGAACCGACCTTGCAGGTTGTCGAAGCTGGTCTCCACCGGATCAGGACCGAGGTCGATGGGCGGGTACGGCTCGGGCATGGCGGCCGGGTCGAAGGCCGATGCGTACGGTTCGGGTGCATCCCACGGCTCATGGGGACCCGGGAACCCCACCATGCACATCCAGGGCTCGTCGGCGGCCAGGCCCTCGAGGTGGGCCTTGGCCCGCTGGGCGACGTACACGTCGTAGTAGAGCTCGAGGGGCAAGGCCGCGGGTCGCACGAAATGCGGGGTGTAGAAACCCCGATCATCGAGATCGGCCTTGAAGCCGTCGTACACACCGGCAGCCTTCCAGGCATCGGTCATGTCGCTCATCCGGGCCAGGGATCCCCGGGCGTCGACGACCTCCATCACCTCGTCGAATCCGATCCGATGAACCTGATCGGCATGATCACGCACATCGGTTTCGCCCCGGATGGTGTGCAGGTGCAGTTTGCCGAACAGGGCGGTGTGATAACCCGCGTCGCGGACCCCGCGCATCCATGTGTCGAAACCGGCAGGCGGCCCGGGAAACGGCCCGTTCCGCCACAGCCCGAAGTTGTGTGGATAGGTACCGGTGGCAAGGGCCATGCGGGCCGGCATACACACCGGCGAGTTGGTCACCGCTTCGACGAACGTGGTGCCCTCCGCGGCCAAGGCGTCGAGGTGTGGGGTCCGGGCCCACGGGCTGAGCTGGCCCAACGAATCCAGTCGTTGCTGGTCGGTGAACAGGAACAAGATGTTGGGCGAGCGGGACACGGGCTCCCAGGGTACGAGGCGCGCCCGGTCGGGTGGAGATCGACAGGCGGTCGGGTCAGTCGGGAACGGTGGCACCCATGTTGTCGATGAGCCGGGCCGCGCCGAAGCGCACCGCGGCCAGCACCCGCACCGAGCCCGACAGGGTGTCGGTGGGACGAAGCGACCCAGCGTCGACCGCGACCACATAATCGATGCGGGACGACGGCTGCGCTTCGATGTGGGCTCGCATGGCCGCCTCGACGGCCGCCCGATCGGTCTGGCCACCCTCGATGAGCTCGACCCCGAGGCGAAGGGCCTGGTTCACCGCCGGGGCCTGCCGGCGTTCGTTGTCGGTGAGGTACACATTGCGGCTCGACATGGCCAGCCCATCCGGTTCGCGCACAGTGGGACAGCCGATCACCTCGACCGGCATCGACAGGTCCGACGCCATACGGGTGACGATGGCCAACTGCTGGAAGTCCTTCTGTCCGAAGTAGGCCCGGCAGGCGCCCACGATCGAGAACAGCTTGGCCACCACGGTAGCCACCCCGTCGAAGTGCGTCGGGCGGGCCTGGCCTTCGAGCGCCTCGGAGACAACTCCGACGTGCACCGTGGTCCACACCGGGTCGGGGTACATCTCCTCGACCGACGGTGCGAACACCACGTCGACACCGGCTTGGCGGCATTTCTCGGAGTCGGTGGCCAGGTCTCGGGGGTAGGCCTCGAGGTCTTCGTCCGGCGCGAACTGGAGGGGATTGACGAAGATGGAGGCCACCACCACATCGGTGTCGGTCGCCGCCGCCCTCATCAACGACTGATGGCCGTCGTGCAGATACCCCATCGTGGGCACGAAGCCGACCGACCGGCCGGCCGACCGGTGATCGTCGAGCAGCTCGCGCAGGTCGGCGATGCCGGACACGATGTTCACGGCAGCAACCTCCGAGCCGCAGCGACCAGGACTTCGTAGAGCTCGCGCTCGGAGGGATCGAGGGCGGCCAGGTGACGGTCGATGGTGGCCTGATCGCCACGGGCCGCCGGTCCGGTGAGCGCCGCCGCCGGCCCCAGTTCGGCCACATTGGCCACGGTGCCCTCGACCAGGTCGAGAAAGGCCTCGAAGGGCACGTCCGCAGCCGCCGCCAACCGTTCCACCTGACCGAGCAAGGCCACCAGGTGGTTCGACGCCACCACGGCCGCCGCGTGGTAGACCGCGCGCCGTTCATCGTCGATCACGAATGACCGACCGCCGAGCTCGCCCACCAACTCGTCGGCCAGGGGATCGCCGGCCACCGCGAACCAGCCGCCTGCAGTGAGACGCCGGGCGCCGGTCACGGCATCGGGGAGCGCCATCAGCGGATGTGCGGCCGCCCGCCGCGGGTGCGGCGCCAGCACGTCGAGTCCGAGGGACCCGGCCAGATGAAGGACCACAGTGTCGGGTCGTGGGTCGACCTGAGCCGCAACCGCGGCGATGGCGGCGTCGGGCGTGGCGATCACCACCAGACCGACTCCGTCCCCGGCGTGGACGAGATCGTCGTCGCGACCCAGCGGTGTGGCGACGCTCCACCCCACCGCGGCCAGCGCCGAGGCCAGGGCGCCGCCGGCCCGCCCGGTACCGATGAACCGCACGCTGCGCTCGCTCACCAGTCGCCCACCCGTTCGATGTCCTGGTCGGCCGGTGCGTTCCACCCATCGGGGATCACATCGGGCGCCAACTCGGCCAGCGGCACCATCACGAAGGCCCGCTCGAACATGCGGGGATGGGGCACGATCAGATCGGGTTCGTCGACGGTGATGTCGTCGACCCACAGCACATCGACATCGAGCGTGCGTGGTCCCCATCGTTCGAGACGGACCCGGTCGGCCGCCTGTTCCCGCTCGCGGCACAGCTCGAGCAGCTCTCGGGGGCTCAGCCTGGTGTCGAGCTCGACCACGATGTTGAGGAAGGCACCCTGCTCGGGCCCCCCCACCGGTGCGGTGCGGTACAGCCCCGACACCGCCACAACGTCGGGAAGGGCGGCGACTGCCTCGCGCAGGAGGGCCTCGCTGTCGCCGAGGTTGGAACCCAAGCCGAGCAAGGCCCGGGTCATGGCTGGGGCCGCTCCCGCCTGATGCGCACACCCGATCGGTCGAGATGATGCGGCACCGGTGGCCGCAGCTTGTGCGCGGTCACCTCCACCGCACTGGCCCGCGGGTCGGCGAGCACGATCTCGCTCACCCGTTGGGCCAGCCGCTCGAGCAGGGTGAACTGCTCGGACTCGATGGCGTCGGCCACCGCCGCGGTGACGGTGCCGTAGTCGATGGTGTCGGCCAGATCGTCGCTGGCGCCCGGCCCGGCGAGGTCGGCATAGATGTCGATGTCGAGCTCGAAGGGCTGCGCTCGCTCACGTTCTTCGGGCAGCGCGCCACAGCGGGCCATGAGACGAAGGCCACGAAGCTCGATGCGATCGGTCACCCGTCGTCGTCCAGCAACGCCTCGGAGTCGGTCACCAGCTCACGGCCCAGCGGGCCGAGGGGACGCGACGCCAGCTGCTCCATGGCGACGATGACATCGGGCCCGGTGGAGATGAGACCGGTGTAGCGGAGATAGCCGGCCAACAAACCACACACGTGGTCGCCGAGCTCCTCGCGATGGACCAACACCTTCTCGCCGGCATCGAGATGTGCTCCCAGCGCGGTGAAGATGTCGCGCAGCACGAGTGGGCCGTCGTTGGGGCCGTTGAACGGGAGGTGTTGCCAGCTCACACCCAGCTCGTCGTAGTTGTGCAGGTTGTGAGGCGAGGGGATCAGCGACACCACCACGTCGAATCCGTTCTCCCGGATCCAGATGATCTCCTCCTGGCGGCGCACCCGGCGGTGGTTCACCCCGTACCCGCCGGGGCGTTCACACACCGCCAGCTGATCGCGCAGTATCCACGTGAAGTTCCGTGGTTCTATGCCTTGCGCCCACTTGCCCTTCACGTGCACCTTCCCAACATCAGCCCGCCACCACTCGCATTGCCTGCACAGTGGGGGCAACATCATGCACCCGCACCATGGCGGCACCCTCATGGGCCGCCCAGGTGGCCACGGCCAGCGACCCTTCCTGTCGATCGTCGGGTTCGACCGACGCCACCCCGTCGGCTCGGGCATGGAGCGCACCGATGAACTGTTTGCGGCTGGCCCCCACCAGCACCGGGCTGCCCAGCTCGACCAACGACGACAGTCGGGCCAGCAGCTCGAGGTTGTGATCGAGGGTCTTTCCGAAGCCGATACCCGGATCGACCCAGATGTCGGTGACACCGGCCGACCGACCCGCGGCGATCGACTCGCCCAGGGCGGCGGCGACCTCGGCCACCACATCGTCGTAGGTGGGGTCGTGCTGCATGGTGGCGGACTCACCTTGGCGATGCATGGCCACCCAGGCCACATCGAGCTCGCCGCACACCTCGGCCAGCGACGACGACACGTCGTTGACCATGGTGGCACCGGCCGTGACCGCAGCCCGCGCCACTTCAGGTTTGGTGGTGTCGATCGACACCTGCCCGTCTGCCGCCAGCGCTTCCACCACCGGCACCACCCGATCGAGCTCCTCGTCGACCGAGATCAGCTGGGCCCCGGGCCGAGTGGATTCACCACCCACGTCGAGCCAGTCGGCGCCCTCGACCAGCAACCGGCGGCCGTGGGCGATGGCGTCGTCGGGGGCCAAGAAGCGGCCACCATCGGAGAATGAATCGGGGGTCACGTTCACGATGCCCATCACCTGCGTGTGCACCGACCCAATCTAACGGGCCCAGGTGGTGACCCGAGCAGCCCTTTCGATCCCTGTTGTTATCTTTCGAGAAACCTCATGGCTTCGAGGCGAGTCGACGTCTCGTCGCGGAAGCTGCCGTGGACCGCTGACGTCACGGTGGTGGCCCCTGGTTTGCGCACCCCACGCATCGACATGCAGAGGTGTTCGGCCTCGAGCACCACCAACACACCCTGGGGTTGCAACATCTCCACCATGGCACCGGCGATCTGCTGGGTGAGGCGCTCTTGCACCTGGGGCCGCCGGGAGAAGCCGTCGACCAGCCGGGCCAGCTTCGACAAGCCGGTGATACGACCACCGGCCTCGGGGATGTAGGCGCAGTGGGCCTTCCCCACGAACGGCAAGAGGTGGTGTTCGCACAATGAGTACAGCGGGATGTCACGCACCATGACCATCTCGTCGTGGCTGACCTCGAAGGTCTTGGCCAGGTGCTGCGCGGGATCGACGTGCAGGCCCGAACAGACCTCGGCGTACATTCGAGCGACCCGATTGGGGGTCTCGACCAGCCCGTCGCGATCGGGATCCTCGCCGATGGCGGCGAGGATCTCCCTGATCGCAGCCTGGATGCGCGGTTGGTCGACCTCGGGGGCCGATGCTCGCTTCAGCGGATCGTCAGACATCGTCGCCTTTCGTCGGTAGCCAACATCATGACCACGACGGCGTTGCCTACGCCATGTCGGAGTCCGCCTCCGATGCCCGCATCCCCGAGCGGCCGAGGCTCCCGGGGTTGTACCGCGTCAGTCGGTGGTCTCGGGCGGGTCGAAGCTGGTGGGCTGGGCGGTCTTGGGCGCTTCGAGGCGAGGCCCGGGACGGTGCGAGGCGCCGCCACGATCGTTGGACCAGGTGTCGAGCTCGGCGAAGATCTCGTTGAGCTCGGCTTCGTCGAGGCTCTCGCGCTCGATCAGCGTCTCGGCCAGGCGGTCGAGGGTGGGCCGATGCAGGGTGAGGATCTCGCGGGCTTCGGCGTGGGCCGCATCGATGAGGGCCCGCACCTCACTGTCGATGAGCGCCTTCACCTCGTCGCCGTAGGTGGGGTCAGAACCCATGTCCTTGCCCAGGAACGGATCGCCGTCCTTGGACCCGAAACGTTGCGGTCCGAGCTCGTCGCTCATACCCAGGGTCATCACCATGGCTCGCGCCGTCTGGGTGACCCGCTCGATGTCGTCGGCCGCACCGGAGGTGACGTCACCGAAGATGACCTCCTCGGCCACCCGGCCGCCCAGCGTGGCCGCCATGGTGTCGCGCAACTCGGCTTTGGAGTTGAGGTGCCGGTCGTTCTCGGGCAGGTACAGCGTCCAGCCCAGGGCCCGACCGCGAGCGATGATCGACACCTTGTGCACCGGGTCGGTGTTGGGCAGAACGTGACCGACCAGGGCGTGACCGGCCTCGTGATAGGCGATCACCTTCTTCTCCTCGTCGCTCATCACTCGGGTGCGACGTTCGGTTCCGGCCAGGACGCGGTAGATGGCCTCTTCGATCTCGTCGTTGCCGATGGTGGCCTTGTGCCGCCGGGCTGTCAGCAGCGCCGCTTCGTTCAGCAAGTTGGCCAGGTCGGCGCCGGTGAACCCCGGTGTGCGCCGCGCCACCACATCGAGTGACACGTCGTCGGCCAATGACTTACCGGCGGCGTGCACCTCGAGAATGCCCTGGCGGCCGACCAGGTCGGGACGATCGACCACGATCTGACGATCGAAACGACCGGGCCGCAACAGCGCCGGGTCGAGGATGTCGGGCCGGTTGGTGGCGGCGATGAGGATGACACCGCTGGTGGCGTCGAAACCGTCCATCTCGACCAAGAGCTGGTTGAGCGTCTGCTCTCGTTCGTCGTGACCGCCGCCGAGGCCGGCGCCGCGGTGGCGACCGACAGCATCGATCTCGTCGACGAAGATGATGGCCGGCGCGGTGTTCTTGGCCTGCTCGAACAGGTCTCGAACCCGGCTGGCGCCGACACCCACGAACATCTCCACGAAGTCCGAGCCGGAGATGGAGAAGAAGGGAACTCCCGCTTCGCCCGCGACGGCCCGGGCCAGCAGCGTCTTGCCCGTACCCGGCGGGCCGAACAACAACACACCCTTGGGGATACGCGCTCCCAGCGCTTGGAAACGCTGCGGGTCCTCGAGGAACTCCTTGACCTCCCGCAGCTCTTCGACGGCCTCGTCGGCACCGGCGACGTCGTCGAAGGTGACGGTGGGCTGGTCCTTGCTGACCTGGCGGGTACGAGCTTTGCCGAAGCTCATCACCCGACCGCCGCCACCCTGCATGCCGTTGATGATGAACAAGAAGATGCCCACCAGGATGAGGATGGGCAACAGGTTGAACAACAGCGCGATCCAGATCGACTCCTGCTGTCGGTCGACGGTGACCTCGACGTCGCCGGCCGCCTCGATCTCGGACTGGATCTCGTCGCCTGACTCACCGACGTAGGTGGTGGCGAACTTCGAACCGTCGGCCAGTTCGCCGTGGACCTGATTGTCTCGGTCCTTGATCTCGACTTCGACCACCTGACCGCTGTCGAGGGCGTCGCGGAACTCGGTCAGTGTGATGTCTTCTCGGCCGTCGCCGCCCCGCAGGAGCCAGCCGCCGACGAGCGCGACCGTGAGCACCAACACCACCCAGAAGACCACGCTGCGGGAAAGCCGTTTCACGGTTCGATCACCCTACCGGCGGGCTCATCCGATCTGAATGGCGCGCCAGGTGCCAGTCGGCACCGTCACCTCGTTGGTGAGGACTGTCAGCCGTCGTAGACGCAGATATACGGGAGCTGCCGGAACTGTTCGGCGGCATCGAGCCCGTAGCCCACGACGAACTCCGACGAAATCCGGAATCCGACGTAGTCGAGCTCGGACTCGTCGATCTTGAGCTTTTCGCGTGCCAACAACGCACACACCTTCAGGCTGGCCGGATTGCGGGCCGCCAAGTTGTTGCGCAGGTACTTCAGGGTGAGCCCGCTGTCGACGATGTCCTCCACCAAGATGAC
>JBPCTQ010000270.1:0-4827 GCA_051011595.1 Acidimicrobiales bacterium
GCAGAACCTCAGGGGTGCACCACTAGTGTCGTCGCGTGCCACCAGCACCGCGCCCCCGGTCCGGCTCCGTTCTTGTCGCCGCCGGCATCTTCGTCAGCCGGATTGCCGGGGTCATACGTGAAATGGCCATCGCTGCGTTCCTGGGCGCAGGAACGGCCACCGAGGCCCTCCGCGCGGCTATGCGGGTGCCGAACCTGCTCCAGAACCTCTTCGGCGAAGGGGTGCTGTCGGCTTCGTTCATCCCCGTGTACGCCGGCTTGCTGGCCGACGGTGCCGAGGAGCGGGCCCGGAAGCTGGCCGGCGCCATCCTGGGCCTGCTGGCCGCGGTCACCACCGTGCTGGTGGTGCTGGGGGTGCTGCTGGCTCGGCCCTTCACCTGGTTGCTGACCGCCGGGCAGCTGCCCGACGAGGTGTTCGAAGCAGCCGTCCCGGTGGTGCGGGTGGTGACGATCGGTCTCGGTTTCCTGGTGATCTCGGCGTGGTGCCTGGGTGTGCTCAACACCCACGGTCGGTTCTTCGTCAGCTACGCCGCCCCGGTCGCCTGGAACGCGGCCCAGATCATGGTGCTGGTCACAGTGGGCCTGGCCGGGTGGGCCAAGCTCGACATCATCAACGCCGTGGCCTGGGGTGTGGTGGCCGGTGGCATCCTCCAGGTCCTGGTTCAGGTGCCGTCGTTGCGTGAGGTGGCGTCGGGTATCCGCCCATCGCTGGATTACCGCTCACCCGAAGTTCGCGACGTGGCCCGCCGCTTCGGTCCGGTGCTGTTGGGCCGCGGGGTCATTCAGCTGTCGGCCTACGTCGACCTGCTCCTGGCGGCCCTGCTGGCCCAGGGTGCGCTCACCGTGCTCGGGTTCGCCCAGGTGCTGTACCTGCTGCCCATCGGCCTGTTCGCCATGAGCGTTGCCGCCGCCGAGCTGCCCGAGATGAGCCGGCTGACCGACGACCACCAGGCGCTGGCCGCCCGAGCGTCACGCGGCTTCGGGCAGATCGCGTTCTTCATCTGTTTCGTGGCGGTCGCCTACTTCACCGCCGGGGATCTCATCGTCGGCACGCTCTACCAGAGCTTCGCCGGCACCGTGTTCGGATCAACCGAGTTCGGCGACGAGCTCCGACTGAGCGTGTGGCTGGTGATGGGCGCCCTGGCCCTGGGATTACCGGCCATCGGACTGTCGCGGCTGAGCCAGAACACCATGTTCGCCCTGGGCAACACCCGCGGGCCGGCCAAGATCGCGGTCTTCCGGGTGGTCGTGTCGGCGGTCGTGGGGTTGGTGTTCGCCTTCCAGTTCGACCAGGTCATCGTGGAGGGGAGCACGCTCATCGATCCGGGCAACGTGTTCGGGTTGTCCGGCCCCCTCCCCCGCGCCGAACGCTCCATGGAGGATGTCTTCCGCCTGGGCGCGGTCGGCCTCGCCCTGGGATCGGCCACGGCCGCGTGGGTCGAGTTGATCCTGCTGGAGCGGCTCATCGCCCGAACGCTGGAGCAACCACCCCAGGCCCTGCCCACCTTGCTTCGACTGCTCAAACCGGCCGCCCTCACCTTTCTGGTGGCGGCCATCCTCAAGACCATCACGGATGGCTGGTCGACACCGATAGCGCTCATCGTCACCGTGGGTGGCGCGGGCTTCGTGTATGTGACCTCGTGCTTCCGGTTCGGAATCGCCGAAGCCGACCTGATCCTGCGGCCCGTCCGTCGAGCCGTCTGGCGACGCTGATCACCGTTCGATCAGGGCAGCATCACCAGGTCGTCGCGGTGGATCACCACCGATGGCGCGCCGTCGGGCAGATCCTGGGACCGTTTCCCGGCCAGGGCCTCCACCTCACGGGAAGGATGACGCACCAGGCCCTTGGCGAACACCCCACCATCGCCGTCGACCACCTCGACCGCGTCGCCGGCGTCGAAGTCACCGGTGACCGCACGAACACCGGCGGCCAGGAGCGAGCGACCAGAATCGACCAGCGCCCGCCGGGCTCCGGCGTCGACTTCCACCCGGCCCTTGGAACCGACGGCGAAGGCGATCCACAACTTGCGGGCGCTCAGTCGCTCGGACCGGGGCACCACCACTGTGCCCACCCCGGCTTCGCCGGCCACGGCCGACACCAACACCGCGGGACGCGAGGCCGATGCGATCACCGTTCGCACCCCGGTCCATGCCGCGATCTTGGCTGCGGTGAGCTTGGAGGCCATCCCACCGCTGCCGCGCGCCGTTCCGGCTCCACCGGCCAGACCTTCGAGCTGCTGGTCGAATTCGACGATCTCCTCGATCAGCGACGCGGTGGTGTCCACCCGCGGGTCGGCGGTGAGCACCCCTTCGGTGTCGGTCAACAGCACCAAGGTCTCGGCGTCGGCGAGGTGGGCCACCAGGGCGGCCAATCGATCGTTGTCACCGAACCGGATCTCGTCGTCGGCGATGGCATCGTTCTCGTTGATGACGGGCACCACACCCAGCTCGAGCAGGCGGCGCAGGGTATTGCGGGCGTGCAGGTATTGGGAGCGCACCACGAAGTCGAGGGGCGCCAGCAGCAACTGGCCGGCCACCAGGCCGTGACCGGCCAGCTCGCGCTGGTAGGCACCCAGCAGGCCGATCTGCCCCACCGCCGAGGCGGCTTGCAGGGTGACCGGATCGCGTGGTCGAGCATCGAGCTCGAGCGATGGAAGGCCGGCGGCGATGGCGCCCGAGGTGACGATGACCACCGGGCGGGCCTGGCGCACCTGGGCCACATCGGCACACAGCCGGGCCACCGCAGCACGTGAGATGGCGCCTTCGTCATCGGTGATGGACGAAGTTCCGATCTTCACGACCACCGGGCGGCTCGACATCAGTCCTCCTCGTAGTCGAACTCGAAGGAGCCAATACGGACGGCGTCGCCCGTGCGCGCTCCGGCTCGCACCAGAGCTTTGTCGACACCGAGTTGGTGAAGACGCTCACGGGCGTAGTCGAGTGCCTCTGCGTTGGTGAGATCCGACAGGGCCACCGCTCGCTCGGCGGCCCGACCGTGCACCACCAGGGCACCGTCGATGTCGCGAGTCACCTGGAGTTGATCGCCCAACGGGTGGTGGACGACCACCTGGTCGCCCTCGGGTGTGTGGGCTCGGGCATCGGTGACGGCGCGGGCCAAGGCGCCCAGGGTCTCGGCCACACCGTCGCCGGTCACCGACGACACGCTCTGGCCGTCGAAGTCGTGGCCGGCCAAGTCGGCGCGAGCCCCCACCACCACGCGCGGGCGCTCGACCAGGTCGGGTTGATATCCGCCCAGTTCGGCCAGCAGCACCGACAACTGTTCGTCGGGGGACTGCTCGGCGATCGACGCCCGATCGAGCATGACCAACAAGACCCGGGCCCGTTCGACATGGCGGAGGAACTGGTGGCCCAGGCCGCGCCCCTCGGCTGCTCCTTCGATGAGCCCGGGGATATCGGCCAGCACCATCTCCATCGTGTCGTCGAGGCGGACCACGCCGAGGTTCGGTTCGAGGGTGGTGAACGGGTAGTCGGCGATCTTGGGCTGGGCCCGCGACACGCGGGCGATGAACGTCGACTTGCCCACGTTCGGGAAACCCACGATGGCCACGTCGGCCAGCAGTTTGAGCTCGAGTCGAAGCCACTGTTCGTGACCGGCCTCTCCCTGCTCGGCGAACGAAGGCGCTCGGCGCCGATTGCTGAGGAAGCGCGCATTCCCCTTGCCCCCCTGCCCGCCGGCGGCTGCGAGGTAGCGGTCGCCGTTCGTTGTGAGGTCGGCCAACACCGTCCCGTCCTGGTCCCGCACCGTGGTGCCTTCGGGGACATGGATCTCGTGATCGGCGCCGGCCGCGCCGTGCTTCTTCTTGCCCTGGCCGTGCGTGCCGTTGTCGGCGCGCCGATGAGGGTGGTCACGAAAGGCGATCAAGGACGCCACGTTGTGGTCGGCAACCAGCCAGACCGAACCTCCGTCACCACCATCGCCGCCGTCGGGCCCGCCCCGAGCGACGTGGGCCTCTCGGCGAAACGACACACAGCCTGCGCCGCCGTCACCCCCACGAACGTTGAGGCCGCACTCGTCGACGAAGTTGGACACCACCCAAGGGTACGAGGTGGGTGGTGCCCAGCCGACAGGAGATTCGGGTCAGGCCACCAGTCGCACGGGGTCACCGATGATGCTGGCTGACCACGTGGTGCGATCGGTCGGGTTGGAGTTGTAGTCGTAGAGGACCTTCCACCACCGGTTGCCCGAGGGGTAGGCCGTGGCGAAGTCGTCCGGCAGCGGGATCAGGATCTCGATGAACCGTTCGTTGTACTTCGAGTTCGACGCACGTCCGGGGCCGACCAGCGAGGTCGTACCGGAGACGTCGACGAAGGTCCCGGTGCCACTGTCGGCGCCGTCGAAGGTGCTCCAGTCGAAGGTGACCGGGTTGCCCTCGGGGTTGAGGATGCTGATCGTGTTGCCACCCTCGCCGGCGTCGAAGAGGATGATGCGGAAGATCTTGCCCTCGTGGGCCGGTGCGATCTCGGCCAGGAAGAAGTCCGACTGCGGCGAGTCGCCGCGAGCGAAGATCGACATCCACTCCTTGGAGTACACCCGGGGGCAGCCGGTGGTGACCCGGTTGTCGCAGGTGTCACCGAGCGAGTTGCGCTTGGCCAGCACGGCGAAGGCGTTGGACGCATCGGAGTTGAACTCACTCAACTGCGTCTCGACGGCCACGATGTAGCGCCCCGACGGCGACGCCGCGGGAATGGTGCAGAACACTGCCCACCGACTGTCGCCGAGCACCGTCATGGTGTGCGGGGAGGTGTCGTCGGTGTTGTAGGTCGCCGTGTTGACACCCGGCATGTTGGAGCAGCTGTTGAAGGGCGG
>JBPCTQ010000271.1:0-19169 GCA_051011595.1 Acidimicrobiales bacterium
ACTCGACACTGCGGCGGCTGGGCGGGCAAGGTGGTGGTCATGACGACCGCTCCCACCACCGTCGACTTCCACTTCGACGTCATGTGCCCGTACGCCTACCAGACCTCGAAGTGGATGCGCGACGTCCGCGACCAGCTCGACCTCACGGTGAACTGGCGCTTCTTCAGCCTGGAGGAGATCAACCGGGTCGAGGGCAAGAAACACCCGTGGGAACGCGAGTGGAGCTACGGCTGGTCGATGATGCGTATCGGCGCCCTCCTGCGCCGCACCAGCATGGACGACCTCGACCGCTGGTACGAGCGGGCCGGGCGGGCCCTGCACGAGGAAGGCCACAAACCCCACGAACCCGATGTGGCCCGGCACCTGCTGAGCGAGCTGGGCCTCGATCCGGCCGTGGTCGACGAGGCCATCGCCGACCCAACCACCCACGACGAGGTCAAGGCCGAACACGACAAGGTGGTCGACGGCGGCGGCTTCGGCGTACCGACCCTGTTCTTCCCCGACGGTCAGAACCTGTTCGGCCCCGTGGTCATCGATCCGCCCACCGGAGACGCCGCCGTGCGGCTCTGGCAGACGGTGACCGGCTGGTTGGAGTTCCCCCATCTCTTCGAGATCCAACGACCCAAGACCAACGAACACCTGGCCGCCATCGGCGAGGCCTTCCGGCCCTACATCGAAGCCCGCGACTGGGTGTCGATCGACCGGGGTGAGGTCATCGACCTCGGCGCCAAGCTCAAGGACTGACCCCCGCCCACCCGTCATCATCCGAACTGGCGGTGGAGCGCGTCACCTATGACGCGTTGTACCGCCAGATGCGCACGCGGGCCGAACTGGCGGTGGAGCGCGTCACCTATGACGCGTTGTACCGCCAGAACGGCTAGGCGGGAAGAGATCAATCCGGGAGCATGGGGACGCTCATACCTTCATCCCGATCGAGCAGGGTGGCCCGGGACAAGGCTTCGCGGCCGTATCGCTCGCGTACATCGTCGATGACCCGATCGAGGGTGAGGTCGACCGGTCGCCCGCCGAAGGGCAGCACCAGCTGGCGGGTGGCGTCGCGGGTGAGGTTGGTGAGCGACACACCGAGCAGCGTGAGACCTCGCTCCTCGACGGTGGGCCAGTGTTGGGCCAACAACACCTGTGCGGCCTCGAGGATGGGGTCGGTGGTATCGGTTGCCTGGAGCAGGGTGCGGGAACGGGTCTGGCGGGTGAACTCATCGTCACGAAAGCGAAGCGTCACGGTGCGGGCGACCCGTTCGGCCTTCCGCAGCCGAGACGTCACCCGGTCGATGATGCCCAACAGAACGGCCTCGGCATCGATCCGGCTCGTCGGCCGCTGACCCAGCGCCCGCTGCGACCCGATCGAACGGCGCCGCCGTTTGGTGTCGATGCGGCGAGGGTCGCGATTGTGCGCCAGGGCGTGCAGATGACGACCGGCCGCCGGCCCCAGGATCGAGATCAGGGTCGATTCGTGCAGTCGGGCCAGATCGCCCACCGTGTCGATGCCCTTGCTCTCGAGCTTCTCGCCGGTGACCGGACCCACCCCCCACAGCCGCCGAACCGGCAGCGCGTGCAAGAAGTCGAGCTCACCGTCGGGCTCGACCACCAGCAGCCCATCGGGTTTGCTCACCGCGCTGGCGACCTTGGCCAGGAACTTGGTGCGGGCCACCCCCACCGACAGCGGCAGCCCGACGTCGTCGAGCACCCGGGCCCGGAGACGCTGGGCGATCTCGGTCGGTGTGCCGGCGATACGCCACAGCCCGCCGACGTCGAGAAAGGCCTCGTCGATCGACAGACCCTCCACCAACGGAGAGGTGTCGCGGAAAACCTCGAACACTCGGTCGCTGGCCTCGGAGTAGGCCGACATCCGGGGAGACACCACCGCAGCGTCGGGACACAGGGCCCGAGCCTGCATCCCGCCCATGGCCGTGCGCACGCCGTACGCCTTGGCCTCGTAGCTGGCCGCCAGCACCACCCCGTGGCCCACGATGACCGGCCGACCGGCCAGATCGGGCTCGTCTCGCTGCTCGACCGACGCGTAGAACGAATCCAGGTCGGCGTGCAGGATCGATGCCGGGGAAGCAGCCATCGAACACATGTTCGCACACCGAACGGGGCCGGGAAACCCCTACCGCGGCGAGTGGTAGGCCGGGGCGGCCTGGCGGGATCGGCGCAACACGATCTGGTACAGCTGCAGCGTTCGGACCCGGAACGAACCGGCCGACGTCAACAGGTAGTACCGCCACGTCCGCCGGAACCGCTGGTCGTAGGCCGGCAGCCGGTCCCATGCGGCGTCGACCCGGCCATGCCATTCCATGAGGGTGCGGTCGTAGTCGGGCCCGAAGTTGTGCACGTCTTCGATGACCCAGTGCTGTTCGGCGGCACGGGCCAGCTGACCGAGCGACGGCACCACGCCGCCGGGGAAGATGTAACGATCGAACCAGGGGTCGGTGCGGTTCTTGGATTCGTTGGAGCCGATGGTGTGGTGCAGCATCATGCCGTCGTCGGCGAGCAGGCGCCGGCACTGATCGAAGAAGGTCCGGTAGTTCCGGGGCCCCACGTGTTCGAGCATGCCGACCGACACGATGCGGTCGAAGCAGCCCTTCATCTCGCGGTAGTCGGCCTGTTGGATGTCGACGGGTAGACCGGCGCAGCGCTGACGGGCCACGGTGAACTGCTCGATGGCCGGGGTGATACCCGTGACCGCGCAGCCATACCGTTCGGCGGCGAAGCGAGCGAAACCACCCCACCCGCATCCGATGTCGAGCACCTTGGTTCCCGGCTCCAGCTCGAGTTTGCGACAGATCAGATCGAGCTTGGCTTCTTGGGCCGAGGCCAGATCGTCGGCTTCATCGAAGTACGCACACGAGTACACCATGCGGGGATCGAGCATCGCCTCGAACAGGTCGTTGCCGGTGTCGTAGTGGGCCGATGCGTTGTCGCGAGCGCGACGCACGGTCTGGCGGTTGGACATCGACGCCCGCGCCAAGGTGGCCGCCAATCGTGGGGTGGGCCGGATGGCGGCTTGGAGGTCGGCGGCCAGCACCCGGGCGACGAACTGATCGACCGCGGCAACATCCCACCAACCCTCCTGATAGCTCTCACCCAGCCCGAGCTCGCGGTCGGCGATGACGCGGTCCCAGAAGCGGTGGTCGTGCACCTGTGGGTCCCAGGGATTGGATCCCCCGACTTCGATTCCGGCGTGTTCGAGCAGTTCGCGCCCGAGCTGCTCGGCGCCAGTGCGAGACATGACGGCCATGGGAGAAATTCAATCATCTCCGCCTCCGCTCTGCCCGGGAAAGAGACTGCCGGGAGCGTCAGTTGCCGACGGCGACCGGTGGCCGCGACGCCCCTTCGTCCATCGTCGCCAGCCCGGCCGGCACGGTGATCACGAATGTGGCGCCATCGTCGGCCACGCTGTGGGCGCTCAGCTGGCCCTCGTGGCGTTCGACGATGCGGCGGCACACCGACAAGCCGATGCCGGAACCCTCGTACTGGTTGCGACCGTGCAGGCGTTGGAACACGGTGAAGATCTTGTGGGCGTACTTCTCGTCGAAGCCGATGCCGTTGTCCGACACCGTGATGCGCCAGTGATCCCGGGGGTCGTCGCCCGCGACGATCACGTGGTTGTACAGCAGCTCGGCGCGGACGGTCACGACCGGGGCCACATCGGGGCGGCGGAACTTCAGGGCGTTTCCGATCAGGTTCTGCATGAGCTGACGCATCTGGGTGGGATCGGCATCGAGGTCGGGAAGCGCACCGACATCGACGGTGGCGCCGCAGTCGGTGATGGCGACCTCGAGGTCGCCCAGGACTCCGGCGACCACGTCGTCGAGCGAGGTCGGCTCGAAGGCCTCCCCCTGAGTGCTCACCCGTGAGAACGTCAACAGGTCGTCGATCAGTCGCTGCATGCGTTCTGCCGCGTTCTGGACACGGTCGAGGTAGTCGGCCGGCTTGTCGTCGAGCTCTCCCACCGTGGCTCGCAGCCGGTCGCTGAAGGCGATGATCTTGCGCAGTGGTTCCTGGAGATCGTGTGACGCCACGTAGGCGAAGTCCTGGAGGTCACGGTTCGACTCCTCCAGTCGGCGCATCGATTCGCGCAGCCGCGACTCGGCGCGGTGAGCGGCGGTGTGGTCACGCCCCACGGCCACGTACAGCACCGGATCGTCACCCTGGAACCAGGCTTTGTACAACAGCTGCTGGGTGCGGTCCTCCGACACCGGGAAGTTCTGAACCACCAGGTTGGCCTCGGGTGTCAACGACTGGACGGCCCGCCACCGTTCTCGCAGGGGCTCCACATGCGAGGGACCGAACAGCAGGTCTTCGAGCCGATGGCCCGCTATGTCTTCGACGGTGAGCCCGAAGTCTTCTCCCGGCAGGGCCAACCAGGCCCGATTGGCCCACACGATGCGTCCGTCGGGGCCGAAGACACACACCGACTCGGGCAGGTCGTCGACCAGGATTCGGAACATGAAGTCTTCGATCTCGGGCAGCTGCATCCCGCCGTCGACCCACCCTTTCGACCGCTCGAGGTCGTCGGGGTCGTAGTCCTCGGGCGAGGAGTGGTAGTCCTCGGCGACGGGCACACCGAGCGGCGCGATCTCGTCGTTCGGATCGGTCGACGACATGGCGGGCTCCTCAGGAGATGACGGGGGCATCGGCCGGTACCCACAGGGGCCCGTGTTCGTCGAGGCGGTCGAGCAGCTCGTCGGCCTCCTCCACGCGCAGCGGCTTCGCGAACAAGAAACCCTGGCCGAACGTGTACCCCTCACGGGTGAGGAAGTCGCGTTGGTCCTCGCTCTCGACACCCTCGGCCACGGTCTGCAGACCCAGGCTCTCGCCCATGGCGACGATGGCTCGCACCAGGGCCGCGCCCCCCTCTTCGTCGATCCGGTTCACGAACGATCGGTCGACCTTGACGATGTCGAGGGGCAGCAGGTGGAGATAGCTGAGCGACGAGTAGCCGGTGCCGAAGTCATCGAGCGCCAGCTGCACACCGGCGTCGCGCAGCTTCTGGAGGAGGCCGACGGCGTGATCGACGTCGCCCATCATCACACTCTCGGTGATCTCCAGGGTCAGCGAACCGGGCTCCAGGTGGCTGTCGGCCATGACGTTGGTGACGATGTCGACCAGGTCGGGGTCGGCCAGCTGGCGGCTGGAGAGGTTGACTGCGATCGAGATGGGATCCTCGGCGGGATACCGGTGTTGCCACTGGGCGGCCTGGCGCACCGCGGTGCACAGGACCGACCGGCCCAGCTCCTGGATGAGACCCGACTCCTCGGCGATCGAGATGAACACCGCCGGCGAGACGGGCCCGCGGGTGGAGTGGTGCCAGCGAGACAACGCCTCGAATCCCTTGATCATGCCTGTCTCCAGCTGGAAGACCGGCTGGTACTGCACCGTGATCTCGTCGTTCTCCAGCGCCTCACGCAGGTCCGATTCGAGCTGAATGCGTTCGACGAGGGCCCCGTGCATCGCGTCTTCGAACACCTCGAAACGATTCTTGCCCCGTCCCTTGGCCGCATACATGGCCACGTCGGCGTTCCGGAGCAGCTCGTCGGCATCGGCGTTGACGTCGCTCGACAAGGCCACCCCGACGCTGGCCGTGGTGTCGACCACTCGACCACCGAGGTCGAAGGGGCGGGCCACGGCCCGGATGATGCGTTCGGCCATGGCCAGCAGCTGCGACGGTTCGGTGAGACTGCCCAGGCACACGGCAAACTCGTCGCCGCCCAGCCGGGCCACCGTGTCGCTGGGGCGAATGCAGCCCTCGAGGCGGGCCGCCACCGCCACCAACAGCTGGTCGCCCACGTCGTGGCCGAACGTGTCGTTCACCATCTTGAAGTTGTCGAGGTCGAGGAACAGCAGTCCCAGGTGGGTGTGGTCCCGTTCGAGACCGGCGAGGCCGTGCTCGACGCGGTCGCGCAACAGGGCCCGGTTGGCCAATCCGGTGAGCGGGTCATGGAAGGCCTGGTGCACCAGCTGATCGGCCAGCGCTTTGCGGTCGGTCACGTCGCGGACGATGCAGCTCCACAGACGATCACCGTCGTCGGCCATCCATGACGAGACCGACACTTCGAGCGGCATCGAGGTGCCATCGAGGCGGAGCCCGTCGGCCTCGATGGGGCCGTACTGGATGGTTTCCAGGGTCATCATGTGCTCGATCTGGTGGACCAGGGCCGTGGCGCTGGCCGGTTCGAGCAGGCCCTCGAAGTTCCTACCCACCAACTGATCGCCTTCGGCTCCGAAGATCTCGGTCATGGCCCGGTTGCACGTGATGATGCTGCCGTCGGAGCCGAGCAGGGCGATGCCGTCGGTGGCGGCCTCCACCACCGACCGGAACCTGACCTCGGACTCGCGCAGTGAGCGGGTGGTGGCGGCTCGTTCGACGGCATACCGGATGGACCGCTCCAGCGCGTCCGCGTCGAAACTTCCCTTCACGATGTAGTCGGCGGCACCGGCCTCCATGGCGGCGCGATCGGTCTCGGCGTCGCTCTGACCGGTGAGCAAAATGCCCGGTGTGTCGATCAACCGCTCGCCCACCGCGTGCAGGATGTCCAGACCGGTGCGGGCTCCGAGGTGGAAGTCGATCAGCGCCACATCGAAGGAATCGTCGTGCATCAGCACCTCGATCGCTTCCTCTGCGTCGGAGATCCAGGTGACCACGTACCGAGTACCAACAACCTCTTCGAGGATGTCGGTGGTGATCAGGTAGTCGTCCTCGTCGTCCTCCACGAGCACGACACGGATCTCGGCGTTCATGTCAGGCGAGTGAGGGCAACTCGACGATTTCGAGCCAGTAGCGGCCCAACTCCTGCATGACCTCGACGAGACGGTCGAAAGTGACCGGTTTGGTGATGAACGAGTTCACACCAAGGTCGTAGGTACGAAGGATGTCTTCCTCGGCCTTCGACGTGGTGAGCACCACCACCGGTATCCGGCGCAGCTGGGGGTGACTCTTGATCTCCTCCAGAGCCTCACGCCCGTCCTTCCGGGGCATGTTGAGGTCGAGCAGGATCAGACCGGGCATCCCGGACTCCACATCGGCGAACTCGTTTCGGCGGAGCAGGTAGTCCATCAGCTCTTCACCGTCTTCGACCATCACCAGATCGTTGGCCAGGCGGCTGGTCTCCAGCGCCTCCTGGGCCATGAACCGATCGTCGGGATCATCGTCGGCGAGCACGATGGTGATCGGGTTGGCGGTCGTCATCTCGGCGGTTCCTTGGTCGACGGACGCGGCGAATTCCTGCCAATCTGATCGGCAGCAGCCGCCTACTCCTGAGGATCACGTCAGGAACATGTCCTACATCTCCGACCGACTCGTCCACGACGCCGATGCCCACATCATGGAGACCCCTGGTTGGTTACGGGATCACGCCGACCCCGACCTGCGCGATCGCATCGAAGCGCCCGCCTACACCAACGAGCTCCGCCAGACCGGCGACAGCGACACCCAGAGGGCCGACCTCGAGGCGGCCTTCGCGGCCCTGGCAGATCGCCACCGCGGCGCCGACTACCGGGCCGCCGACGAAGCCGAGATCATGACCCGCAAGAACTTCGCGGCCACCGGCTCGTTCCTGCCCGAGGACCGCGGCCGAGCCATCGATCTGCTTGGGGTCGCCAGCCAACTGGTCTTCAACACGTTCCACAATCGCCGCCTGCACGATTGGGAGCACGGGACCGATCTCGACCTGGCCTACGGCGCGGCCCGAGCCCACAACCGGGGACTCCGCGAGTTCTGTTCGGCCGACCGCCGTCTGCTGCCGACCGCCTACATCCCACTGGCCGACTTCGGCCGAACGGCGGCCATGACCACCGAGGCGCTGGCGGCGGGTGCCGCCGCTCTGTTGATCCCTTCCGGGTGCCCCGCCACCCACTCCCCCAGTCACCGAGACCTCGACCCGTTGTGGCGCCAAGCCGAGGAGGCCGGAGTACCGGTGGTCTTCCACGTCGGCGGCACCGGCGACCTCATCGACCCGAACTACTTCGTGAACGGCCTCCCCGTGCCGGCCGACTTCCACGGTGGCGACGAGAACTTCCGTTCGGTCGACTACATGGGTATACCCGGCCCTCCCATGCAGACCCTGGCCACCCTCATCTTCGACGGCGTGCTCGAACGCCATCCCGAACTCCGTATCGGGGTGATCGAACAGGGCGCCATCTGGGTACCGAGCTGGCTGCGGCAGATGGAGTCGGCCGTCGAGGCGTTCGGCCGCCACGAGCACCGCCTCCGCGACCTGTCGCTCTCCCCGACCGAATACGTGCAGCGTCAGGTACGGGTGACGCCGTACCCCACAGAAGACGTGGGCTGGATCATCGCCCAGTCGGGTCCCGACATCTGCATGTTCTCGACCGACTATCCCCACGTCGAAGGGGGTCGACGGCCCTACGAACGTTTCGAGGCCAGCCTCGGCGCCGTCGACGACGACACCAAACACCGGTTCTACGCAGCCAACTTCATCGATCTCATGGGCGCCGGCCTGCCCGCCGAGCTGTCACACGATCGCTGACCGCGCACGGATTCAGGTCTCGAGAGCGAAGAAGTCGGCGAAGGTCTGCCCGATGTGATCGCGCAGATCACCGGGGTCGGCGATGGCCGCGGGATCGACGAAAATGCCGATGTCGAGGTTCCCCGCGTAGGACAGCGTGGTGATGTTGGCTGCCGTACCCGCCACGGGGCCCATCGTGATATTGGTGAGCACACGGGCACCGGACACATAGAGCGGAATGGGCGCCCCACGCAGGTTCGACGTGGCGAAGTCCATCTTGGCCGCCTGCGATCGAGCCGTTCCGGTGACCACCGACGTGGGTAGCAGGTTGATGACCCCGGACAGGGCACTCAGACCACCGGTCTCCTCGGCTTCGGTTCGTTTGCGGGCCAGCTCGTCGCGGACGCCGACGAATCGGGATGGCAGCGACATCGGTCGGCCCGACAGCTGCACCGGTACCGGGGTGAAGGCGTTTCCCCCGGCGGTGTCGTCGGTACGAGTACTCACCACGAAGCTGGTGTTGAAGGCATCAACGGCGACGCCGCGTTCGTGGTGATACCGGACGGCCGCCTCGACCAGGGCGGCCACATACAGATCGTTGACCGAGCCGCCCAGCGCCTTGGCCGTCTTTTTGACGTCGTCGAGGGGGACACTCACGTGTTCGAGGTGCCGTCGCCGTGAGCGCGTCTTCCACAACGGCGAGCCACCCTCTACTCCCGAACCCGAGCCGGTGAGCTGACCGATGGTGCTGCGGGCCAGGTTGGTGACCTCGCCCACCTTTTCGCCTGCTCGTCTCGGGTCGGCGGGCCACACCGCCACCTCACCGGCGAATCGCCGGGCGATCCCCACCTGGCGCCGGACCACATGGCCCAGGGTGTGGGTGGTGGTGTTGACCAACCCTTCGGACAGATCTCCGCCGAATCGGGCCGGCTCCGAGGCGGCCTCGGCGACCATGGCCTCGAGATCGACGTCGGGCGGCAACTCCTCGTCGGGTCCGAGCTCTTGGAACATCTCGGCCAGTCGCAGCTGCCCCATCCCGTCGGCGATGGCGTGATGGAGGATCGAGAAGAGTGCACCCCGTCCGTCGGACAGCCCGTTGATGATCACGAACCGCCACAGCGGTCGGGTGCGGTCGAGCGGTTCCTCGTAGAGCTGGGCGGCCAGGTCGAGCAGCTGACGATCGGTGCCCGGGGCCGGCAGGTTCAGCTCACGAAGGTGGTGGTCGAAGTCGAACTCGGGATCGGCGGTCCAGCTCGGTGGCGACAACCGGCCCAACCCGGGCACCACCCGCTCGTGGAGACGCGGCACCTGGGCCACCATGGCCCGGATTCGCCGCCGGAACTGGACCATGTCGATGGGCCGGTCGAGGATCACCAGAGCGGCACCGTTGGGGTTGAGCCAAGGGTCCTTCTCGACGTTCCACATGAGCGCCTCGTGATCGCTCATGCGAGTCTCGAAATGCATCTCTCGTTGCGTCGCCATGGCGGCCTCTCAGGTGTCGGTGCCGGGTCGGCGGTCGACCTCGGCGGTGGGGTCGCCGTCGTACCCGGGCGGGAAGGTTCGCCGCAGTTCCTCACGGGTGGGGGTTCGGTGTTCGCGGGCCTCGGGCGGGAGCAGCTCGCTGATCGCTGCCATGATGGCCTTGGTGTCGATGTCGGGGTCGGCGTAGGTCAACGGCACCGGCTCGCCCACCGTGACGGTGATCGTCGGCCGATCACGCAAGGCCACGTTGGGCAGGCGGGCACTACGAGGCCACACCTTCTCGGTACCCCAGAGTCCCACCGAGATGACCGGAGCCTTGGTGACTGCGGCCAGCCGAGCGGCACCCCAGCGACCCTTCAACTCCGGATCGAAGAAGGCCGGACCCCGCGGGATGGTTCCCTGCGGCGCCATCATCAACAACTCACCACCGGCCAGAGCCTCGGCGGCCTTGTCGAGGGGTTCGTCGGATCCGCTCGCTCGCTCGACGCGGATGCCGCCGGCCCATTTGGCCAACGTTCCGATCAGGGGGGCGTCGAACACCTCCTTCTTGCCGAGGCTGCGCACGTTCCGACCGGCTTTGGCTGCCAACAGTCCCACCGCACTGGGATCGAAGTAGCTGCGGTGGTTGAACACCACGATGGCCGAGCCCGTCGACGGGATGTTGTCGACGCCCGTGAACTCGAACGACGCCATCGGCGCGGCCAGCTCGGGACGCATGAACGGCCGGGTCCACTCCTGGAGCTCGAGGCCGGCAACTTTGGCCACACCGTCGGCCACATCGAGATGACGTACCGGCCATCCCTTCACCGCAGCCAGGGCCCGGAGCGAGATGTCGGGTTTGATCGCCACCGGATGGCCCACTTCGCTCAGCAGGGGCGCATCGAAATAGCTGTCGGAGTAGGCGTAGCTGGCCGAGAGCCGGACCGAGTTGGCCTCGGCCCAGTCACGAACGGCGTCGAGCTTGGCCCGGCCCCACAGGAACGGCCCGTCGAGCTGCCCGGTGTAGCTCCCGTCGTGTTGTTCCCAGCGGGTGGCCACCGCATCGTCGAAGCCCAGCCGTTCGGCCAGTGGCCGGACGAAGGCGTCGGGCGACGTGGTGGCCAGGATGAGCTTGCGGCCGGCCGCCCGGTGTTCGTCGATGATCGCCTGTGCGAAGGGCTGGAGCTGGCCGGCCAACTCGTCGGCCGCCGCGGCCATGGTGTCGGCCACCTCGGCGACGGCCCAGCCCTGGGCCGCACGGGCTCCGAGGCGAGCGGGCTGCATCATGATCCAGTTCTCGCCGAACCGCTCGTAGAAGCCGAAGAAGGCTTCGCCCAGCGGAATGGACTCGGACCCGGCCAGCCCGGCCCGAGCCAGATGGCGCTGGAAGACAGGTGTGGAGGACCCGGAGATGAGGGTTCGGTCGAGATCGAATACTGCGGCGGTGGCCATGGTGGTTTCCTTCCCCTTCAGGGGCGCCTCCGAGCGGGCGTCAGGCTGACGTCGCGCTCGGGTTCTTGAAGCTGAGCTGGAGCTTGGTGCGGTAGGCGATGACGGTGCCATTCTCGATCAGCACATCCATCTCCACCACTTCGGCCACGCGGAGGTCGGCGTAGGTCTTGGCTGCCTCGTGGACGGCGTTCTCGGCCGCCCGCTCCCACGATTCGCTGCTCGAACCGATGAGCTCGACGACCTGGTACACACTCTCGTTCATGCTGCATCTCCTTGTCGGTACTTGATGGACAGGCTGATGTCGGTCTCGAAGGCCACGGAACCGTCGGCCCCCACCCGACAGGCCAGTCGCCGGAGCTCGCCGACCCGAGCGTCGTCGTAGCGACCGCCGGCCGACTGTACGGCCAGGTCGGTGGCCCGGGCCCAGCTGGTCGACGACGACCGCGCCCGGACCACCCGGTACACCGATTCGGAGCCGCCCCGAATCAACGGTGGTTCGCGGCCGGCGAAGTCGGGCGACTGTACCTGGTCGGTCAGCGAGGCAATGGCGGCCATGACGTCGTCGGTGATGGCTTGGCGCTGGCGTCGCCTGCCCCCGGCCCGGTAGCGCTCGGGGTGGATGGGTTCACCGAAACGGACCTTCAGCGACCCACGCGGCCGGGGGACCGATGACCCGATGGGTTGTATGGCCGGCGTGCCCACCAGACCGATGGGCAGGATGGGAGCGCGGGACTTGATCGCCAGATGGGCGACGCCGGTGTGACCCTTGTGCAGATACCCGTCGCGCGACCGGGTGCCTTCTGGGTAGATCCCCACCATCCGGCCTTCGTCGAGCAGTTCGGCCGCCGTCTCCAGCGCCGCCATCGACGATCGAGCGGCCTCTCGCCGGATGGGAACCATCCCCAGCGCCGGGAAGAGGTGTCGGGTCTGCCACCGGTCCATGTACTCGGCCTTGCCGAGGAACACCACCGGCCGCGGGGCCACCACCATGAGCGCCGGCGTGTCGAAGAACGAGAGGTGATTGGCCGAGAGGATGACCGGGCCGTCGGTGGGCACATTGTGCAGGCCGCTGATCTCGGTGCGGTACAGCCGCCGAACGAGGGGTGCGAGCATGGTTCGCGCCGGACCGGCCATCCACCCCACGTCACGCGACCCGAATCCCATCGGCCCACCTTCTCAGATCCAGCCGGGTTGAGCACCCGGATGACCGCGAACGGCCGCCGCAGTAGAACAAAGCCATGGAACCAGGTGAATTCGCAGGCACGATCGGCAAGTGGCACTGGGAGAGCGAGTCCTGGTGGCCGCAGCCACCGACGCCCGATGCCGACGCACCCAACGTGTTGCTGGTGCTGCTCGACGATGTGGGTTTCGCCCAACTGGGCCCCTACGGATCCGACATCGACACACCCACCATCGACGCCCTGGCTGCCGGCGGGGTGACCTTCACCAACTTCCACACCACCGCGTTGTGTTCACCGACCCGGGCCTGTGTGTTGACCGGCCGCAACCACCACGCGGTGGGAATGGGACGTATCACCGACCTGGCCACCGGGTTCCCGGGCTACGACGCCACCATCTCGCGAACGAACGCCTTCCTGCCCGAGATGATGGTGCCCCGGGGATGGGCGGCCTACGGCTCGGGGAAGTGGCACCTCACTCCTCGCGACCAACAACATCTGGGCGCCGATCGCACCACCTGGCCCCTCAGCCGGGGCTTCGAGCGGTACTACGGGTTCTTCGACGGTGAAACCCATCAGTTCGCGCCATCGCTGCTGCACGACAACCATCAGGTGGCGCCACCCGGAGGTCACGGCGACGGCTACCACCTCACCGAGGACCTGGCCGACCGCACCATCGAGTTCGTCACCGATCTCCGCAACGGCGACCCCGACAAACCCTTCTTCGCCTACTTCGCCCCGGGGGCCTGTCACTCGCCTCATCACGCACCCGAGCACTGGCTGCTGCACTACCGGGGCCGGTTCGTCGAGGGGTGGGATCGATGGCGCGCCGCCACCTTCGCCCGTCAACAACAACGAGGTGTCGTGCCGGACACGGCCGAGCTCAGCGAGCGACCCGACTGGGTGCCGGCGTGGGACGACCTCGGACCCGACGAACAGGCGGTGTACGCCCGGTACATGGAGGCCTTCGCCGCCATGTTGAGCCACACCGACGAACAGCTGGGTCGGGTGATCGACTTCCTCGACCGCATAGGTGATCTCGACAACACGCTGATCCTGGTGCTGAGCGACAACGGCGCCAGCTCCGAAGGTGGTCCCGGAGGCTCCAACAACGACGCCCGCCCCTGGAACGTGCTGGCCACGACCCTCGACGAACAGCGGGAGCAGATCGACGAGATCGGTGGCCCAACCATCCACAACAACTACCCATGGGGGTGGACGGTTGCCGGCAACACCCCGTACCGGCGATGGAAGCGTGAGGTACACGAGGGCGGGGTGGCCGATCCGCTCATCGTGCACTGGCCGGCCGGCATCGAAGACGGCGGCACCTTGCGACCGCAGTACTGCCACGCCATCGACCTGGCCCCCACCATCCTCGACATCTGTGGCATCGACGCACCCGCCGAGCTCGACGGCCGCCGACTGCAGCCCCTCCACGGCGTCTCGCTGCGCGGCGTGATCGACGATGCCGGGGCCGACGAGGTGCGCACCACCCAGTACTACGAGATGTTCGGATGCCGGGCGCTGTATCACCAGGGGTGGAAGGCCGTCACCTACCACCCCATCCAGTCCGATCGGCCCGGACTCGACGACGACCATTGGGAGCTGTACGACGTCGTCCAGGACCCGACCGAGGTCCACGATCGGTCAGGCGACGAACCGGAGCGCCTGGCCGAAATGATCGAGCAGTGGTGGCAAGAGGCCGAGGCCAACAACGTGCTCCCGGTCGACAACCGACCGTTCTCGGAGTTCACCGTCGATCGACCGCGGCCCGACCGCACCCGCTTCGTCTTCTGGCCGGGCGGGGCGATGGTTCCCGAGGAGTCAGCGGCCGACATCAAGAACCGGAGCCACACCGTCACCGCCGAGATCACCTGCGACCACCCGACACCCACCGGAGTGCTCGTCAGCCAGGGGTCGGGCTTCGGTGGGTGGGTGCTGTTCTGCGACAACGAAGGGCTGTTGCACTGGCACGTCAACGTGGCCTCGGCCCGGCACTCCCGGGTGAGCGGTTCGGCCGCGCTGTCCCCGGGCTCACATCGGGTGGTGGCCCGGTTCACCAAGACGGCCGAGTTCGCCGGTGACCTCACCCTGACCGTCGACGACGACGTTCTGGTCACCGCTCCGGTCGACTACTTCACCCCCACCCGCTTCTCGATCACCGGCGCGGGCCTCACCGTCGGGCGGGCCGACCCCTATCCGGTGTGCCCCGACCCCGCGGCCGGCCGCCCGTGGTCGGGGCAGATCGACCGCATCATCATCGATGTCGAGGGTGACCCCCACCACGACCCCGAAGCCGAAGCGGCAACCGCCATCGCCGCACAGTGAATGATCGGCTCCGGCGGGCTTCACATCCCGTCCGAGGTCAGGCACTCTGGTGTCCACCCGCCTCGACCACTGGAACGATCCGACCTCCATGTCATCCGCGCTCCTGATTCTGGGAACCAGCGCCCCCAGTCCACTCCTCACCACAGCCCTCGACGCGGCCGGGGTGGTGTGGTCCGTCGAACCCGACGAGCTGAACGACCCGGTGGTGGTGATCTTCCAGGAATCGCCACACACCGCGGCCCGGCGATCCTTCGAACGCGACGGTGCCTCCGTCATGCGAGGCGGGGTCATCTGGGCCCGCCACCTCCTCGATGCCGAACAACGCAGCCGCGGTCGACAACGGGCTTTCGTACTCGAAGCCGAGCTGCTCCAAGACCCGGCTGCGGTGTTGCAGACCGTCGGCGCGCTGGTCGGAACCGATCTGCCCACCCCGACCGGCAACGGCGTGGAAGCACCGGCCGACACACTGGCCGACGACGCGTGGGGGCCCCTGGCCGACGTCATCACCGCATTGGGCTCGGTGGCCGATCGGTCGCCCGACGAGCTGGCCGACCTCGATGCCCGCCTCGACGACCTGGTGGCCGGGGCGGCCGATCAGTTCGCCGACCTCGACCGCACCACAGCCCGTTCACTGCACACCATGCGCCGAGCCGGCGAACACCAACGGTGGTTGACCCAGCTCGAAGACCAGCAGCGCAGCCAGGCCGAGGAACTTCTCCGACTCGATCGGGCTCTGACCAAACTCGACAAGAAGAAGAAGCGCCCGCTGGCCGAACGAGCGGTTCGGAAGGTGCAGCGCGCTCCCAAGGCCGTACGTCGCCGAGCCAGCATCCAACGGCGCAAACTCCAGGCACTGCGCTCGGGCCAGCAGTCGGGCGACACTCCCGACCTCTTGGTCCAGCCCAGCGCCGTTCCTCACGGTGCGCTCAGCGCCGTTCCCCAACCATCCGAGCAGGTCGACGTGCCCGACGCCGAGCACCTGGGCCGTCTCGACGGGCCCGTGGTGTCGGTCATCGTTCCCGTCTACAACGAGATTCGTCTGACCGAGAAGTGTGTGCAGACGGTGCGCGACAACCCGCCGTCGGTGCCCTACGAGATCGTGCTGGTGGATGACTGTTCCACCGATCCCGAGGTGGTGCGGTTGGCCGACCTCGATGGCGTGCGCTTGTTCACCAACGAATCGAACCTGGGCTTCGTGGGCACCTGCAACCGGGGTGCGGCCGAAGCCAACGGCGCCTACCTCTTCTTCTTGAACAGCGACACCGAGATGACCGAGGGTGCCCTCGACGCCATGTTGTCAACGTTCCGGCTGTTCCCGGGCACCGGCGCGGTGGGCGCCAAACTCCTGTTCCCGAACGGCAAGGTCCAAGAGGCCGGTGGGATCGTCTGGCAGGACGCCTCGGCGTGGAACTACGGCCGCGACCGTCATCCCGCCGATCCCGAGCTCAACTACGCGAGGGCCGTCGACTACGTGTCGGGGGCGGCGTTGATGCTGCCGGCCGCGCTGTTCGACCACTACGGCGGGTTCGACGACCACTACAGCCCGGCGTACTACGAGGACGCCGATCTCTGCATGAAGCTCAACCAGGGCGGCTGGCCGGTGATCTACCAACCGGCGGCGGTGGTGTACCACCGCGAAGGAGCGTCCTACGGCACCGACGTGGTCAACGACACCGGCAAACACAACCAGGTCATCAACCGCGACCGGTTCCTCGGTCGATGGCGCGACGAGCTGTTGCACCATCGCCCCAACGGGGCCCAGCCCGAGCAGGAGAAGGAGCGGCGCATCACCAAGCGTGCGCTGGTGATCGATGCCCGGGTCATCACCGCCGACCAGGACGCCGGCTCGTTGCGAATGTCGAACCTGTTCGCCATTCTCCAACGCGAGGGATACAAGGTCACCTTCGTGCCCCAGAACCTGCTGTTCCACCAGCCCTACGTCCGCCAGCTCCAAGCCCGCGGCATCGAGGTCCACACCCGACCATTCCTCGACGATGTCGAGCAGTTCCTGCACGATCGCGGCACCGAGTTCGACCTGGTGATCCTCAGCCGACTCGAGGTGGCCGAGCGCCAACTGGATGCCGTTCGGATGTGGTGTCCAACGGCCACCGTGATCTACGACACCGTCGACCTGCACTTCCTGCGCGAGGAACGTGAGATGGAGGTTCGGGGCGAGATCACCACGGGAGGTGACCACGAGGCCACCCGTCGGTCCGAGCTGTCCGCCATTCGTCGCAGCGACATCACGTTCGTGTGCAGCACCGTGGAAGCTGACCTGTTGACCGAGTTGGTCCCCGACACCGAGGTGAAGGTGGTGTCGCTGATCCACGACGAGCAACCGTCCCGCGCACCGGCCGACGCTCGCCACGACCTGCTGTTCGTCGGTGGATTCGAGCATCCTCCCAACATCGACGGCGCCACGTGGATGGCCACCGAGATCATGCCGCTGGTGGTGCGCACGCACCCCGATGTCCACCTCCACATCGTCGGCTCGAAGATGCCGCCCGAGATCCACGAGCTGGCCGGTCCCAACGTGATCGTGCACGGTTTCGTCGAGGACCTCGACCCGCTCTACGAGGAAGCCCGGATCTGCCTGGCGCCGCTGCGGTTCGGAGCCGGCGTGAAGGGCAAGATCACCCAGGCCATGGTTCGGGGCGTGCCGACCGTGGCCACCACCCTGGCCATGGAGGGCATACCCACCGGCGACGGTGAGGCGGTGCTGGTGGCCGACACGCCGGAGGACATCGCGGCCGCGGTGGCTCGTCTCCTCGACGACGACAACCTGTGGGCCGCCTTGACCGCCGAGGGGCAGCGGGTGGTCGCCGAGCACTTCAGCATCGAAGCCCTCACCGAACACGTGCGCCAGGCCCTGCCTCGATGACCGCTCGGCAGAAGGCGACACGGCAGGCTCATCGCGCCGCCGGGTTCACCCGCCGGGCCTACGAGTTCGCCACCGTGCCCCGGTTTCGGGCCCGAGGGGCGTTGGTCACCGCCGCCCACGGCGACTTGCGGTTGCTGTTTCGTCCGGCCACGGGCGAGTGGTTCGTCGAACACGACGGGCGCTGGTACCGGCCCGCAGGCGACGACGACGTCGGCGTGCTGTTGTCCGAGCTGTCTGTGGAGTTCATCGACGAGACCCAACTCCGCACCATTCCCCACGCCGGCGAGGAGGTGTGGGCCCAATACGACGCCGACACCGGGCAGAGCCACCTCGAGTTGTTCAGCTCGGGCGGGCAGTTCGTCGCCCGGATACAACGGGGTGAGGGCGACATCCCCGACGACGTGATCCGGTGGAACGACCCCGTCCATCACGACCAGTGGGTCGATCTCACCGCCGGGTTCTGGGCCGTCGGGGTCAGTGACCTGGTCTTGGAGGTGTACCTGCCGCCGCACGACGAGCTGGGCGACAAGACCATGGCCGTCACCGTCGATCAGGGTGGCCGGCGCCACACCCGCACGGCGGTGCTCACCCGGGGCGATCCCACCCGGGTCCCCATCTACCGAGGGCCGCCACCGGCCTGGGGCCTCCGCGTCGGTCTCCACTGCCAGTACCCCGAACCGGTGAGCGACAGCCGCGAACTGGGCTTCCAACTCGTCTCCATCGAACGCCGGCGATGACCACCTCCGACGACCGCCTCGGCCGCGCCGTCGACAACGCCAAGATCCTCGCGGCCGAACTGGCGCGGGCGCGATCGGAACGACCCGACACCAGCGACATCATCCCGGCCGCACCCGGCGCCGCCACCCCGGCCGCGACGGCGTCATCGCCCGCTGCCCCGCCGGCAGCCGACGATCCGAATCAGCGCCCACGAGCAGCGGTGGTCACGTGGGACCTGGCCCACAATCCGGCCGGACGGGCGCTGGTGCTGCACGACCTGTTGGCCCGCACCCACGACACCGTGCTGATGGGGCCGCTGTGGGGCGAACACGGTCGCCGGCTGTGGCGGCCGCTGCGTGACCACATCGAACGACCTGTTGCCTACCCCACCGATGACTTCGGCGCGTTCTTCGCCCACGGCTTCGCGCTGGCCGCCCGAAGTCGCGTCGACACCGTGCACATCGGGAAGGCGCGCCTGCCGGCCCTGGTGCTGGGGGCCATGGTGCAGCACGCCAACCAGGCGTCGCTGGTGCTCGACATCGACGACGAGGAGACCGCGTTCTTCAGCGACGACGTCGACGTGCTCGACCGCTTCGCCGACCCCACCGGAGGTGAAGCCACCCGGTGGGCTCACCACCAGATCGCCGGTGTACCGGTCCACAC
>JBPCTQ010000272.1:0-14374 GCA_051011595.1 Acidimicrobiales bacterium
CTCTCGCTGATCGCTGGCGGGGCCTGCCACCCAATCGGCCTGACTCGATCAAACCCGAAACGGCACCTACCCAAGGGGCCGACGGAGGAGGCCCCGGGTCAGCGCCTCCGGCGCAGCCCCGTCAGGAGCGCCGCATCAGCCACTAGTCGAGACAACACGCGACAGCCGCCCCAAGACCGAGGCAAAACAAACCGAAGCGGCGCGAGTAGGGGGATTAGATAGGCCATACGGCCTATTTCCCTCAAGACCCATGCGATGGGGGCCGTAGTACCCAGTGACTGGAATTGGGACTTCCCCTCCGACCAGGAAGCATTGAACCGTTGGCAGTAGTTGGTCGCTGAGCCAACGGGGAGCTAGAGCGAACCCGGCCTGGGTCGAGGGGTCCAATCATCACCACCAGTCACCTCGTGTCGCGTTCGGGGTCGAGTCGACTCGTCGAGCAGGATCGACACGTGGCAGTGTCCGGGGCGTGAACACCCACACGCTCTCGGAGGCGGCGTCTCGCCGATTGGTGGCCCAGGCCGGCATCCCGGTGTCGGACTTCGTCACCGCACCCGACGTCGATGGTGCTCTCGCCATGGCCTCCGAGCTCGAACGGCCGCTCGTGGCCAAGCTGTGCGGCGACACCATCGCCCACAAGAGCGAGCGTGGTCTGGTGCGGCTCGGCCTGGAGACCGACGAGCAGGTTCGAGTCGCCCTCACCGAGTTGCGCAATGCGGCCACCGCCGACGACGGGGAGGTCGAGCTGTTGGTGTCCACCATGGTCGACGGGCGTCGGGAGCTCATTGCCGGCCTCACCCACGACCCCCAGTTCGGCATGACGGTCATGCTCGGTATCGTTGGTGTGTTGGCCGAGGCCATCGCCGATGTCTCGTTCCGTCTGGCCCCGATCGACGAGGTCGATGCCCGCGAGATGATCGACGAGCTGGCCACCCAGAAACTCCTGGGCGCCTTTCGGGGTGAACCGCCGCTGGACCGGGAGGCGGTGATCAAGGTCCTGGTGGCCCTGGGGCGCCTCGCCGACGACGACCCCGAGATCCGTTCGGTCGATCTCAACCCGCTCATCATCGTCGACGGGCAGCCCGTTGCCGTCGACGCCCTGGTCGAACGAACAGGCCGGCCTGCGTGACCGTTGACCTCTCGCCGCTGTTCGAACCACGGGGTGTCATCGTGGCCGGCGCCTCCACCCATCCGGGCAAGTTCGGTTTCGTGAGCCTGCACAACATCTTGACGTGCGGCTACCAGGGCAACGTGTTCGGACTGGGGCGCGAGGCGGGCGAAGTGCTCGGTGTACCCGTGGTCGACGGGGCCGACCAGATTCCCGAAGGCGCCGCCGATCTGGTGTTCGTGTGCACCCCACCGGCGGCCAACGAACAGTTGATCCGTGATGTGGCCGCCCGTGGCGTTCGAGCCGTGTTCATGGCGGCCGGCGGCTACAGCGAGGCCGGCCCCGAGGGCGAGGTGGCCGAGGAGTCACTCATCGCGCTGTGCAACGAGCTCGGGCTGATCATCGCCGGGCCCAACGGTCAGGGTGTGGTGTCGCCGCCGGCCGGTCTCTGCGCCCAGATCGTGGCGCCCTACCCACCGCGGGGCCACATCGCCATCGCCAGTCAGTCGGGGAACTTCGTCTCGTCGTTCCAGAACTACGCCAGCCAGACCGGAATCGGTGTCAGCCGGGCCGTCTCGGCGGGAAATGCCGCCCAGTTGGGCATCGTCGACTACCTCGATTGGTTCGCCGAAGACGATGAAACCGCGGTGAGCCTGATCTACGTGGAGGGCATCGAGGACGGCCGCGAGTTCTACGAACGAGCGGCCGCGGTGGCTCGGGTGAAACCGATCGTGGTGCTCAAGGGCGGGGCCTCGGCCGGCGGCCAGCGGGCGGCGGCCAGCCACACCGGTGCACTCGCCACCGATGACGCCGTCTTCGACGGCATGTGCCGTCAGGCCGGTCTGATCCGGGCCGCCAACGTCGAGGATGCCTTCGAGGCGGCGGCCACCTTCGCCACCCAACCGATGCCGTCGGGCAACCGGGTGGCGGTGCTCACCTCGGTCGGTGGATGGGGTGTGCTCACCGCCGACGCCATGGCCGACTCCACGCTCGAGCTCGTGGATCTTCCCGCCGACCTGCATCAGGCCCTCGATGATCGACTGCCGCCCCGGTGGAGCCGGAACAACCCCATCGACATGGCCGGCGGCGAGACCCGCGACACGATCCCCGAGGTGATGGATCTCATCTGCGCCCACCCCGACATCGACTCGCTGGTGTTCCTCGGCCTCGGGATTCAATCCAACACCGCGGCGCTCATGCGTTCGGGTCCCTTCTACCCCGAACACGGTCTCGAAAGAATCGTCGATTTCCACGAGCGCCAAGACGCCCGTTACGCCACCTCGGCGGCCGAGATCTCCGCACGGCACCAGAAGCCCATCCTCGTCGCCACCGAGTTGGCCGTGGCCGCCCCCGACAACGCCGGTGTGGTGGCCGCCCGCGAGTCGGGACGGCTGTGTTATGCGGCGGCCGACCGCGCCGTTCGGGCCCTCGATGCCATGACCCGCTACGCCACCCATCGTTCACGTCGGGGGATCTGAGCCATGTCTGTCAGTGTTGTGACCCACCCGGTCGTGCAGGAACGGCTGACCGACCTGCGCAATCAACAGACCGAACGGGCCCTGTTCCGGGCCGCGCTGCACGAGGTCGCCCGATTCGTGGTGTACGAGTCGGTTCGTGACCTGTCGGTCAGCTCCGTCACCGTCGATTCTCCGATGGGACCCGCCCTCGGCGTCACGATCAACGAACCGCCGGTTCTGGTGCCCGTGCTCCGCGCCGGTCTGGGGATGTTGGGGGCGGCGCTGGAGCTGCTCCCCGACGCCCCCGTCGGCTTCATCGGGTTGCGTCGCAACGAGGACACCTTGTTGCCCGAGAGCTATCTCGACACCGTTCCCGATGACCTCGACGGCCGGTCGGTGCTGGTTCTCGACCCCATGTTGGCCACTGGTGGGTCGCTGCTTCGCACCTGCCAACTGTTGGCCGATGCCAACGCAGGCACGCTGCGGGCCGCGTGCGTGTTGGCGGCCCCCGAAGGACTCGATGCCCTCGCACAGTCCGACCTCGACATCATCGTCCACACCGCCTCGATCGACGACGGGCTCAACGACCAGGCCTTCATCCTCCCGGGACTCGGCGACGCGGGTGATCGGCAATTCGACATCGCCTGATCAGCCCGACGGGGAACCGCGGCCGCGACTTTCGTGCTGACTAGGGTCGGGATCCGATACCCGGGTGGGAGGAGCAGGTCATGAGTGATCATTCACAGGGCGCCGGCTGGTGGCAGGCCGCCGACGGCAAGTGGTACGCACCGGAGCGCCACCCCGACTACTCCCCTCCACCCCCACCACCGCCTCCTCCGCCAGGCGCCCAGACCCCTCCACCCGCCGAACCGCCACCCCCGAGCGAACCCCCGCCACCCGCCGAACCGCCACCTGCGGCCGGAGGATCGACCCCGCCACCTCCCGGGCAGTCACCTCCGCCTCCACCCGGAACGGTGGCTCCGCCGCCCGACGCCACCACCGCCATGCCGCCGATCGTGCCGCCGCCACCACCTGCGCCCGGGGCCGCTCCCCCGCCGTCGGCCACGCCGGCGGCCGCGGCCCGGGCCGATGCCACCGACGAGAAAGGTTCGAACGCCAAGCTGTTCGGCATCATCGCCGCGGTCGCAGTGGCCCTCATCGCCATCATCGGGCTGGTTGTCGTATTCGCCGGAGGCGACGACGACGAGCCCACCGCCACCGATGACGCCGGCGAAGACAGTGCCGACCAGGCCGATGCCACCGATGACGGTGGCGCCGACGGCGACACAGCCGGGTCCACGACGGCGGCTCCCGAGACCACCTCGCCCGAACCGACCTCCGCGCCGACCAGCTCGGTTGCCCCGGAGACATCCGCGGCAGGCGGTGGTTCGGGCACACCCAACGATCCGTTCCCCATCGAGGGCGCCTCGTTCACCTACGAGGAGCAGTTCAGCGACACCGCGTGGGACGGCACGCTGTACGGCATCGTCGATGTCGACACCGCCCAGTTCAACGACGAAGAAGGGCGCTGCGTGCTGGTGCTGGGGGTGCTCACACCCACCAACCTCGACCGCGGCGTCATCACCAGCGGCTTCGACACTCCCGCCTTCGGTGCGGTCGACTCCGACGGCATCGCCGTCGACAGCACCGTCGCCGACTGCGACACCGATGGGGCCGAGGCGGCCGGCTACCGCTGGGTCAACGAAGCCACGGTCACCCTGGGCACGCCGTTCGCGTTCTACGACGAGATCTTCTTCGAGGACGACCTCGATGCCGGTATCCAGGCCATTCAGGTCGGCAGCGACGCGCAGGACGCCATCTTCTACACGGGCACGGCGCTCGACTCCATCCCCGATCCCGAGCTCGACAACAGCGGCTCACAGCCGCCCCCGGCCGGCGAGCCCATGGCCGCATCGGGCTTCACCTACGAGGAAGAATTCGCCGAGGCGGCGTGGGAAGGCCAGATGCTGGGGTTGCTCGAGGTGGATTCGGGCGACTTCAACGATGGTCCGGGCCGGTGCTACCTGGTCCTCGGCGTGCTGGTACCCACCGAAACCGAAGGGGGCGGCCTGAGCGACGGCTTCAACACCCCCGACATCGGTGTCGTCAGCCAGGGCCAGTATCTCCCGGCCCAGTTCCAAGGGTGTGAACGCGACGCGGTCGAAGCAGCCGGTTTCGGGTGGATCCTCGACGCCGAAGTCGAGATCGGCACGGCGTATCCGTTCTACGCCGAAGTCTTCGTCCCCCGCCAGCAACCCATGCAGTCGGTCGTGGTGGGCCCGCCCACCGGCGACGGGGCGCTGTTCTACCAACCCGAGGTGCTCGACGACATCCCCGCTCCCTGAGCCGGCTCGACCGCGTCGTTCAGCTCAGGGCAACCGCGGCGGCACTCAACAAGCGCTCGCCGTGCTGGCGGGCCTCGTCTCGGCGGGCTCCGACATCGGCGTCGGGGCCCTCGACGGCCAGCACCACCTCGCTGTAGATCTTCAACTTCGGCTCGGTTCCCGACGGCCGAATCTGGATCCGGCTGCCGTCGGACAGATCGAAGCGCAGCAGGTCGGTACCGGGATCGTGGCTGCCGTCGGCGAAGTCCACCGTGTGATCCACGGCCACGTCGCCCAACGACTGCCATTGTTGTTCGCGGGTGCGCTGCATCACCGCCGCCATGTCGGTGGCGGCGTTCGGACCGTCGAACACGATGGTGCGCTGGCCGCTGACGTGTACCCCGTGGATCCGGGCCAGGTCGTCGAGACGCTGGCGGGGTGTGCGGTGTTGGCTACCCAGCCGCTCCAGCAACTGCAGGAAGGTGACCCCGGCGCTGATGCCGTCCTTGTCGCGGACCACGGCATTCACGGCGTACCCCAAGGCCTCCTCGTAGCCGAAGACAAAACGGTGAGGGCCATCGATGGCAGGTCGCATCACCCACTTGAAGCCCGTGAGCGTCTCGGTGAAGGTCACGTGGTGCGCCTCGGCCAGCTTGGCCAGGAGCCGTGACGACACCACGGTCGTGACCACCAGACGGTCGTCCCCCTCGGTGGTCTCCAACCGGTGATCGGCCAACAAGGCCCCCAACTCGTTGCCACTCAACACCTCCCACCCTCCAGCACTCGGGACAGCAACGGCCAACCGATCGGCGTCGGGGTCATGGGCCAAGGCCACATCGGCCCCGATCGACTCGGCCAGGGCCAGTAACGCATCGAGCGCCCCCGGTTCTTCGGGGTTGGGAAAGCTCACGGTGGCAAAGGTGGGGTCGGGGTCGGCCTGGGTGGGCACAGCCGTGGCCCGCAGGCCCACCCGAGACAGCGCCTGCTCGAACACGTCGCGGCCCACGCCGTGCAGAGGGGTGTAGGCCACCACCGGCTCCCCCACCGCGCCGTCGTCCACCACCCGATCGAGGTATCGCTCGATGGTGGCCTGCCGGTCGACGGGGGGCGGAAGGGCGACGGCCGACGCCGACTCGATGAGTTCGGACAGCTCATCGAGCGAGATCGAGGTCATGAGATCCTCGATCTGGGTGTCGACCGGTGGCACCAGCTGCGCGCCATCGGCCAGGTACACCTTGTAGCCGTTGTCGCCCGGCGGATTGTGGCTCGCCGTCACCATCACGCCGAGATCGGCCGCGGCATCCTGCACCGAGAAGGCCAGCACCGGAGTGGGGACGATGTCGTCGAACCACAAGGCCTCGCCGCCGGCCGCGGTGATGAGGCGGGCGGTGATCTCGGCGAAGGCATGGCTGCCGTGACGGGCGTCGTAACCGATCACCACTCGGGGGGCGGCCGACCAGCGGGTGAGTGCCACCGCCACCCGGGCCACGGTGACCACGTTCATACGGTTCGGACCGGCTCCCAGCCGTCCTCGCAGGCCGGCCGTGCCGAACCGCAGATGGCGGCCGAAACGGTCGTCGATCTCGGCCGAATCGCCCCGACCCAGCAGCTCGTCGACCTCGGCCCGGTTGGCCGGATCGGCGTCGAGTCGGCCCCAGGCTCGGACCACGTCGAGGTCGGTCATCGCGGTGAACGGGGCGGGGCGGCGGCCCCGCCGCAGAGGGTGCTGATCACGCTGCGGAGCCTAGCGAGGCGCCTGCTGTGGTTCGCTCACGGGTAGCGTACGGCCGTGCTCGACCACGTCTTCACCGATGCCATCAGCGTGTTGCGCGACGCGCTGGAGGGAGTGCTGCTCGAACGCCAGACCCTCGAGGAGCGCTTCCAGGTCGACATCCTGCTCGGCGACTGCACGTGGCAGACGTCCTATGGCCTTCCCGGCGAGGACGTCCCCGCCCGACTCCGGGCCGACATCACCCTGGAGTGGCCCACATGGGCCCAGACGGCGTACCGCACCTGGACGATCGGCGAGCCGGGCGACGAGTTTCCCGCGGTCGAGCTCACCGTCGTCTACCGGGTACAACAGCTCAGCGAGGCACCCGACCTCGAGCAGGTTCTGGGCGCAGCCCCGGCCGCGGGGCCGGTGATCGGAGCCGAGCCGCTCATCCGGGCCAGCCCCACCGTCGAGATCGGCTACCACGACGATCTCTCGTCGCCCCACTACGCCACCGAGATCACCTTCGAAGGCCGCTACGAGTTCGACGAGGCATCTCTGGCCGACGGGGCATCGATGGATGCCGCCTTTCGCGAGCTCGGGAGCTGGATGAGCAGCACGCTCGTGCGCCTAGGCGATCTGAGCCTGCCCTACCTGCCGCGCGGCTAGACCGGCGCCGACGAGGTCAGTCGTTCAGTGTGCGCTGAACGGGAATGAGATCGTCGAAGGCCGGATCTCGTTTGTCGGACTTGGCGGCGAAGGACTCCATCATGTCGGCCGGCTGGAACATGCCGGTCTGCCAGGTGGCGATGTAGTTGAGTGCGTCGGCGGTGGAGTGGTCGCGGCTGTAGGTGATCATCTCCTTGGACCCCCACACCGCCAGCGGTGACTTGGTGGCGATCTCACCGGCGATGTCGAGCACACCGTTGACGAGGTCGTCGTGGGTTTCGAACACCTCGTTGACCAGACCGACCTCGTAGGCCCGCTGCGCCGTCATGCGCCGCCCGGTGTAGGCCAGCTCGCGGACCACACCTTCGGGAACCAGCTTGGGCAGGCGCTGGAGGGTGCCGACATCGGCCGTCATGCCGATGTTGATCTCCTGGATGCAGAAGAACGCATCGGCCGAGGCGTACCGCATGTCGGCGGCGGTGACCATGTCGACACCACCACCGATGCACCCGCCCTGGATGGCGCACAGCACCGGCATCCGTGCCTTCTCCAGGGCCGAGAAACTCTCCTGCAGGCGCAGCGCGGTGAGCCGCAGCTGAGCCCTGATCCGACCGGTCTCGACCGAATCGGCATCCTCACCCAGAGCCGACCCGCTGAACACCGACAAGTCCATGCCGGCGGTGAAGTGGCGGCCGGTGGACGACACCACGATGGCCCGAGCCCGCCCTCGGTCACTGATCTCGTTGACGATGGCCGGAAGCTCCTCCCAGAACTCGGGCACCATCGTGTTGAGTTCGTCCGGGCGGTTGAGCACGACATGGGCGACGTGACCGTCTTCGGTCACCTCGAAGCAGCGGTGGGTCATGGGTGCATCCTTTCGTCGTCCGAACCAGCATGTCGGCCCGGACACCGATGGTGCCACCCCGGTGGTCGATGCTCAGCCGGCGTCGGGGAGGTCTTCGTTCTCGAGCGAGAAGTCGCCGTATTCCTCGCTGGTGTCGGTCCAGTCCTCGAACTGGATGACACCGATGTCGGTGAAACGGTCGCGCAGCCAGCCGTCACCGGCGTCGAGCAGGCCCAGTTTCTTCACGTTGGGCACGATCTTGGAGAACAACATCGCCTGGAAGATCTTCTGCTCGTCGGGAAGGTCGAGGACGCGGTCGACCATCGGCTTGATCGGCACACCCATCCGTTCCCACACCTCTTGTTGCAGGAATCGATCCCGCATACGCACCGCGGCCTCGAAGGCGAACTCCTGACGCTCGCGCAGCTCAGGCGCACTCAGCTCCTGGTACACCTCCTGGAGTGACAGCACCCCGAAGGCCACGTGGCGGGCCTCGTCGCTCATCACGTAACGAAGCAACTTCTTGAGCAGGGGTTCCTCGACGAGGTTGTGCATGAAACCGAAGGCGGCCAGGGCCAGCCCTTCGACCATGATCTGCATACCCAGGTAGGTCATGTCCCACCGGCTGTCGTTGATGATGTCGTCGAGCAGCAGCTTCAGGTGGGGGTTGATGGGATAGGTGTTCTCGACCTTGGTGTCGAGGTACTTGGCGAACACCTCCACGTGGCGAGCTTCGTCCATGACCTGGGTGCTGGCGTAGAGTTTGGCGTCGTAGAACGGCACCGTCTCCACGATCTTGGCCGTACACAGCAACGCACCCTGCTCACCGTGCAGGAACTGGCTCAGGCGCCAGCTGAAGGACTGGTAGCTGAACTCGCGCATCTCCTTGTCGCCCCAGCCGTAGATCGGCGAGTCGGGATCGTCGCCCCACCCCGCCTCGGGGCCCAGCTCGCCCATGATCGAGAAGGCCTCGTAGGGATCGACCTCGATGCTCCAGTCGAGATCGACCTCGGCGTTCCACTGTGACTTCTTGGCCTTCTCGTAGAGCTTCTCGAGTTTGGGGCGTTCACCCTTCTCGTAGTTCCACGTGAAGATGGCGTCGGACTCGTCGGCCACCACGTGTTCGGTCTCGTCGACGTCGGTGTTGACCGCGCAGATGTCGAGGATGGCGTCGACATCGTTGACGCCGGCCCGACCGAGGATGTCGGCGTCGCTGGAGTGTCCGTCGGTGACCGTCATGAAGAGGTGCCTTTCGGTGTGTCGGTTGCTGGATCGGTGGGTGATTCGGGGACAGGGGCCGCCGCGGCGACGACGCGCTCGAGCACCAGCGCCCAGTCGTCGCCTTCGGGCATGGACATCCCGAGCGATTTCGCCATGTGCATCCCCAGGCCCAAGGCGGTGCAGAACCGCACGACCGCGTCGACGGGGAGGTCTTGGGCGAAGATCCCGGACTCTTGACCGGCCGCGATCAGCTCCGCCAGCCGCTCGTCGTCCTGGGCGAACAGGGCCCGGAGGCTGTCGGCCACCTCTGCCTCGCGGCGGGAGGCCGCGAAGACTTCGATGAGCAGCCCACTGCTGATCCGGTTCTGGTCGACCAGTCGGGTGCCGAGTGCGGTGAGGAACTCCGCTGGTGCGTCGGTGCGGACGGGCCCGGAGATGAGCTCGTGAATCTCGGTGGGGGCGTAGTGCTCGATGGCATCGAGGAGGAGCTGGGCTTTGCCGGTGTAGCGGCTGTAGATGGCACCGGTGGTGAGGCCCGCTCGCCGGGCGATCTCGGCCACACCGGCACCGTCGTAACCCCGCTCGGAGAACACCTCGACCGCGGCGGCCAGCAACTCGACCCGGTTCGGGTCGTCGGCCAACGGGGCCGGCTCAGTTGTGGGGCGGTCCCCGGTGAGGCTCACCCCACCGATGATAACGACTATTATCGACGGGTCAAGACCAGGTCATGTGCTCCCTGTCACCGGTGTCAGAGCAGGCTGTGCAGGGCCAGGTTGGGACGAGCGCCGACATGGGAGATCACTTCGGAGGCCGCCGCACTGCCCAACGCACCACATTTTTCGATGGGCAAGCCGGCCGAGAGCCCGTAGAGGAACCCCGATGCGTAGAGATCTCCGGCACCGGTGGTGTCGACCAGCTGCTCCACCGGCACGGCCGGTACGTCGACGACATCTCCAGCATCGGTGATGCGACTGCCTTTGGCGCTGCGGGTGACCGCCACCATGCGACACAGCGACCCGAGCTTGTCGATCGACCCCTCGACGTCGTCGGTTTCGAACAACGAACACACCTCGTCTTCGTTGGCGAACACCAGATCGACCTGGTCGTTCAACAGGTCGAGCCATTCGTCGCGATGACGGTCGACACAGAAGCCGTCCGACAACGTGAGCGACACGACGGCCCCGTTTTCACGGCCCACGGCCATGGCCTTGCGGATGGCAGCCTTGGCCAGATCGGTGTCCCACAGGTACCCCTCGCAGTACACGATGCCGGCCTGGGCGACCAGGGCCTCGTCGACATCGTCGGGAGCCAACACCGACGAGATGCCGAGGTAGGTGTTCATGGTGCGTTCGGCATCGGGGGTGACCTGGATGAGACAACGGGCGGTGGCTTCACCCGCTGGGGCCGCGGGCACGTCGTAGCCCACCCCGGCGGCGGTGATGTCGTGGCCGAACACGGTGCCGAGCTGATCGTCACGCACCTTGCCGATGTAGGAGGCGTTGGCACCGAACGACGCCACGCCCACCATGGTGTTGGCGGCGGACCCGCCCGAGACTTCGACCGCGGGCGGCATGGCCGCGTACAACGAATCGGCCCGCTCGGCATCGATGAGTGTCATCGCCCCTTTGGTGAGGGCGTACTCGGTGATGAAGGCCTCATCGACGGTGGCGATCACGTCGACGATGGCGTTACCGACGCCGACGACGGCGAGGGGGGCGGTGGACACTGGGTTCTCCCGACTGGAGCCGCGGATGGGCCACCCAGTGTGGACCGATGTGTGGTCCGATCACAAAGCCCTGCGCCGACACAGTGTCGGCGGGGCCGCGTCGCTCAGCGGCGGGTGGTGGAGACCGTCGGGCGATCAGGTCGTTCTGATGCCCGACCTCGCTCGATGGCGGCAACGAAGTCCTCGTCGCTCACCTCGAGGTCGCTCGCAAATCCCGACCAATCCGCCTCGGAAGGATCCCAGTGTTCCCGCGTGTTCATGAAAAGGCCCATCGTGTTACTCCGCACTGTTTGCCTGTTCACCAGTTCAGCAGATCGCGACATGTCGATGGTGTGGCGCCGATGACGGTTCTGTTGCAGTTCTCGCGCGTGTGGCTCCATCCGCCCGGGTGCGCCGGCTTCTAGGCTCGAATCGTGGACGACCCTTACCGACTTCCCCGTGAGGTACTGGCCCGCCAGTACCGACTCATCCTCGAGCCCGATCTCGACCACCATCGCTTCTCGGGCACGGTGGTCATCGACGCCGAGGTGCTCGAGCCCGTCGACCGAATCGTGCTCAACGCCGCCGAGCTCGAGATCGACTGGGCCGTCGTGACGGCGGGGCCGGTCAGCCACCGAAACCCGGGCATCGAGCTCGATGGCGAACTCGAACGGATGACGCTGACCCTCCCCCAGCCCCTCGAGCGAGGACCCCTGGTGATCGAGATCGCCTTCCGAGGAGTCCTCAACGACCAGCTCAAGGGTTTCTACCGCAGCACGTACACCGACGACGACGGCACCGAGCACACCATCGCCACCACCCAGTTCCAGTCGACCGACGCCCGCCGGGCCTTTCCCTGCTGGGACGAGCCCGATCTGAAGGCCACGTTCTCAGTCAGCCTGGTGGTCGATCCCGATCACCTGGCCGTGTCGAACGCCGCCGAGGTCGGCCGGGACCAGACCCCCGATGGTCGAGTGGCCGTCCATTTCGCCGACACCATGCCGATGTCGACCTACCTGGTCGCCTTCGTCGTGGGCCCCCTGGAGGCCACCGCGCCCGTCGACGTCGACGGCACCCCGTTGCGCATCATCCACCGTCCCGGCCGCGGCCATCTCACTGCCTTCGCCATCGAGGTCGGCGCCGCTGCCCTGCGGTACTACGTCGACTACTACGCCCTCCCCTACCCGGGCGACAAACTCGACATGGTGGCGATCCCCGATTTCGCCTTCGGGGCCATGGAGAACCTGGGTTGTGTGACGTACCGAGAGGTCCTGTTGCTGATCGATCCCGAGACGGCCGCCCAGGCCGAGCTCCAGCGGGTGGCCGACGTGGTCAACCACGAGCTGGCCCACATGTGGTTCGGCGATCTGGTCACCATGAAGTGGTGGAACGGCATCTGGCTCAACGAAGCCTTCGCCACGTTCATGGAGACACGTGCCACCGACGCTTTCCGCCCCGAATGGGACCGGTGGACCGACTTCGGCCTGTCGCGGTCGATGGCCTTCGACGTCGATTCACTCTCCTCCACCCGACCGATCGAATACCCGGTGGAGTCGCCGGCCGACGCCGAAGGCATGTTCGACATCCTCACCTACGAGAAGGGTGCGGCCGTCGTCCGTATGCTCGAGCAGCACCTCGGCGAGGACACCTTTCGTGACGGCGTCCGGCATTACCTGACCGAACATCAGCTGGGAAACACCGACACCGACGACCTGTGGCGCTCACTCGAGGTCACCAGCGGCCAACCGGTGGCCTCGATCATGCGTGACTGGATCTTCCAGGGTGGGTACCCCCTGCTCTCCTACGAACGAACAGAGCACGGCATCGTCGTCTCCCAGAGCCGCTTCGGTTTCGGGGAGCAGGAACCGGCGCAGTGGCAGGTCCCCGTGGGTGCGGCAACGGCCGACGACGTGAGCCGTGTCCTTCTCACCGATCAGCTGTCGCTCGCCCTCGATGACCCGCTCCCGCGTCTCAACGTCAACGGGTCGGGTTTCTTCCGCGTCGCACCCGACGAGATGGCACGAACGGCGGCAACCTCTGGGCACGCCGCCTCGTGGCCGGCCGTCGAACGCTACGGGCTGGTCGACGACGGGTGGGCACTGGTTCTGGCCGGGCGAAGCTCCATCGGCGACTACCTCGACCTGATCACCGGGTTCGTCGACGACGACGAGCTGGCCGTGTGGCAGCGAGTGGCCGGGGCCATGGCCGCGTTGCACCATGTGTGCCCTGACAACTTGTTGCCCGCGCTCGAGGACCGGGTGCGGCGCCAATTCGAGCCGCTCGGCGATCGGTGGGGGCTCGAGGTCGGAACCGACGACAGCGACCGCCAGCGCCAGCTCCGGGCCCTCGCCATCGCCACCCTCGGCACGATCGGTGCTTCGGAGTCCGCCCGCACGTGGGCCCACACCACCCACCCGGCCGGGGCCGGCGACCCCGAGCTCGACACGGCGGCCGTCTCCATCGTGGCGGCCGGCGCCGCCCGGGCCGACTTCGACGACTTCTGGGACCGCTACCGAAACGCCGCCGACCCCCAGAGCGAACGGCGCTATCTCGACGCGCTGGCCGACTTCGACGCCGACGACGTCTTGGCCACCCTGTGCCAACGGGCGCTGAGCGACGACGTTCGCAGCCAGGACGCCCCGTATCTGTTGGGGCGGGCCCTCACCAACCGGCGACACGGGCCGATGGTGTGGCAGTACGTCACCGACCAGTGGACCGCTGTGAACGATCGATTCCCCTCCAACAGCATCGCTCGCATGCTCGGGGGCATTCGAGCGCTGTCCCAGCCCGACACCGCCGGCGACGTTCGCCGTTTCCTCGCCGATCACCCGGTCCCGCAGGGCGAGAAGATGGTCGCCCAGCATCTGGAGCGGCTCGAGGTCAACGTCGAGCTCCGCCGGCGGGCAACAACCGAACTCACCGACGCCCTGGACTGATGCCACTCCGCTCGCCCGTCACCCGCCCGTCGCGCCTCGAGCTGTTCTGCCGCGGCGTGACCGACGTGCAGCTCTCGTGGCGTGATCTCGGTCAGGGACCAGTGGCCGTCGAACGCGACGGTGTCGTGGTGGCCAAGGGTGACGACGCCCGACTCGGCGTCGTCACGGTCGACGATCTCGACCCAGGTACCCGCTGCCGACTCGACGTGCGGCCGGCCGACGGCGCCGCCCGCACCATCACGGTCGACACCTTGACACCACCTCCCGGGGCCGAGCTCGGTCGTTTCGCCACCCTTTCCGACCTCCACCTCGGTGCCCGCCGGTTCGGTCTGCTCGGGCGAGTTCGCGAAGACGTCGACGACCGTCCCGAGCACCCGGAGCGCTGCGCCCGCGCTGCGG
>JBPCTQ010000273.1:0-17619 GCA_051011595.1 Acidimicrobiales bacterium
AGACCTTGCCCGAGTTGCCCGTCAGCTATGCCGAGATCGGCCATCGGCAACGGGAGCGGCACCGAATAGACCCCGCCGCCCGTGAATTCTGGGGCAACGAGCTGGCCGACATCGACGGGCCGACCCCGCTCACCGTGGCCCGTCCGGCCGCCGATGAACCCGATGGATACATCGCCCGGCCGCTCGGACTGACCGCCGCCGAGCTGGCGGCCGGACCCGGGCGCACACCGTTCTCGACGGCCCTGGCCGCGCTGGCGGTCGTGCTGGAACGCCGCGGCCGGGGAGCGGCGCCCCAGATCGCCATCACCGCCTCCACCCGTGACGGGGCCGACGCCGATCCGCTCGTCGGGTACTTCCTCAACCCGTTACCACTTCACGTTCCGGTTCGGAGCCATGACTCGTTCGACGCCGTCTGCCGGGAAGCCGACGACGCTGTGGCTCGCACGCTTCCTCATCGGACCTACCCGTATGCCTGGATGGTGCGAGACCAGCGTGACCGGGGCCGGCCCGAGCCGGCCATCGACGTGATGTTGGCCTTCGAGGATCTGGCTCCGGCTCGGCTCGGTTCGGCCGTGGTCAGCCACGAGATCCTGGCTGCCGGCACCGCGGTGACCGATCTCACCACCTTCGTGCAGGTGCGCGGCGACGAGGTGGAGTTGGGCCTGGAGTACTCGGGTCGGGTGATGGATCGGGCCGGCGCCGAACGGTTCCTCGACGCGGTGGCCGCCACCATGGTCGGTGGCGTGCGAGAGCCGCAGGCCGAACCTTGGTCGCTCGAGGATTCGACCAGCGAGCTCGCCGGGCCGACTCTTGGTGCCGGTCCACGAATCGACGATGCCGTTGCCGGCCAGGTGCTCGATCGGCCGGCGGTCCGGTGTGGTGCCGAACGGCTCACCTACGGCCAGCTCGCCGCGCGCCGCGATTCGATCGCTGCCGCGCTCCATCGCAAGGGGGTCGGTGCCGACGATCGGGTGGGACTGCTCCTGCACCGGTCCACGGATGTTGTCGCGGCCATGCTCGCCGTGTGGGCCGTCGGCGCCAGCCATGTGCCGCTCGATCCTTCCTACCCGGCTGCTCGCCTCGACCAGCTGGTGCAGGCCGCCGACCCGGCGGTGGTGGTTGTCGATCGACCGGGCACCGGACCAGCTGCGCGCAACGTGCTGGCGCTGACCGAAGTCGACGCCGCTACGCCGCCGCCGAGGGCCGAAGGTGAGCAGGCCTACGTGATCTTCACGTCGGGTTCGACCGGCCTTCCCAAAGGCATCGAGATCAGCCATCGGAACCTGGCCGCCTCCACGGGAGCCCGGGCCCAGTTCTATCGAACGTCCCCCGAGCGGTTCTTGATGGTGTCCAGCGCGTCGTTCGACTCATCGATGGTCGGCCTGTGGTGGACGCTGGCCACCGGGGGCGAGTTGGTGCTGCCCACCGACGACGAGGTCCACGACGTCGACCGGCTGATCGAGCTGGTCGAGGTGTCGCGGACCACCCACACCTTGATGGTGCCGGCCCTGTACCGGGCCGTGCTCGACCGTGGTCGCGGCCGCCTTCGGTCGCTGACGACGGTGATCGTGGCCGGTGAGGCCTGCCCCGCCGAACTGGTCGACGAACATCACCGCTGGAGCCGGGCCGAGCTGGTCAACGAGTACGGCCCATCCGAGACCACCGTGTGGGCCACCGGTCATGTCTGTCGACCCGGCGCCACCTTCGTACCGATCGGTCGTCCCATTGCGGGCGTGACGGTCATGGTGGCCGACGCCGAGGGCCACACCGTGCCCGAGGGGGTGGCGGGTGAGCTGTGGATCTCGGGACCGACCGTTGCCGCCGGCTACCTCGACGGCGCCGAGTCAGCCAACTTCGTGCACCGCGCCGACGGCTTCTGGTACCGCACCGGTGACCGGGTGCGAGTGCAGCCCGGCCGCGACGAGCTGGTGTTCCTGGGTCGCATCGACCAGCAGCTCTCGGTGGGTGGTCGTCGCATCGAACCGGCCGAGATCGAGCAGGCCATCACCTCAATCTCCGGTGCCCATCGAGCGGTGGTGGGGGTGGTGACCCCCACGGGAGCCCGCCGCGAGGTGCTGGTGGCCGAGGTGGAAGGTGATCCGAACCTCGATGGCGCCGACATCCGCAGCCGGTTGCGGGAGCTGCTGCCCGAGGCCCTGGTGCCCCGACACGTGACCGTTGTCGCCGAGCTTCCTTCGACGCCGAACGGCAAGGTCGATCGTGACGCGGTCGACCTCTCGCTGCCGGAAGTGTCCGACGTGGCCCCATCCGGCCCCCACGGCACCGTCGACGCCATGGTCGCGGTGTGGCGAACGGTGTTCGCCGACCCCGGCATCGATGCCGACGACGACTTCTTCGAGCTCGGCGGCGACTCACTGATGGCCGTCTGCCTGGCTGCCTCGTTGGAGGACGAGCTGGGGTTGCGGGTTCCCATCAACCTGCTGGTCGACGCCCGCACACCGGCTCGTTTATCGGCTGCGCTCGGACCCGGCTCAACGATGCAGGCCGATGACGAATTGTTGGGCCCCTTGCGTACGGGCGGCGACCGCACGCCGCTGGTGGTGGTGTCGCCCGGCGGCGGCAACGTGTTGATCTACGAACCGCTCGTGCGGGCCCTTGACCCTCGCACCCCGGTCTGGGGTCTGCGCCTGCCCGGTAGCGACGGGCGGGGTCTGGCCGAGCCGTCGGTGGCGTCGCTGGTCGATCGTTTCGAGGCCGAGATGGTGGCCCACTTCGGTTCTCGTCCGGTGCGGTTGCTGGGCTTTTCGACGGGCGGGCTCAGCGCCTTCGAGCTGGCCCAGCGGCTTCGGGCGCGGGGCACCGACGTGGAACAGCTGGTGCTGGTCGACAGCGTCTTCCCTGGTCAGCAGGGTGAGGTGTTCGACTCGGCCCGGTCCAAGTACCGAGCGCTGCTGGCGGCGCGCGATGGTGCCGGTCTGCGGGCCGAGGTGGAGGCGGCCGTTCGTCGTCGAGTGATTCCCCGATGGGCATCAGTGCGGCGCTGGTGGGCCAACCGGACAGGCCGAGCGATACCGGCCCGACTCAACCGGGCCTACCTCTACCGCGTCGCCCAGCGGGCGGCCGTGGACTATGCCCCCCAGCCCTATGACGGCTCGGTGGTGGTGGTCCGTGCCTCCAACACCGCGCCGGAGCTCACCGAAACGCCCTGGCTCGATCTTCTCTCCGATGTCACCGCCGTGGTGGTGACCGGCAGCCACACCGGCGTCGACGAGGTGATGAGAGGTCCGGCGGCCGAGGAGCTGGCCCGCGCCATCCAGTAGGCGATGGGCCGGCCGGTCTGAACGGTCAGCTCAACTCGGCGGCGACGATGTTGGTCCAGTTGCGGGCGTAGCGACCGACCCGCCGAACCAGGATGAGGTTGCCGGACTTGTGCACGTCGTACACCGCTCGTTTGCCGCTGTCGGCTCGGTAGAGCAACAACTCCGACCCGGCATCACCATCGAGCTCGATGGGCACGATCTGGGTCCAGTTCTTGGCGTACTTGCCGTTGAGTTTCATGGCGGCCAGGGCACCACTGGGGTGCACGTCGTAGATGGCCCGTTTGCCGGTGTCGGCTCGGTAGAACAGCAGCTCGTCACCGGCCGTGCCGTCGATCTCCATGGCGGTCACGTGTGACCAACCAGCCGACCAGTTGCCGGCGGTGCGGATCACGGCCAGGGCGCCGCTGGCGTGGATGTCGTAGATGGCCCGTTTGCCGGTGCTCTGCCGGTAGAAGATCAGCTCCTTGCCCGGGTCGCCGTCGACCTCGGCCGGCATGATGTGTGACCAATTGGCAGCCCAGCCACCGTTGTCGTTGATGACCGTCGTGGTGCCGTCTGCGGCGATGTCGCTGACCACCCGGGTGCCATCGTTGCGGTAGAGGATCAGTTCGGTGGTGTTGTCGCCGTCGATGTCGATGGCGGTGATCAGGTCCCAGCCGCTCTGCCAGGCCACGGCCGGACGAATGTCGGTGAGCGCACCGTTGGGGTCGACGTCGCGGATGGCCCGACGACCGTCGGAGCTTCGGTAGAACAGCAGTTCGGTGCCGGCGTCACCGTCGATCTCGACCGGCGTGACGTGGGTCCAGTCCTTGTCCCAGTTTCGAGCCAGGCGGATCTTGGCCAGGTTGCCACTGCGATGAGTCTCGTAGATGGCGCTGCGTTGATCGGCGGCTCGGTAGAAGAACACCTCGGGCGCACCGGGCACACTCAGGCCGCGTTCGACCTCGTCGTCGGCGCCTGCGGTAGAAGCCGCGGTCAGCGGCAGCAGCAAACAGCACAACAGTGCAGCCGCGGCGACGCGTCGACTCATCGGTGGGCACCCATGAGCATCCATCGGCCGTCGAGCCGCCGGACTTAGGCCCGATCGGGGTGTCAGACGATGGCCAGGGCCCGATCGAGCGCCAGATCGAGCACCGGCCGCGAGGTGGCCACGTTGAGGCGGACGAACCCGGCACCGACTGCCCCGAAGTCGGGGCCGGGACTGAACGCCACCCGGGCCTGTTCGAGGAAACGATCGGCCGGTTCGTCGGGCCATCCCAGGGGGCGGCAATCGACCCACTGCAGGTAGGTGGATTGGGGCACCGGGGCCACCAGGCCGGCCCCTTCCAGGCGGCTCGATGCGTGGGCCAGGTTGTCGGCGATTCGGTGGCGGGCGGCGTCGAGCCATCCGCGTCCGTGGGTCCAGGCGGCCTCACCGGCGCGTAGACCAATCACCGAGGGATGGCCCAGCAGACCCATGGGCAGGTTGGCGATGCCGTCGAGCAGGGGTGGGGGAGCGATGACGGCGGCACAGCTGAGGCCGGGCATGGCGAAGGACTTGCTGGCCGACGTGAGGGTGATGGTGCGGTCGCGGGCGCCGGGCACGGTGGCCATGGGCACGTGCCGATTGTTGCCGTGCACCAGGTCGGCGTGGATCTCGTCGCTGATGATGACCAGGTCGTGATCCGTCGCCACCTGCACCAGGCCCGTCAGCTCGTCGGCGGTGAAGACCCGACCGGTGGGGTTGTGCGGGTTGCACACCAGCACCGCCCGAGCGTCGGGAGCCAGGCGGGTGAGGTGTTCGATGTCGAGGTGGTGGTCGGCGCCGAGCGGGTTGTCGAGGAGTCGCCGGCCCGCCTCTTCGATGATGCGGAACATCGGGGGATAGGCCGGGGTCTGGAGGATGATGCCGTCGCCGGGTGCGGTGTGCACGGCCACCGCAGCGGCCATTCCTTGCAGGACGTCGACCACGGTGAGCACGTCGTCGAGGGGAACCGTCCAGTCGTGGTGCTGGGAGAGCCAGTCAACGAGCGCCTGCCGATAGCCGTCGTCGTCGACCGCGCTGGCGTACCCGAGGTCGCCGTCGGCGCTGTGCCGGGCCAGGACCTCTCGGACGGCAGGGGCCACAGGAAAGTCCATGTCGGCCACCCACACGGGCACCACGTCGGGCGGATATTTGCGCCACTTGGCGTTGGTGCGCCGGCGCAGCGTGTCGAGCCCGGGTTCCTCGAGCTGGTCGCTCGGCGGCTGGTGGGCCACGGTCAGTGATCGGTGCGGCGCCGGCGACGCTCATGTCGTTCGAGCGCCAACCGGACCAGCTCGTCGATGAGCTCGGGGTACGACAGCCCGGACGCGGCCCACATCTTGGGATACATCGAGATCGGCGTGAACCCGGGCATGGTGTTGAGCTCGTTGAGCAGCAGCCCACGGCCGTCGGTCTCGAAGAAGAAGTCGGCCCGGGCCAGCCCCTCACAGCGCAGGGCCTTTAAGGCCGCCGCGGCCGTGTTCTGGATGTCGGCGACCACGTCGGCGGGCAGATCGGCCGGCACCATGAGCCCGGCTGCGCCGTCGTGGTACTTGTCGTTGTAGCTGTAGAACTCGTCGGCGGGCAGGATCTCGCCGGGCAGCGACACCCGAGGTTCGTCGTTGCCGAGCACCGAACACTCGATCTCGCGACCGGTGATGGCCTCCTCGATCACGATCCATTCGTCGTAGGTGAGGGCCAACTCGACGGCGGCAACCAGTTCTTCGCGGCTGGTGGCCCGGGTCACGCCGATCGACGATCCCATGTTGGCCGGTTTCACGAACAGTGCCGATCCGAGCTGGTTGATCACGTCGTCGGCCAGTTGCGGCGACCATTCGGTGCGGTGGAAGGAGCGGTACTCGCACTGGGGAATGCCGGCGTGGGCCAGCACCTCTTTGGCCTTGGCCTTGTCCATGGTGAGCGCCGAACCCAACACCCCGCAGCCCACGTAGGGCACTCCGGCGAGCTCGAGGAAACCCTGGACGGTGCCGTCTTCACCCATGGGGCCGTGCAGCACGGGCAGCACGACCACCTGGTCGCCTTCCTGGAGCGCACCGTGCATGGCCGGCAACAGGTCGTAGTCGGGCCCCACGGCCTTGAGGGAGTCGGGCAATGACTCGGCGCCGCGGGCCAGGGCGGCCATGGCGTCCTCGGCGCGAACCCATGCACCGTCGCGGGTGATACCCACCGGCTCGATCGTGTAGCGGCTGGGATCGACGGCGGCCAGCACGTGTCGGGCCGAGACGCACGAAACGTCGTGTTCGGCTGACTGGCCGCCGAACAATACGACCAGGCGGATGCGATCGGTTGACATGACTTCACGCTAACCGCATCGGTGCGGTGCGTGGTGAAGCCTTTCGGTGGTGCCAGACTGCGGCCATGCGCCTCTCGGCGGCCGAGATTGCCGCAGTGACCGACGGTGAGCTCATCGGAGCCGACGTGACCGTCGAGGGCGCCACCCAGGACAGTCGTGCCGTAATGCCCGGCCAGCTGTTCGTTCCGGTGGTGGCCGACCGCGATGGGCACGACTTCATCGCCGATGCCTTCGTGGCCGGGGCGGCCGCCACCTTCACCAGTCGGTCCGATGTCATCGACGGTCCGGCCATTCGTGTGGCCGACACCACCCAGGCGGTGCAACGGTTGGCCGTGCACGCTCGCCGCCGGATGGGAAACGCATCGGTCATCGGTGTGACCGGGTCGGCCGGCAAGACGTCGACCAAGGATCTGTTGGCCGCGGTGCTGGGGCGAGCCGGCCCCACCCATGCCAGCGAGCGGTCGTTCAACAACGAGCTCGGGGTGCCGCTCACCCTGGTCAACGCACCCGACGGGGTGGCGGCGGTGGTGGTCGAGATGGGTATGCGGGGACCGGGCCAGATCACCGAGTTGTGTGCCATCGCGTCACCGTCGATGGCGGTGGTCACCACGGTGGGTCTGGCCCACACATCCGAGCTGGGATCGATCGAGGCGGTGGCCCGGGCCAAGGGTGAGATCGTCGATGGGTTGCCGGCCGAGGGCTGGGCCGTGCTCAACGCGGAGGTTCCGCTGGTGATGGCCATGGCCGAACGGACGTCGGCCCAAGTGGTCACGTTCGGTGTCGACACCGGTGAGGTGCGGGCCGAGTCGGTGCACACCGCCGACGACCTGACGTCTCGATTTCGTCTGCTGAGTCCGTGGGGATCGGCCGAGGTCCGCCTCGGCGCCCGCGGGGCCCACAACGTGGCCAACGCCTGTGCCGCGGCGGCGGCCGCGCTGGCGGCAGGAGCCGGCATGTCCGCGGTGGTGGCCGGGTTGGCCGAACCGTCGATGTCGCCGTGGCGTATGGATCTGGTGACCACCCCCGGGGGAGCGTTGGTCATCAACGACAGCTACAACGCCAACCCGATGAGTATGGCTTCGGCACTGCGGTCCCTTGCCGCCCTGCCGGTGCAACGGCGGGTGGCGGTGCTGGGGCTGATGGCTGAGCTGGGTGACGAGTCCGAAGCCGCCCATCAACAGATCGCCCAACAGGCCCAGGATCTCGGTATCGACGTGATCGCGGTCGATGCTCCGTACCCCGGCGAACGCTGCGTTTCGGACCGAAACGAGGCGCTGTCGGCCCTCGCCGAATGGGGCGAGCTCGACGACGAGGTCGGGGTGCTGGTGAAGGGCAGCCGGGTGGCCGGCCTGGAACAACTGGTTGACGAACTCGTCAGCGAGGGCTGAGAGCGCTCAGAACCGGGTTCGCACGGTCGATTGGCATTGCGTGGAACCAGATGAGGCGCGCCACGAAGGCGTGACCCGACGATCGTTGTTGCGGCGCGCCGCTGTGGCGGGAACCGTTGCCTGGACCGCGCCCGTCATCACCACCTTCGACAATCCGGTCGCGGCCGCGGCCGGTTCGCTCTCGTGCCCGGCCATCTACTGCTTCGACGACGGCACCACCGAGGGGTGGACCATCGACAACACCGCGGGGCCGGGGAAGGACGGGCTGTGGAACATCGACAACTCTCGCTCCACGAGCGCCTCGTACAGCCTGCACTACGGGCGCGGGTCCTCGAGTGACTACGCCATTGGTGGTCGGCACTCGGGCTCCGTCACGAGTCCCTCTATCGCCTTGCCATCGTCGGGCACGATGAACCTCGAATTCGAAGTCTGGCGCGAAGTCGAAACCGCATCGGGTGGAGAGGACGCCTTCGAGGTCTCGATCCTGCCGAGCGGCGATCTGCTCTACAGCGCCGCCGCCGATGGTGGTACCGGTGGGGTGTTCGAGTCGATCTCGATCGACCTGTCTGCGTACGCGGGCGACACGATCGAGATCGTGTTCACGTTCGACACTGGTGACGGGACCAACAACAACTTCGAGGGGGTGTACGTCGACGATGTGTCGATCCCGTGCTCCACACCGCCGGCGGCTCCCGGCGCAGCGCCGCCCGGGGTTCGCAGCGGGTTCTTCCCTGCCGGCGGTCCGGAGCCGACCGAGGCCGAACAGGCAGAGCGCTATCTGCGGGAGCTGACCCAGGGCTGATCAATCGCGTGGAGTGACCGGTAGTTCGTCGGGAGGAATCGGTGTGTTCGACTGCTGGTAGATGGCCAGCTGTTCCGCGTCGCATGTCGGACACAGGTGCACCAACAGCATCGACTGGATCGAGAGTTGGGTGCCGCGACTCTTGTCGAGGATGGCTTTGAACGCGGGTCGTACATCTTCGTTGCCGCATGTGGGGCACTTGGGGGCCAGGTCCCGGTCCCACACCAGCCCGCACGACTGGCAGGTGATGGTGATGGTCTCACCGTCGCGGGTGCCCAACAGGTCGTCCTCTTCGCCACACTTCGCGCAGACAAGGTCCGACATGACGATCTAGCGTAGGCGCATGCCGGTCCAGGTCCAGGGGTTCGACCACGTGGTGTGGAACGTGGCCGATGCCGACTCGTCGGCGCGGTGGTATGCCGAGCACCTGGGGTGCACGGTCGAGCGCCTCACCGACTTCCGGGCGGGCGACGCCCTGTTCTTGTCGGTGCGGATCGACGACACCACGATCATCGACCTGTTCGAGGGCCCGCGCTCGGGAGTCAACGCCGACCACATCTGTGTGGTGGTCGATCCCGGCACCGATCTCGACGCGGTGGCCGCCTCCGGCGAGTTCGACGTGGTGATGGGACCCATGCGGGTGTGGGGTGCCCAGGGGTACGGCCAAGGCCTGTACGTGAGCGACCTCGACGGCAACACCATCGAGCTGCGCACCTATCCGACCTGAGCGATCACGACCCGATCCACGTCTTGGCCGCAGCCAATTCGGCCATCGGGTACACCTTCACCTCGCCCGGCATGAGAAAACCGAAGGCCTTGATCGAGCGCTGGTAGCCCTTGTGGTCGGTGACGACGGCGATGCGTTCCCACTTGCCGCGGTAGTGCATACCCATCTTGGTGTCTTCCCACATGGCGTCGGCTTCGTACTTCTCGAAGTCTTCGCCCATGACGTAGAGAATCCGCACGGCGTCGTGATCGGCCAGCAGGCGCTCGACCGCCGGCAGGATCACGTCTTCGTAGTCGTCGTCCTCGAACTCGCCGATCGCCTCGAGGCCGATCACGTTGTCAGGCAGGTCGTCGAGCAGTTTCACGGTCATGTTGGATCTCCCTGATGGTGGCGACGAGCGGATCGTAGTCACCGCCGATCGGCGCGTCACCCGTTGCTCCCGCTACCCTGGCTCGCTCCGGGCGATTAGCTCAGCTGGCTAGAGCGCTGCCTTCACACGGCAGAGGTCGGCGGTTCAAGTCCGTCATCGCCCACACCTGAGGTACGAGGTGCGTCAGCCTTGAACCGGCTTGAGATTGGCCTTACCGATCGATCCGAACAAGTGAGGTCAAGCGAGCTCGCCGGGTAGCGTGACCGCTGCCTCGCCGATTGAGCGTTGTGGTCGGAGCCACTAGTCGCTCCGAGGGTCTTGGCGGAGCCGTTCCGGCCGCACAGCTACTCGGCCGATCTCACGGGCTCAGCGCACCTGGTCAGCAGTCGATTCGGAGGCTGGGGTCAGTGGCCTCGCTGTTCCTGGGGACAGATTGGAGGGCAAGGCTCGAGCCATCGCGGCTCGAGCTTCCCGCCTGACCAGATGATCGTTGCCCGGACACCGCTGTCGAAGACGGGGCGGAGCAAGTGAGGGTGGACCAAGTGGTCATGTAGCGCGGAATCTGCGATCGCGATGTAACGATGCAGCAGGATCTCGTTCCTGAGGAGATGATGGGGATCGGTCTTGGTCTGGTGCAATACGACAGGGTGGAGGCTGCGTGGGCTGAGACACACGACCGACTGTGGCGAGCCGTGTTCGCCTGGTCGGGGGATCCGGAGGTCGCATCTGACGCGGTGAACGAGGCGTTCGCCCAGGCGCTCCGCCGAGGCGATGCGATCGTAGATGTCAGCCGGTGGGTCTGGCGCAGCGCCTTCCGGATCGCCGCCGGCGCGCTCGCGGCGCAACGACAGCCGAGGGCGGACGACCTCGTCCGCGTGGTGCGCGACTCGGCCTCTCTCCCCGACGAGGTAATCGCGCTCATCGATGCGCTGCAGCGACTGAGTGAGAAGGACCGGCAGGCGCTCGTGTTGTCGTTGGTCGCAGGATGGTCATCGAGCGAGATCGCCAGGGAAGTCGGATCGACGGCGGGCGCGGTCCGGGTTCGTGTGCACCGCGCTCGCCGTCGGCTCCGGGATGAGCTGGAGGTGTCCGATGAGTGATCGGATCCAACAAGGAGTGTCGGCGCTCGAGCAGATGCAGGTCCCGGGGACCTGGAGCGACGTACTCGAGCGGGTCACGACGCTCGAAGCGGGTGCAGACGCTGCGCCGGTGACGGACGTCGCCGCGGTCGAAGTTCCCACGGCGGCGAGCGGGGCAGGGCTCGATGAGCCCGGGGTTCGTCGACGGTCACGCCGCCGGACAGCGACGCTGGTCGCGGCCGCTGCTGCAATCGTGGGCGCGCTTGCCGTCTTGCTGGTCAACGTAGACGTTGAGGGCGACTCGGTGAACGTCGCTACTCCCAGTTCCACGCTTGGGCCGACGTCGAGCCTGCCCGCCCCGCCACCGGTGGATGCCCCCGAGGCGACGATCACCGCCCGGCTGGCAGTGTCGTCACCATATGTCGCCGCAGTTGGCGAGGAGGCGGTCTGGGTTGCAAGCACAGACCGCGATGAGGTCGTACGGATCGATCCACGCACGAACCGCATAGTCGCGTCGGTTCCGGTCGAAGCTTCTCCGACTGGGGTGGCGATAGGCGCGGGCGCTGTCTGGGTGGCCAGTCGCGAGACGGGCCTCGTCTTGCGTATCGATCCGGCCAGGAACGAGGTGGTCGCGACCATTGTGGTCGGCGAATCGCCGGTATGGGTCACGACCGCGGCCGGTGCCGTGTGGGTCGCGAACAACGGAGACAACACTGTGTCTCGGATCGACCCGACCAGTGACACAGTGGTGGCGACGATCGATGTAGCTGGCGGTCCCGCCGTCGTCGCCGCCGGCGCTGGTGCAGTGTGGGTGGGTCACGGTGGACTCGTGACCCGCATTGATCCGTCGACCAATGCGATAGCCGACGAGGTCGAGATAGGCGTCGGGGTCACGGTCGGCGCTGGTGCGGTCTGGGTATCGGACGGCTCGGCCAACGTTCTTCGGATCAATCCGTCGACCGGCGAGATCGTCGACTCCATCCCGGTCGGCGGGCTACCGATCGGACTCGAGGTTGGTGCCGGAGGCGTCTGGGTGAACGTCTCACGCAACTGCAAGACCGGCTGCGAGGGATCAGTGGTGCGCATTGATCCGCAACGCGGCTCGGTTGTCGATGTCGTTGAGCTTCCCGCTGGATTCGTGGGAGTCCCCATCGCTGTCGGGCCCGACAGCGTCTGGACCTCAGATCCGGGCGACGAACGTGGCCTTGTCCGCATCGACGTCGAACTCGACCCCTAGGTGCTGACCAGCACCACCTCCCACGAAACGATCCAAGAGCAGACCGAATCCGGCGCCGTGACGAGCGTCGACACCGAAGGGAACCAACGCCATGAAAATCGACCGGCCAAACCGCTCGCTCCCGCAGCAACCAGTCAGACCACATGGGGCTAGGGCGATAGCCCTGTCAGGCGCGATGGCGCTGCTGCTCGCAGCGTGCAGCGACTCCACAACCGGGGCCGAGACAGGCGCCGCCACCGCTGAGACGACCGACGCCAGCACGACCACCCCGCAGCCGACTTCGACGACTGCAGCGCTCGAGGCGCCCGGCGCGCCCGAGTTCATCGATCTCCACTACTGGGAGGGCTTCTTGGCCGAGGGATTGAGCGTGACGGCACAGCCCCGGGCGGAGTGCGACGACGGCGCGCCAGAAGCCATCACCTGCGCCTGGGAGCTCGCCGGGTCGATGGTCGGCACACACATCGGCCGCGCTTCCGAGAAGCAGTCGGGCACGTCCACCGTCCACCTCCGTCGGCCCTGTGAGCTCGGCGATGCCGCCACCGGCTATGTCAAGGTCGACGAGAGCACCGGCACTATCACCACCGCATGGGGTGACGAGCTCCACTTCGAGAATCGGCAGCGATCCTGCATGCCCCACTCCGGAGAGTCCCCGGAGGACCTCACCCCAACCGTGGGCAGCCTGAACACCACCAACAACTGGATCATCACCGGCGGGACCGGTCGTTTCGAGGATGCCTCCGGCCTCATGTCCGGCGCCAGCCCTGCGTTCGAGTCCGGATTCGCTGCGATCACTACCGGCACCCTCACCGTCCGCGCCGACCTGTGGGCAGACGAACTCCCCGACGGTGCCCTCGCCTACGTCAGCGGGCTGTCGGTACGACCCCTCAGTTGAGGGCGTCGACCACCCGCCGGCCAGACCGGGGCGAGACGTACTCGCCACCATCAAATCGAGGAGCTCGACAATGAAACGACTACTGGTGATCCTGTTCATGGTTGCGGCGCTGCTGGCGGCCGTGCCGGCGACAGCCCAGCCGAGCACCGGTGTCAGCGCCGGGTGTCGGGCCCTCCAGGATCTAGGCTCCTTCACAGGCATCTTCGTCAGCTTTCGCGACACGACGTTCGAGGAAGGCGAGGTGGTGACGGTGGTGTTTCACCAGTTCGAAGCCTGGGGAGAGTTGCGGGTCCAGACCGGCGGACCCAGTCCCGATGGCCCGGCGACGAGGCTGACCACAAGCGTTGAGGGCGGCACCGCCATGTATGTCTTCGGGGGCGAGGAGACCTTTGTGCTTGTCGGAGGCGTGCGAGGAGGAACGGTGACGGTGTCATGCTCCGCGTCGTTGCTTGGGAGGCCGACCTGTGATGGTCACCCGGCCACCGTGGTCGGCACTGCGGCGAGCGACTCGATCACCACGTCCGACACCGGGCAGGTGATCCTCTCCGGCCCTGGCGCCGACATCATCCGCGGCGGCCCTGGCGCCGACATCGTGTGCGCCGGCCGCGGCGACGACTTCGCGAACGGCGGCGACGGCGACGATGAGATCCGTGGCGGCCCCGGCGACGACACCGTGATCGGTGGCGCGGGTGACGATGCCTTGTTCGGTCAGAGAGGCAACGATGTCGCCATCGGCCGCGAGGGAACCGACACCGCGCGCGGCGGCCAGGGACGCGATGTGGTGTTCGGGGGCGCTGGCGACGACGATCTGGCCGGTGGCGGCGGCGATGACCGACTGTACGGAGTGGGTGGACACGACAACATCAGCGGCGGCGCTGGCTCCGACGAGGTGACCGGCGGTCCAGGAAACGACCAACTGTTCGGCGACGCCGGCCGTGACGAGGTGTTCGGCAACGGCGGTGATGACTTCGGCCACGGCGGCGCCGGCAACGACACGATGCGAGGCGGACTAGGACGAGATCGCCTGTGGGGTGCAGGCGAATTCGATCGATGCTGGGGCGAGCAACTGCGATGCGAGATCAAACACCGCACCTGAGGTGCCGTACCGCCACCCCGACCCGGCTGGAATATGTAGGCCATGAGATACGGAGTCATCTGGAGTCAGACCGGCAGCACCCCAGGCCTTGGGGTCTGCCCCGACCGTCCTCAGAGCACGTCGCAGTACTCCAACTGGAACACTGGGGCTGCGCACCGATCTCGTTCAAGCCCGCCGCACTAACGCAGGCGTTCTCGACGCCGATCCGCAACCAACCGACCGCCCACACCTACAACGATCACACCGCACCATCTAGGGCTACCTGCCGTCCGTCGTCGCAAAGCACTAACAGCCGTACTGCATCCTCGCTACGCAGAAACGACACCAGGCGGCCGCTGCTTTCCGCGTCTAGCGCTCGATGGAATCGCACAACTGCCGTCTCCTGTATGGCGTCGAAGTCCCCAATCGACCGACGTGCCCGCGAACCAGCTAGCCATTCATCGAAACGATCAGTAGCGGGCGCGATCACATTCTCTATGACTGGCGAACCAGCCGGGCCCTCTACCCGAACCTCCAGCAGCAGGCACTGATCAGGCAACGAGGCAATCGCACCATCTGACTCGGCCGTCCTGTTCCCACTGCAAGTGACCAGCAATCCGATCGCGACCGACAGCCAGACCAGGTCGCCACGCGAACAACCCTTTCCTCGCGCTACCGAGTACACGATCCAGACCGTACTACTCCCAACGGCGCCAACTTGGCCTGGGTGGAGCTAGGTCCACCGCCGTCTGCAGAAGCGGCAAGGAGGGGCGCGTGCCAAGCTTCTTACATGACGGCCAATGACAAGCTTGGAGCAGACGTCGCAGCGCGACTCGCTGAGATGGTGCAAACGATCGACGAGCTCCCTGGCCAGTTCCGCTCCGAGTTCAGCTTGGAGTACTGGTCGGGTGCCGCAGCTGGAGCGGAGTCATGGTTGTGTCGAGTCGAGGGAGACATCGTTGGAGACGACGGCGGCAGTAGCTTCTCGGTGCTTGGGCACACTGCATCAGAAGCCCTCCGGGCAGCGGCCGCCGAGGCACCGAGGCGTATCCCGCACTAGCCACCGTGACCCGGTGGTCCTCTTGCCGACGGAGAAGCGGCGAATACTCCACCGCGACTGGCTGCGCTCCCGACGTGGCGAGGGCGCGGCTCCCTGCGCCGTCGGTACTATCCCGTCTGCTTCTTCTCGGTGGCTACTGCTCGCAGGTCTGCCACCAATGACACGAGCCCCGAGCCAAAGGCGACCGACTGCAACGCTTGCCTCGGCAGTGAGTCACTCACCGTGACCGGTCGAGCACTCTGTGGTGGTTCGAGAATCGTCGCTTTAGGTCCACGGGAACTCTTCGGCCTAGCGTCCGTGAACCCTTCGGGTTCCATGGAGTTCCTTGGAGTTCTTCGGCAGGGCCTCAGAACATCCCTGCCGTTCGCTGCGCTCACTAGCGGAGTTGCTCGCTGACGCTCACAACAGCCCTGCCGGAGAGCAACCGGGTGGGAAGACTGTCCGTCATCGCCGATGCCGTTCGCTGCGCTCACCAACGGAGTTTTGCTCGCTGACGCTCACAACATTCCCGGGCACGCCTGCCGTCGGGATCCTGGCGCCTCGGGGGCAACGGCGCTGGTCCCCATCTTGACGGGCGACGCCAGCGCCGGTAGCCCGAGGCCCGGACAGGGAGTGTGCAATGGGCAACGAGATGACGGATACGGGTCGAGTGATGGCCGAGCTCGAGATTCGCAACTTGGTGGCTCGGTACTGCCATGCGTACGACCAGGGACGAGTCGACGAGTATTGCGAGCTCTTCGTCGAGGATGCTTCGTTCCAGGTGCCCCCGGACATCACCGCCGACGGTGCCGACCAGATTCGCGAGAAGATTGCGGCCGGTGCCGTGGGCGCCCCGCCGGCCCAGCACGTCACCTACAACACGGTCATCGACGTTGGTGACGACGGCAGCGCGAAGGGTTGGAGCGACTTCATGTACGTGGCCGCCGGGCCGGAGAACACCATCAGCATCGTCGGGCGCTACCTCGACGACTTCGTTCTCCACGACGGAACTTGGAAGTTCCAGCGCCGCCAGGTCGAGTTCGTCGGTCGCTGACCGCGGATCCCGACCGGTCGATGCCGATGCCGATGTCGGTATCGAGGTTCGAGACGGCGTGTGGCAGCATGAACCGGCGGTAATCACCTCCCTCCGCTCGGTCGCGGGTGAGGAACTCTCTGGGGGCTCTCATGCTGGATGTCGTCATTCGTGGTGGAACCATCGTCGATGGGTCCGGGGGTCCGGCGCAGCCGGCTGATCTCGGCATCCGTGACGGACGGATCGTGGCGATCGGTTCGATCGACGAGGAAGCAGTGGAGACCGTGGACGCGACGGGCAAGATCGTGGCGCCCGGTTTCGTCGACGTACACACGCACTACGACGCACAGGCCTTCTGGGACGGCACGCTCTCGCCATCGCCCTATCACGGCGTGACGAGTGTGGTCGGCGGAAACTGTGGCTTCTCCATTGCGCCGCTCGCGCCCGACGCCGGTCCGTACCTGATGAAGATGCTCTCGCGGGTCGAGGGGATGCCACTCGAGAGCCTCGAGGAGGGGGTGCCGTGGAGCTGGCAGTCCTTCGGTGAGTATCTCGACCTGCTCGAGGGTGGCCTGTCCGTGAACGCGGGTTTCATGGTCGGCCACTCGGCGATCCGGCGCAGCGTGATGGGGGAGCGGGCGGTTGGACACGAAGCGACCGACGATGAGCTCGCCCAGATGGTCGAGCTGCTCCGTACTTCCCTCGCCGAGGGGGGCTTCGGTTTCTCGTCCACCATCTCGTCGACGCACAACGACTTCGACGGCAACCCGGTTCCTTCTCGCCACGCCTCCAAGGAGGAGATGCTGACCCTGGCCCGCCAGGTGCGCGACTTCGAGGGGACAACGGTCGAGTTCCTGCCCGGTGTTGGTTGGGGCGAGGAGGAGGCCAACTACATGGCCGACCTCTCGTTGGCGGCCAACCGACCGGTCAACTGGAACGTGATGGCACCGACGGCCCAGAACGCCGCTGGCGCCTATAAACAGTTGGCGGCAACCGACATCGCCCGGGAGCGCGGGGCCGAGGTCATCGCGCTCACGGTTCCCCAACCCATGACGATCCGCATCAACCTCGACTCGGGTTTCGTCTTCGATGCTCTCCACAACTGGGCGCCGTTCTTCCGCCTGTCGAAGGCCGAGAAGCTGGCCTTCCTGGACGATCCGGCCAAACGCAAGCAGTTCGGCGAGGACGCCCAGCATCCGGACTCGCCGATGCGCAGGCTGGCCAACTGGGAGTACTTCACGGTCGATCAGGTCCGGGACGAGTCGCTCGCTCGCTACCGCGGTCGGCGGGTCGGTGAGATCGCCGAGGAGGAAGGGAAGACACCCTTCGACGCCATGATCGACATCGCCGTGGCCGACGACCTGCAGACCTACTTCATG
>JBPCTQ010000274.1:0-6439 GCA_051011595.1 Acidimicrobiales bacterium
GGCTGTATTCATCGCCTGACGGCTGACCGAACTCCGACGGCGCGGGTTGGCTGTATTCATCGCCTGCCGGCTGACCGAACTCCGACGGCGCTGACTGGCCGTATTCTCCGCCCGTTTGCTGGTTGAAGTCGCCGACCGGGGGCTGGCTGAATTCGCCGGCCGGAGGCTGTCCGAAATCGCCCGTCGGGGGTGGTGGGGCGGCCACACCACCAGGAGGTGGTGGGGCATAACCCGCGGCCGGGGGTGGGGCGTACCCGCCGGGCGGCGGCGGTGCAGCGGCACCGGTGGGCGGTGGATAGCCGGCGGCAACCGGCGCCGCCCACTGCTGACCCACTTCGTAGCCCGCGCCGCCGTCGAGCGGCGTTCCCACATCGGCCTTGTTGACCACTGCGGTGCCGGCGGCCATGTCGCCCAGCCGTTTGTGGCCGTCGGTGACCAGTGCGCTGATGAGACCGATGAGGAAGCAGAAGAAGGCATCGACGATGAGCAACAACGATCGGACAAACGCCTTGCCCAGCCCACAGATGGCGCCGGTGTCGCGCCGGATCGTCTTGAGCCCGAGCATCGCCTTACCAGGCGTGGAACCGGTGGTGCCCTGCATGAACACGGCCGTGGCCAGCCAGTACAACAGCGGCACCAGCACGATGGCTGCGGCGTCGCTGCCCTCGGCGAAGAACGTGGTGTCGCCACTGTGGAAACACAACGTCGGGCTGTCGGTGCCGCCGCACGGGTTGAACCCGCCGGTCTCGATGCTGTCGCCCAGCGCCACGAACATGACGATGTAGATCACTGCGGCCAACAGCCAGTCGATGATGTAAGCGACGATGCGCTTGCCCATAACCGCCGTTGGGTCCCGGGGAGGTGCGTAGGTCTGCATGGCGCCAGTCTTGTCGATCGGCCGGCCGATTTCGACGATCCTTCAAGGGCGGGGATCCGGGAGGTCCCAATCGCCGCTCCGCCCCCGGCCGCCGCCGGTAGCCTGTGGAACCGCCGTCACCGAGGAGCGCCGTGACCACCCCCGACAGCGACCTGTTCGACAACGTCGTCAACCTGGCCAAACGCCGCGGTTTCGTCTTCCAATCGGCCGAGATCTACGGCGGCTTCCGCAGCACCTACGACTACGGGCCCATCGGCGTTCTGTTGCTCCGCAACGTCAAGGAAGCCTGGTGGCGTTCCATGGTGCAACTGCGTCACGACGTGGTGGGGCTCGACGCCGCGATCCTGTCACCCCCTCCGGTGTGGGAGGCCAGTGGCCACCTGCAGAACTTCACCGACCCGTTGGTCGACTGCCGCAGCTGCAACGAGCGCTTCCGTGAAGACCAGCTCGAGGATCCCAGCACCTGCCCCCATTGCGGGGCCAACGACAGCTTCACCGAGGCTCGGGCGTTCAACCTCATGTTCAAAACCCACGCCGGCCCGGTGGAGGGCGCCGGCACCGAGGTCTACCTGCGGCCCGAGACCGCCCAGGGCATGTTCACCAACTTCATGAACGTGCTCAACACCAGCCGCAAGAAGCCGCCGTTCGGCATTGCCCAGGTGGGCAAGTCCTTCCGCAACGAGATCACCCCCGGTGGGTTCGTGTTCCGTACCCGCGAGTTCGAGCAGATGGAGATGGAGTACTTCGTCCCGCCTGCCGATGCCGACGAGTGGTACCAGTACTGGCGGGCCGAGCGGCTCCAGTGGTACATCGACCTCGGCATTCCGGCCGAACAGCTGCGCCTGCGCGACCACGACGCCGACGAGCTGTCGCACTACTCGTCGGGCACCGCCGACGTCGAGTACCTGTTCCCGTGGGGGTGGGGCGAGCTCGAGGGCATCGCCAACCGGGGCGACTTCGATCTCACCCAACACGCCAAACACTCCGGCGAGCGCATCGAGTACTTCGACCAGGCGGCCAACGAGCACTATGTGCCCCACGTCATCGAACCGGCCGCCGGGGCCACCCGCTCGATGATGGCCTTCCTGTTGGCCGCGTACGACACCGAAGAGGTCAACGACGACACCCGCACTGTGCTTCGCCTGCACCCCCGCCTGGCGCCGTACAAGCTGGCGGTGCTGCCACTGTCGAAGAAGGACACCCTCACCCCCAAGGCCCACGAGGTCTACGACCTGCTCAAGGGGCGGTGGATGACCGACTACGACGAGACCCAGGCCATCGGCCGCCGGTATCGCCGCCAGGACGAGATCGGCACGCCGTTGTGTGTGACGGTCGACTTCGACACCCTCGACGATGAGTCCGTCACCGTGCGTGACCGCGACACCATGGCCCAGGACCGGGTGGCCATCGCCGATCTGGTCGCCCATCTGGAACCTCGCCTCGAGACGGAGTGATGGCCGAGCCCATCACCACGGCCGACGGACTGGTTGCCGCGGTCGTTGCGGCCCGTGACCGGGGCGCCGAGGCTCGGTCCGAGGTGGTGGCGGCGGTGTCCACCGACCTGGTGGAGCAACTGCTGCACACCCAGCTCGACGCCGGCACGGCGCCGGTGGTCGCCACGGGTATCGCGGCATCGCCTGGGGCCGGCACGGGCCAGGTGTACTTCAGTTCCGCCGCCGCCATCGATGCCCTCGACCGGGGCGAGTTGATCGTGCTGGCCCGCCCCGAGACCACGCCTGCCGACGAGACGGCGATGCGGATGGCCGAAGGCATCGTCACCGCCCGGGGCGGGCTCACCAGCCATGCTGCGGTGGTGGCCCGCGGGCTGGGTATCCCTGCGGTCTGTGGCGCCGAGGCGGTGGCGTTCGCCGACGGCGTGATGCGAATCGGCGACACCACCATCGAACAAGGCGCCCTCGTCACCGTCGACGGCGGGGCGGGCGAACTGCTCCTGGGGGCGGGCACGGTGAGTGCCGTCGACCCTCCCGACGAGCTCGACGAGGTGCTCTCGTGGGCCGACACCATCCGCGGCGACCGCATCGCGGTGCGGGCCAACGCCGATACCGGTGCCGATGCCGCCCGGGCCCGGGCCTTCGGCGCCGACGGCCTCGGGTTGTGCCGCACCGAGCACATGTTCCTCGGCGATCGACTGCCCCTCATCCAGCGGTACCTCCTGGCCCACGACGAGAGTGGCCAACAGCAGGCTCTCGACGAGTTGTTCGAGGTGCAGCGCCACGATCTGGGGGCGGTGTTGGCCGCCATGGACGGCCTGCCGGTGACCGTACGGTTGCTCGACCCGCCGCTGCACGAGTTCTTGCCACCGCTCGAAGAACTGGTGGTGAGCGATGCCCAGGGCACCCTCGACGATGCCGGCCGGGCCCTGTTGGCCTCGGCCCGCCAGTGGCACGAACAGAATCCCATGATCGGCACCCGCGGCGTGCGGTTGGCCATCCTGCGGCCCGAGCTCTATCGCACCCAGGTGCGGGCCCTGCTGGCGGCGGCAGCCGACCGTCGGGCCGAAGGCGAGGACCCCCACGTCGAGATCATGGTGCCGTTCGTCGTCGATCGAGCCGAGCTGGCCCACGTCCGTCAGTGGATCGAATCCGAGGTCGAGGCCGTCGGGCTCGACCATGTCAGTGTCGGCGCCATGGTGGAGACACCTCGGGCCGCCCTGTTGGCCGGGTCGGTGGCCGCCGAAGCCGACTTCGTGTCGCTCGGCACCAACGATCTGACCCAGACCACCTATGCGTTCAGCCGCGACGACATCGAGGCCCGACTGGTACGGGCCTACGTCGACGCGGGCATTCTCACCAGCAACCCCTTCGTCACCATCGACCAGGCCGGTGTCGGGTCGTTGATCGAAGGAGCGCTGTTCGCGGGGCGGGCCGCCCGCCCCGGCCTCGAAGTCGGAGTGTGTGGCGAACACGGCGGCGACCCCGAGTCCATCGAATACTTCGTCGCGGTCGGTATCGACTATGTGTCCTGCTCGCCGTTCCGGGTGCCCATCGCCCGGCTGGCCGCAGCCCAGGCCATCTTGGGGTGAACGCGAGGAACACCCCCGAGAACCGCTGGTAGGTTCGCGGTATGGGAATCGCGGACGAAGACATCGCCAAGGTGCGACAGTCCGCCGACATCGTGAAGGTGGTCTCCGAACACGTCGCCCTGCGCAAGGTGGGGCGCAGCTGGGTCGGGCTGTGTCCTTTCCACAACGAACGCTCCGGTTCGTTCTCGGTGAACGCCGAGGAAGGGCTCTATCACTGCTTCGGCTGCAAGGCCTCGGGTGACACCATCACCTTTGTTCGCGAACTCGAGGGCCTCGACTTCGTCACCGCCGTCGAGAAACTGGCCGCCCAGTCGGGTGTCACCCTGCGCTACGACAACCAGCAACAGGGCGAACGCAGCAGCCGGCGCAAACGACTCACCGCGGCCATAGAGCAGGCCGTCGACTTCTACCACGAGCGCCTCCTGTCGGCCCCCGACGCCGGCCCGGCTCGGGCCTATCTCAAACATCGTGGCTACGACGGCGAGACGGTCCGCAAGTACCGGCTGGGATGGGCCCCCGACGAATGGGACGTGTTGGCCAAACACCTCGATCTGTCCGATCGGGATCTCAAGGACGCCGGCCTGGGGTTCGTCAACCGACGCCGCCGCCAGCAGGACTTCTTCCGGGCCCGGGTGTTGTTTCCCATCTTCGACGTGCAGGGCATCCCCATTGCCTTCGGCGGCCGCAAGATGCCCGACACCGAGGGCCCGAAGTACCGCAACACCTCCGACGACTGTGTGGTCTACGAGAAGAGCCGCACCCTGTACGGGCTGCACTGGGCCAAATCCAACATGGTGAAGGCCGGCGAAGACGGCGAAGCCATCATTTGTGAGGGCTACACCGATGTGCACGGTTTCGCCGACGTGGGTTACGAACGGGCGGTGGCCACCTGTGGAACGGCGCTCACCGAAGAGCATGTGAAGGTGCTCAATCGATTCGCCAACCGGTTGGTGCTGGCCTTCGACGCCGACGAGGCCGGTCAGGCCGCCGCCGAGCGTCTGCACCAGTGGGAGACCCAGTACGACCTCGATGTGGTGGTGGCCGATCTCCCGGGTGGGCACGACCCGGGCGACCTGGCCCGAACCGACCCCGACGGTTTGCGGCGTGCCGTCGACGAAGCCAAACCCTTTCTGCAGTTCCGGGTCGATCGGGTGCTGGGCGGGGCCGACCTGTCCAGTGCCGAGGGCCGGGCCCGGGCGGCACGGGCCGCGCTGGCGGTGGTGCGGGCTCACCCCAGTGTTCTGGTTCGTGACGACTACCTGGTCCAGATCGCCGATCGGTGTCGGGTCGATCCCGATCGGCTGCGCACCATGGCCGACGCACCGGTAGCCGACGAGGGACCGGTCCTGCTCGACGAGCCTCCCCGACCGCGCCAACGCCACCGCGACACATCCGAAGACGAAGCCATCCGCCTGCTCATCCACGATCCCGACCAGATTCGTGCCGGTCTCGATCCGGTGTTGTTCGCCGACGAGCGGCATCGGGCTGCGGCGGTGGCCCTCCTCCAGGAGGAGTCGGTGCATGCGGCTCTGGCCGTGGTCGACCCCGACCTGGGGGACTTCATCCGTTCCATGGCCGTCGGCGATGTCGACGCCGAAGGCGAGGACCTCATGGCCCGGCTCATCGATCGGGCGTCGCAACGGGTGCTCGACCGACTCCAGGCCGAGGCCCGAACGGCCGATGATCCGGGGAGCTACGCCGAGCCCATCGCTTGGCTGAAGCACCGTATGGAAGACCTCCGCGAACGCGACACCCGCACGAAGGCCATCGACGCCGTGTTGCCGTGGCTGGTCGAACACAGCGAAGGGCGCACCGATGGCTGACGCCTCTGCTGCTGCTGTTGCCGCCTGGCCGGCCGTACCCGCCGACGAGCTCGAGAAGCTCCTCCGGCGGGGGCGCCGCTCGGGCACACTCACCCTCGACGAGGTGATCGACGTCTTCAAAGACGTCGACCTCGATGCCGACGTCATCGTCACCGTGCGCCAGCTACTGGCCGACAGCGGTATCGAGCTCGACGAGACCTTGGATCTGCACGCCGAGGATCACACACCGCCGCCCTCGCGTTCGCGTACCAAACCCACCTCCACCGCCAAACCGGCCACCGACGCCGGATCAGCCGACTCGGTTCGCCTCTACCTCAAAGAGATCGGCCGGGTCCCACTGCTCACCGGTCCCGAAGAAGTGGCGCTGGCCAAACGCATCGAGACCGGTATGGCGGCCGAAGAGCAGCTGGCCGACCTGGCGGCCAGCGAGGAGCCGCCCGACATCGAACCGATCGAGCTGGCCCGCCTGCGCCGCGACGCCCGCGATGGTGAGCGGGCCCGCCACGAGCTGACTCGGGCCAACCTGCGACTGGTGGTCTCCATCGCCAAACGGTACGTCGGCCGAGGGATGCCGATGCTCGATCTGGTGCAGGAGGGCAACCTCGGGTTGATGCGGGCCGTCGAGAAGTTCGACCACCGCAAGGGGTTCAAGTTCTCCACCTACGCCAAGTGGTGGATCCGCCAGGCCATCACTCG
>JBPCTQ010000275.1:0-3714 GCA_051011595.1 Acidimicrobiales bacterium
GCACCGGCGAAGGTGGTGTCGCCGTTCTCGGTGACGATCAGGCGGACGTCGAGCTCGGGGCACCGGAGCAGGAAGGCCAGCGCCCACACGTCGTCGACGTCGAAGCCGATGTCGGTGTCGAGGATGACGGGAGTGGCCACCTCAGGTGTGGAGCTCGAGCTCGGGATGGAAGTGTTCGACGAGGCGACGCATGCCGTCGCGCCATCCCACCTGGGTGGGGCCGACCAGCTCGACCATACGGGTGGTGTCGACCGCCACGCTGGCCAACACGTCGTCGGTGGGCGAGAAGCGGGCCGGGTGGCCTGTGAGCTCGCCGAAGTAGGTACACCAGTCCTCGATGCTGGCCTGCTCGACTCCGGCCCAGTTGACGATGGTGGCGGGGGTGGTGGCGATGTCGAGCAGTCCCGGGATCATGGCCAGGATGTCGTCGTCGTGGATCGGGTTGTACACGGTGGGCGAGTCGGTGTGCACCTGAACGGGGTCGTCGGCCAGCACCTGGGCCAGCTGGAACAGGGGCCAGCCGCCGCTGTGGCCGTAGGGCACGTTGAGCCGGGCGATGGTGGTGGGGATGTCGAACTCGCGGGCCGCGTAACGAGCCGCTCCCTCGGCGGCGATCTTGTTGATGCTGTAGGTGGGCATCCACGCCATCGCCGGCACCCGATGGTTGTCGCCCAGTGGGTCGGTCTCGGCGAACGGGTGATGGCCGTTGGGCTGGTACACGGCGGTCGACGAGACGTGCAGGAAACCCTTGGCCGCCCGGCAGTGGCTCATCAGCAGGCCGGTGCCCTCGACGTTGGCCGCCAGATCCGCGTCCCAATCGCTGCTCTTGGCCACGGCCATGTGGATCACGTAGTCGACGTCGGTGGGCAGGTCGCCGAACTGGCCGGCGGCCAGGTCGGCGGTGACGCAGTGCACACCAGCCGCTTCGAGGGCCGTCTTGGTGTGGGGGTTCGAGAACCGGGCCAAACCGAAGACGTCGTTGTGTTCGGCCAGGGCGATGGCGACGGGCTGGGCCACTTGGCCGGTCAACCCGGTGATGGCGATGGTGCGGCCGGTGAGGTCGGGCATGGCGCCGACGCTAGCCCGATCCCCTTCCCCCCGAAATTGCTGCGTTGTCGCGCGCTCAGCGCGCGTGATCGCAGCAATTTCGGAAAACAGATCAGTTGGGAACCGTGAGGCACTGGCAGTTGGCGAGAGCGGCGGTGTTGATGCCGGGGCCTGTGCTTTCGAAGGTGATGGTGACGTACTTGGTGCTGGGAGGGGCGCCCAGGACGTCGGGGGGGGTGGGGGTGGTGTTGTCGTCGACGACAACCACGTTGGAGAAGAAGATTCCGTCGCTGCCGGGGCTGGCCGGGTTGGTGGCCACGCTGGCCGTGCCGAGGAATCCGCTGCCGGTGATGGTGACCGTGGTGGACACGTTGTTGCCGACAACCGACGGGCTCATCGAGTCGAACGTGGGGAACGACCGCCAACGGAGGTAGGCGGTGCTGATCGGGGTGGTCGGGTAGGGGGACGCGCCCGAGTCGAAGATGGCGACGTAGTGGCCGTCTCGGCTCATGTGCGGTGCGAAGGCCGCCCCGGCGAGTGAGCCGAACCCACCTCCGACCGGATTGTTGACGATGTCGGTGTGCATGAGGGTGGTGGTGTCGGCCGAGCGATCTCTGACGACACTCACCACGGCGCCGACTTGGTTGCCGTTCAGCTCGGGCGCTTCGGTGTTGAACGCCACCGCGTCGCCGTCACCCGAGATCGACGCCCAGCGACTGGCTCCAGTGGCCTGGGTCCCGCTGCTGTCGACGCTGACCCGCTCGATCGCACCGGTGAGCGACTTGACGAAGACGTCCCGCAGTCCGTTGGTGTCGCCGGCAACCAGGTTGGTGGCGTCGGATTCGAAGGCGAAGTACGAACCGTTGCCGGAGACCTCCGGGTATCGCGAGTTCCCGCCGGTTGCCTGTCCGTTGCCGGCGGTCTTGGACACGCGTGCGGTGATGCCGGTGGAGAAGGCGGCGAAGATGTCCCAGGCTCCGTTGGTATCGCCCGGCACGAGGTCAGCCGCACTCGACATGTACACCGCGACCGTGCCGTTGTTGTTGATCGACGGCGACAAACTGGCGCCGGTGGCTTGACCTCCAAAACTCTGTTCGCTGATGCGGAAGGTTGTACCCGAGGATCGGACCCATGAGAACACGTCCGTCGTCCCGTTGGTGTCGCCGACGACCAAGTCGGTCGCCGCCGACTCGTACACAACGACCTGACCATCACCCGAGATGTCGGGATTCCCGCTGTCGGCGTCGCCATCGGTGAGCCGTTGGGTGGAGTCGAGAGACACGTCGTACACGAACACATCGGACGCCCCGTTGAAGTCTCCGGACACAAGGTTGGTCGAGGTGGAACCGAAGGTGATGTACCTGCCATCGGCCGACATGGCACCCCCGGCGCTGACGGCTCCGTCGCCCGGGCCGCCGAGGTTGCGGGCGCTGGCCCACACCGCAGTGTCGTTGGTGACGTCGATGCGATAGACGTCCCAGTCGGTGTTGGTGTCGGCCGGGTCGATTGCCTCCGCGGTGCGATACAGCACGAAACGCCCGTCGGCCGACAGATCGACGAGCTGGCCACCCGAGATGCTGGTCCCACCGACGTTGATGCCCGTGATGAACACGCACCCGCTGGCGAGCACGGCGAGGACGGCCGCGGTCGCCAGTGGGGCGAACGTGCGTCGGAGTCGGTTGTTCATTGGCTGCTCCTGGTGCGGTTGAGTGCGCAGCGTCGCGCCAAGCATTTCGTGATCTTTCGGTATTTGTCGGCGACGATACCAGAACCCTGCTAACTGGCCGTTACGACGGCCGCCGGTCCTCGTGTCCGGGCTGGAGTAAACCTCGCGCCGGGTGTGGTGCGTGTGTGGGGTGTGCAGGCAATCACTCCAACAGTGGGAGCATCGGTGTCGATGACCGGCGATGCCGACCCCGACGTGGCCACCTATGCCGTGGCCGAGGGGTTCGATTCCTTCTACCGGCGAGAGTTTCCGGCCATGGTGGCGCTGGCATCGAGCCTGGGTGGCAGGGCGGTGGCCGAGGATCTGGCCCAGGAAGCCATGGTCAAGGCCCACCGCAACTGGTCCAAGATCGCCGGCTACGACAACCCCGGAACCTGGGTCCGGCGGGTCACCATCAACCTGGCCACGTCCACGGCCCGACGCCGCACGGCGGAGGTGAAGGCCAAGCTGCGACTTCGGAGCCGGGTCCGGCCCGACATTCCCGCCCCTTCGCCCGTGCACGAACCGGTCTGGGCAGCCGTCGCCCAGTTGCCTCCCCAACAACGGGCGGCGATCGCCCTGCACTACCTCGAAGACCGACCCGTCGCCGAGATCGCTCAGATCCTCGACTGCAGTCCGTCAACCGCCAAGGTCCACCTCCACAAGGCTCGCACCCGCCTGGCCGCGGTCCTCACCCCGGGAGTAACCGATGACTGACCACGATCCCCTGAAGGGTGCATTCGGCGAACGCCGCCAAGCGGCTGAGACTGTCGACGTCGAGGCCGGACTGGCCAATGTGCATCACCACAATTCGGTGGCCGGGCGGGCGGCCCGGGCCGGAGGTGCCCTGGCTTTGGTGGTGGTTGCCATCCTGGGTGTGGCCTGGTTCCTCCAGGACGACGACGGCGAGCCGGTTGTGTCGGCCCCGGGCACGACCACGCTGGCGCCCACCACCACGACAC
>JBPCTQ010000276.1:0-9478 GCA_051011595.1 Acidimicrobiales bacterium
GCGACCGCCTCATCGCGTTGGCCACCGCCGCATTCTCGCCGGCTTGGACCTCTCCGGTGGCGTTCAGCGACGTGACCCCGCCCGATGTGTTGCCCGCCTCATCGCTCGCCGGACGCCAAGAGCATCAACGCGACTTCGTACCTCCCGTGGCCACCAATTGGGACACTCGCTGGACCGAACCGGGTGCACAGTTCGGCACCGGCGCCGAGGCCATGCTGCGGGCGTGGATCCGAACCGCCGAACCTCGTGCCGTCGACCCGTTGGCCCTCACGGCCATCTGCGATGCCCTGCCACCGGCTGTCTTCGTCCGATCAACGGCTCGGATGGCCGCCCCCACCGTCGAGCTCACCGTGCACATCAGGGCCCAGCTCCCCCACCCCGCGCTGATGGCCGATGACCACGTGCTGGCCGAGTGCAGCACAGCCACGGTGGCCGACGGATTCCTCGACGAAGACGTCCGGGTCTGGGCCCCCGACGGCACGTTGCTGGCCCACTCGCGGCAACTGGCGCTGGCCCGCTGACCTCGTAGCCTGACCGGGTGCCGCTCTTCCTCTCCGCCGACTGGATCGCCTCCGCCAACACGTTGCTCGGCCAGATTCCGTCGCTCGACGTGGGCGAGCCGCTCGTCATCCAGCAGAACGTGTCGGACCACCGCGGCGACTCGAGCTATCACATGGTGTTCGACCGCGACGGCGCCCGATTGGTGGGCGGCGCGGCCACCGGTCCCGACGTCGTGTTCACCCTCGACTACGACACCGCCGCCGCGGTGGCGCAGGGTCGAGTCTCGGCCCAGGCCGCCTTCCAGAACGGAGCCCTCGAGGTGAGCGGCGACATGGCGGCCCTGGTGGCTCATCGGGCCCTGGTCGCGACGTGCGACGACGCGTTGGCACCGCTGCGAACTGCCACCACCTACGATCGAACCGATGCCTGAGTTGCCCGAGGTTCGGGCCCACGCCGAGCGCCTCAGCGCCGATTTCGCCGGCGCCCAGCTGACCGGATTCCGGCCCATCAGCTTCACCGCACTCAAGACGTTCTCCCCGGCACCCGACGATGCCGTGGGCACCGCCCTGGTGGGATTCGGCACCCGCGGCAAACTCTTGCGGATGCAGTTCGAGACGGTGAACTTCGTCATCCATCTGATGCAGGGCGGGCGGCTGCGGCCCGACGAGAAACAATCGGCCAAACCGCGCGGCGGATTGGCTCGCTGGACCTTCGAAGACGGCCGGGCGCTGTTGCTCACCGAGGCCGGCACCGAACACCGGGCCGGGATCTGGGTCGAACCGACCGATGGTCCCGAGGCCGAGATCCTGTCCGAGCTCGGCCCCGACGCCGACTCGATCTCCGAGGCCGAGCTCACTGCGGCCCTGCACGAACGATCGATGCGGGTGCACGGTTTCCTGCGGAGCCAGTCGGGTGTGGCCGGGTTGGGCCGACGCTGCGCCAACGAGGTGCTGCACCGAGCCAAGCTGTCGCCGTTCACCACCACCAAGAAGCTGAGCGAGGGCGACATCGCCGCCTTGCATCGGGCCATTGGTGAGGTCGTCGCCGAGAGCCTCGACTTCGAACGAGGCAACGACGAGATGGTGGCCTCCAAGGACCGCCCCGGTGAGGTCCACAACCGCACCGGCGACGACTGCCCGGTGTGTGGCGACACCATCCGCGAGGTGGCCTACAACCGCTACACGGTGAACTACTGCGCCACCTGCCAGACCGACGGCAAAGTGCTGGCCGACAACACCACCTCCAAGTTCCTCAAGTAGCGGGGGGCTGCGCACTCCCGCCCACGCTCGGCACCCACTCCGCACCCCCACCCAGGCTCCCCACTCGGTTCTGGTAGTGCAGCAACACGCTCAGCCTGTCGCGGCACTACCAGAAGCGAAAAGGGGCGGCTCGGATTGGGGCAGGGCGGGGGTCGGGCCGGGAATGGGACAGACCGGGGTTAGAAGTCGATGCCCTTCTTGGCCGCGATGCCGCTGTCGTAGGCGTGTTTGGTGTTGTGCATCTCGGTGACCGTGTCGGCCACGGCGACGAGGGCGGCCGGGGCGTCGCGGCCGGTGCACACCACACTGGTCCGCTCGGGTCGATCTCGCAGGGTGCGCACCATCTCGTCGGTGTCGATCCACTCCCAGTTCATGAGATAGGTGATCTCGTCGAGAATGATCAGCCGGTGGTCACCGGCGGTGATGAGATCTCGAGCCGTGCCCCACGCCTCGGCGGCCAGCGCCTTGTCGTGTTCGATGTCGTCGGAGTCCCAGGTGAATCCGTCGCCCAACGCGTGCCAGTCGACCCCGAGTCGTCGACCCATCTTCTCCTCGCCGACCTTCCAGTCGCCCGACTTCAGGAACTGCACCACCGCCACCGGCCAGTCCAGGGCCAAGGCGCGCAGCATCACCCCGAACGCAGCCGAGCTCTTCCCCTTGCCGTCACCGGTGTTGACCAACACCAGGCTCTTGGCCACCCGCAGATCGGGGGGCCGTGGGTCGTCGGTGAGGGGTTCGTCGGTCACGCCGGCCTGATCAGATCAGCCCGAGACCCGAAACCGTGTCGCGCTCGTCGACCAGCTCGGCCGCCGACGCGTCGATCTTGCCCCGGCTGTAGTCGTCGATGTCGAGGCCGGACACGATCTGATACGCCCCACCGGAGCAGGTGACCGGGAACGAGCTGATGATGCCTTCGGGCACGTCGTAGCTGCCGTCGCTGGGGATGGCCATCGACACCCAGTCGCCGGACGGCGTGCCCAGGGCCCAGCTGTGCATGTGGTCGACGGCGGCGTTGGCGGCCGAGGCGGCCGAACTGGCACCCCGGGCCTCGATGATGGCGGCCCCCCGCTTCTGCACGGTGGGGATGAACTCACCGTCGAGCCAGGCCTGGTCGGCTACGGCAGCCGCGGCGTTGGTGCCGTTGACCTCGCAGTGGAACAAGTCGGGGTACTGGGTGGCGCTGTGGTTGCCCCAGATCGTCATCTGGGTCACATCGTTGACGGTGGCCCCCAGTTTCTGGGCGATCTGGGTCATGGCCCGGTTGTGGTCGAGGCGAGTCATGGCGGTGAACTGACCGGGGTCGATGTCGGGGGCCGCCGACTGGGCGATGAGCGAGTTGGTGTTGGCCGGGTTGCCCACCACCAGCACCTTGATGTCGCGGCTGGCATGGTCGTTGATGGCCTTGCCCTGCGGGCCGAAGATGCCACCGTTGGCTTGGAGCAGATCGGCTCGTTCCATACCCTGCTTGCGAGGCATGGCCCCTACCAGCAGGCCGTAGTTGCTGTCGGCGAAGGCCACGTTGGCATCGTCGGTCTTCACCACCCCTTCCAGCAGCGGGAAGGCGCAGTCGTCGAGCTCCATGTGCACACCGTCGAGGGCACCGAGCGCCGGCGTGATCTCCAGCAGCTGGAGGATGACCGGCTGGTCGTCGCCCAGCATCTGACCGCTGGCGATGCGGAACAGCAGGGCGTAGCCGATCTGGCCGGCCGCGCCGGTGACGGTGACTCGAACGGGGGGCTTGCTCACGTGAGGCTCCTGGTGAGAGGGGTGACCAGTCGCCGAGCGTACCCGTGCCACCCTGTCGCCGAGCCAGTCGGGCGCAGCCTCAGGCCGCCGGTGTGCGCCGGTCGTCGCGGGTGTTGCCGATCCACGACTCGTAGAGGCTGGCGTACCGGCCCCCGGCCGCCACCAGGTCGTCGTGGGATCCCTGCTCGATGAGGTGGCCGCTGTCGAACACCAACACCAGATCGGCCCGTTCAGCGGTGGACAGGCGGTGGGCGATCGACACGGTGGTACGACCCACGGCCAGGCGATCGAGGGCGTCGGCCAGCGCCTGTTCAGTCTCGGGGTCGACGGCGCTGGTGGCCTCGTCGAGGATCAGGATTCCCGGGTCGGCCAGCGAGGCGCGGGCCAGGGCCACCAGCTGACGTTCGCCGACCGAGAGGTTCTCGCCCCGCTCGCCCACCTGGGTCTCGAGGCCGTTGGGCAGCCGCTCGAGCCACCACGACAGACCCAGACGGTCGAAGGCCGCCACCACGTCGGCTTCGGTGGCACCGTCGCGGCCGAAGCTCACGTTCTCGCCGAGCGAGGTGTCGAACAAGAAGCCGTCCTGGGGGACCATCCGAACGGCCCGGTGACGCGACGGGCCACTCACCTCCCGCAGGTCGATGTCGTCGAGCAGCACCCGGCCCCCGGTGGGGTCGGCCAGACGAGCCAACAAGGTGGCGAACGTGGTCTTGCCCGAGCCGGTCTCGCCAACCACGGCCACGCTGGTACCCGCCGGTATGGCGACCTCGATCCCGTGCAACACGGGACCACCCACTCGGTACTCGAAGTCGAGGGCCTCGGTGCGCACCGACAGGGGGTGATGGGGCAGTTCGACACCCGGCTCCGGTTCGGCCACCTCCACCGGCATGTCGAGCACCTGGAGGATCTTCCACCAGCCGGCCAGAGCCGTCTGGGTCTGATCGAGCACCTCACCGATCTCGGCGATGGGGTTCAACAAGATGGTGACCAGGAACAAGAAGGCCACCAGCTCGCCCGAACTGAGGCCGGCGTCGGCGCCCCACCACACACCGAGGGCCACCACCGCGCTGAGCGCCACCGCGCCGAAGAAGTCGGTGAGCGGGGCCAGCCAGGCGAAGAACTTGTGTGCGCTGACCTGGGTGCGGAACTGGCGGTCGTTGGCCGTGACCAGTTCGTCACGCACGGGGGCCTGATAACCGTAGGCCCGGATGACGCTCGCACCCATGACGGCCTCCGAAGCCGCCCCCAAGGTGTCGCCCACCCGGTTGCGAAGCCGGTCATAGGCCTTGAACTGTCGCCGCTGCAGCGACCGCAGCGCCGGGATCATCGGGAGGTAGACCAGCACCGTGACCAGGGTGAGCACCCACGAGTACCAGGCCATCACGGCCAAGGTCCCCAGGATGACCACACTGTTGACCACCCACGAGATGGCCCCCCACTGGGCGAACTGGGCCAGTGTCTCGATGTCGCTGGTGACGCGGGCGGTGAGCACCCCGCGTCGGCTCGACACGTGATCGGCCAGTGACAGCCGCTCGATGTGGGCGAAGGTGCGGACCCGCAGGCCCATCAACATCGCTTCGGCCACCTCGACGAGGCGACGGTAGGTGAGTCGGCTGGCCAGGAAGACCAGCCCGATGATCACGGTGGCCACCAAACAGGCGCCGTACACGAATCCGGGCCGGAAGCCCTCGTCGCCGTTGACACCGTTGTCGAGGATGAGCTGGATGAGGATGGGGATCATCAATCGACCGGCCGCCGCCAGCATGGCCATACCCGCCGTGAACAGGAACCCCTTCTTCAGCTCGGGACTGACCGCCAGCCCTCGTTTGAGTACCTCGAAGGCGCCCACCTCGACTTCGACGTCGTCGTCGACCATCGACCCGGGGATCACGAGCCGTCCTCCTCGTAGGCCCGCACCAGCGCTTCGTAGGCGGGTAGACGCAACAGCTCGTCGTGGGTTCCTTCACCCCTGACCTCACCGCCGGCGATGAAGACGATGCGATCGGCCAGCCGGATGGTGGACAGCCGGTGAGCCACCACCAGCAGCGTGAGCTGGAGATGGTGACGCAGGTTGTCGAGGATCTCGGCCTCGACGACCGGGTCGACCGCCGAGGTGGCATCGTCGAGGAACAACACCCGGGGCTGGTCGACGAGAGCCCGGGCCAGGGCCACCCGCTGGCGCTGGCCACCCGACAGGGTGACCCCTCGTTCGCCCACCACGGTGTCGTATCCGTGCGGCGTCTCGGTGATGAACCCATGGGCCCCAGCGGTGCGGGCGGCCGCTTCGACCGCCTCGGGTTCGAGGCCTCGATCGAGGGCGATGTTGTCGCTGATGCTGGTGGCGAAGAGAAACGTCTCCTGGAACGCCATGGCCACCGCGGCGTGGAGATCGGCCCGCTGCACATCGGGCACCGGTTGTCCGCCGATCAGGACCTGCCCGCCATCGGTGGGGAGCAGGTCGACCAGCAGTCGGGCCAACGACGACTTGCCCCCGCCCGTGGATCCGACGATGGCCACCGCCTCGCCCGGTTGGGCGGCGAAGCTCACACCCTGCAGCACCGTGTGGCCGTCGTAGGACAGGTGCACGTCGTCGAAGTGCACCTCGAGGGGTCCCGCCGGCAAGGTGAGCTCGCGTCGGACTGCCGTGTCAGGGACCTTCTCCTCGAGTACTCGATCGATCCGCTCCAGGGCCACCACCGACTTGGGCATCTCCTCCAGGAAGAAGCCGACGATTCGGATGGGCAGGGCAAGGATGGTGAACAGGGCCATGGCCCCGACCAGATCACCCACGGTGATGTCGCCGGCGTCGACCAGAAAAGCACCCACCGCCAGCAGGGCGATGATGCCCAGGTTGGGCAGGCTGTCGATGGCCGGTTCGAAGTTGGCCCGCAGGCGGCCGACCCCCACTCGTTCCTCTCGCAAGGTGTCGGACGCCTCGGCGAAGCGCTCCACCTCGGCGTCCTCGCGGCCCAGGGTCTTGATCACCAACACCCCGTCGAAGCTCTCGTGGGCGATGGCCGAGACGTCGCCCAACTTCTCCTGCACCTTCGCCGAGGGCACCTCCACCCGGGCCGTGTAGATCTGGTTCATCACGGCCAGTATCGGGAACAACACCACGGCCACCAGGGCCAACAGCGGATGCACCAACAGCAGGCTCACCATCGAGACCAGGATCAACATGATGGTGCCGACGGTGAAGGCCAACGGTTTGAGCACCATCGACGACACGGTGAGGTCGTTGTCGGCATGGGCCAGCAGCTCGCCGGTGGGGCGCCGTTGGAAGAAGCTCAGCGGCAGGTCGAGGTACTGGTCGAAGAGCTGGCTGCGCCACAGGTGCTGGGTGCCGTACTCGGCCACGGCCAAGAAGTAGCGACGCACCAGCGCACCGGCGCCGCGGAACAGACCCACCCCCATGATGAGGGCAACGGCAGTCCACACGGTGGAGTCGTCGACACCGTCGCCGTCGAGACCGGGCACGATGACGTTGTCGGTGGCCCAGCCGAGCACCCGGGTGAGCGCCACCGCGGCGATGGCGAACACGAAACCGCCGGTGATGGCGATGGCGTGGGCGCCCGGGCGGGCGCGCAACGACCGTCCGATCAGTCGGAGTCCGCGTCGAAACAGGTGAGGAACCGCTTCGACGCCCTCAGGGTCGACTTCGGTGACGGCCACGAATCCCCAAGGGTACTGGCCGCATCACCGGCCGCTGCCGGGGATTATGGGAGAAGAAGGCCTACAGCCGATCGACGATCGCTGACGCGAACTCGGAGCACTTGACCTCGGTGGCGCCGTCCATCAGCCGGGCGAAGTCGTAGGTGACGACCTTGTCGCCGATGGTGGCCTCGACGGCCCGCACGATGTCGTCGGCCGCTTCCTGCCATCCGAGATGCTCGAACATGAGCACCCCCGACAACAGCACCGACGAGGGGTTCACCTTGTCCTGTCCGGCGTACTTGGGTGCGGTGCCGTGGGTGGCCTCGAACACACCGTGACCGGTGACGTAGTTGATGTTGGCGCCGGGGGCGATGCCGATACCGCCGACCTGGGCGGCGAGGGCGTCGGAGAGGTAATCGCCGTTGAGATTCATGGTGGCGATGACATCGAACTCGGCCGGTCGGGTGAGCACCTGCTGGAGGGCGATGTCGGCAATGGCGTCCTGCACCAGGATCTTGTCGCCCGGGTCGCCGCCGCAGTCATCCCAGCCCACGGCCACATCGGCGAACTCTTCGCGCACCAACTCGTACCCCCACTTCTGGAAGGCACCCTCGGTGAACTTCATGATGTTGCCCTTGTGCACCCAGTGCACCCGCTTGCGGTTGCGGCGCACCGCGTACTGCATGGCCGCCCGTTGCAGGCGCTGCGAGCCGGTCTTGGAGATGGGCTTCACCCCGATGCCGGAGTCCTCACGGATGTCCCAGCCGAAGGCGTCGTGGAGCAGGTCACGCATCTTCTTGGCGTCGGGAGTGTTGGCCTCGACCTCGAGCCCGGCGTAGATGTCTTCGGTGTTCTCGCGGAAGATCACCATGTCGACCAGCTGCGGTTCCTTCACCGGCGACGGAACGCCCTGGAACCAGCGCACCGGCCGCAGGCACACGTAGAGGTCCCTGATCTGGCGGATGGCCACGTTGAGACTGCGGAATCCCCCACCGATGGGTGTGGTGAGCGGGCCCTTGATACCGATGAGGTATTCCTCGAACTTCTCGATGGTCTCCTGGGGCAGCCAGTCGCCGGTCTCGTTGAAGGCCTTCTCGCCGGCGAGGACCTCGATCCACTCGATGGAGCGGCCGTGTTTGGCGGCGGCCGCATCGAGCACCAGCCGGGCGGCGGGCCAGATGTCGACGCCCGTGCCGTCACCTTCGATGAAAGGAATGATGGGCTGGTCGGGCACCGAGAGGGTGCCGTCCTGGTTCATGCTGATTTTGTCGGCCATATGGCCGGAGCCTACCCCGTCGCCCGAAGTCTCGATGCGCCCGTGGTCACCGGGTCAGAGCGAGAGGTTGGCGCAGACCTGAGCCGTCGCCGCAGTGCGGTTGAGGGTGTAGAAGTGAATACCCGGCACCCCCGCCTCGAGCAGGGTGGCGCACAGTTCGGTGGCCGCATCGACGGCGATGGCCAGACGTTCCTCGCCCTCGGCGGACTCCAGCCGATTCCACAGGTCTTCGGGCACCCTGGCCCCGTTCATCTTTGCGAACCGGCGAATCGACGTGGGGTTCACCACCGGGATGATGCCGGGCAGCACCGGTCGATCACAGCCCAACGCAGCCAGGTCGTCGATCATCCGCAGGTGGTCGTCGGCGTCGAAGAAGAACTGGGTGATGCCGAAGTCGGCCGCGGCCAGCTTGGCGGCCAGATGGCGGCGATCGTCGGGCTGATCGACCGAGCGAGGATGCAGCTCGGGGAACGCGGCAACCCCGACACTGAAGTTGGTGTGTTCGCGAACCAACTCGACCAGCTCGGAGGCATACCGGAAGTCACCGGTGATGGGCGAGCCGTCAGCCGGTGGGTCGCCGGCCAGGGCCAGCACGTTGACCACACCGTGTTCGGCGTAGTCACCCAGCAGCTCGATCAACTCGGCCCGCGTGTGGCCCATGCAGGTGAGATGAGGCATGGCCGGAAAACTCTGGTGGGTGGTGACGTCGACCACCAGGTCGCGGGTGTTGTCACGGGTGGATCCGCCGGCTCCGTAGGTGATGGAGACGAAGGTGGGATCGAGCTCGGCGAGGCGATGCACGGTCTTCTCGAGTGATCGAGCGGCCACGTCGTCGGCCGGCGGGAAGAACTCGAACGACAGTGCCCGTCCCGACGCCAGGCGTTCGGCGATGAACGGAGAGGTCGCATCTGGGTTCGGCATGGGACTCCTTGCAGGGCGCGTCACGGCGACGCTGCCGGCAGGCGATCGTGCAGCCGCCCGATGCCGACGTTGGGAGTCGTTACCCGTCCAGGCCCCGACGTTGCTGTTCAGGGTAGCGCGG